>DASXKD010000364.1:0-14812 GCA_036497045.1 Streptosporangiaceae bacterium | reverse complement strand
AACTTCCAGATGGCCGCGGAACTGGCCGCCGATGACGGGATCGAGGTCACCTCCGTGGTCGTCAACGACGACGTCGCCGTCCAGGACTCGCTGTACACCGCGGGCCGTCGCGGCGTGGGTGCCACGGTCTTCGTGGAGAAGATCGCCGGGGCGCTCGCCGAGCGCGGTGCGCCGCTGGCCGACGTGGCTGCGGTGGCGACCGAGGTCAACGAGCGCAGCCGCTCCTTCGGCGTGGCGCTGACCTCCTGCACCAGTCCCGCCGCGGGCAAGCCCACATTCGAGCTTGGCGACGACGAGATCGAACTGGGTATCGGCATCCACGGCGAACCGGGCCGCCGCCGCGCCCCGCTGGCCCCGGCCGCGGAACTGGCTGCCGCCGCGCTGGACGCCATCCACGCCGACCAGCCGCTCACCGGCGACCTGCTGGTGATGGTCAACGGCATGGGCGGCACCCCGCTGATCGAGCTGTACCTGGTCTACAACGAGGTGCACAGGTACCTGACCGGCAAGGGCGCACGGATCACCAGGAACCTGGTCGGCAACTACATCACCAGCCTGGAGATGCAGGGCTTCTCGGTGACGGTGTGCCGCATGACCGACACGCTGGAGCAGCTCTGGGACGCACCGGTGGACACGCCCGCCCTGCGCTGGGGACGGTAGAGACATCTACCGCAAAGGAGTGCCCATGGACGCCGCATTCTTCCGCGACTGGCTGACCGCGGCCGCGGCCGCGGTCGTGACACAGCGCGACCACCTGACACAGCTCGACGCGGCCATCGGCGATGCCGACCACGGCATCAACATGGCCCGCGGCTTCGGCGCGGTCAGTGCGGCACTGGAACAAAAGGACACGCCCACCCCGGGCGCGGTGCTGACGCTGGCCGGATCGACGCTGATCTCCAAGGTGGGCGGCGCGTCCGGGCCGCTGTACGGCATGGCACTGCGCTCGGCGGGCAAGGCGCTGGGTGACGTGCCCGACGCCGACCTCGCCGCGCTGGCCGCAGCGCTGGAGGCGGCGCTGGCCGGGGTGCAGAAGCTGGGTGCGGCGCGGGAGGGCGAGAAGACCATGGTGGACGCGCTGGCCCCGGCGGTCAGCGCGCTCGCCAAGGCCGTTGCGGAGGGGGCGCCGGCCGACGGCGCCCTCGCCGCGCTCGCCGCCGCCGCACAGGAAGGCGCACAGGCCACCATCTCGATGCAGGCGCTGAAGGGCCGGGCCAGTTACCTCGGCCCGCGCAGCGTCGGGCACGAGGACCCCGGCGCGGCGTCCATGGCGCTGATCCTCGGCGCTCTGCGCGACGTCGCGGCGCAGCAGGCTCCATGACCAAGCCCGCGCGCTTCACCGGCCGACCGGTGTCCGAGGGCACGGCTGCGGGCCTGCTTTACGTCGCCGACCTGGGCCCGCCCGCCGATGCGACGGCGCAGCAGGTCCGCGGGGCTTTCGCCGCCGTCGCCGCCGAGCGTCGTGATTTGGCCGAACGGCTCCGCGTGGCTGGCCGGGACGACGAAGCGGACATCGTCGGCGTGGCTGCCCTCATCGCGGCGGATCCCGCGCTGGTGGAGCCCGCGGTGGCAGCGGTAAGCGCGGGGAGCGGCGCGGCCGGCGCGGTCCTCGCAGCAGCCGAAGCGCAGGCCAGCGTGCTCGCCGGGCTGCCGGTCCCCGAAATGGCGGAGCGGGCAGGCGACGTACGCCAGGTGGGCCAGGCCGTGCTTGACCGCCTCGCCGCGGCGGGGGCGCCGCCCCGGCCGGAGGGCGACTTCATCCTGGTGCGGCGCGAGGTCAGCCCGGCCGACCTGATCGAGCTTTCCGAGGCAGGGCTGGCCGGCGCGGTATCGGTGGCCGGGGGCGGCAGCTCGCACGCGGCGATCGTCGCCCGCGGCCTCGGCCTCCCCATGATCACCGGAGTGGATGCGGCGGTGCTCGCGGCACCGGGCGGACAGCCCGCCGTGCTCGACGCCGTGGCCGGTGAGCTGAGGGTCGGGCCCGGCGCCGCTGGATCCGGCCAGGCCGGCGCAACTGCGGGGACCGCCGCGACCGCGGGGGGCACCGCCAACGGGCTGCGGCAGGCCCGGGACACCGGGCCTGCCGCCACCATCGACGGGCGGACGGTCACCATCCTCTGCAATGTGGCGTCGGCCACCGAGACCAGGAATGGCCTGGCCGCGGGCGCGGCCGGAGTGGGCCTTTTGCGCACCGAGATCCCGTTCACCGGCGCCCTCGCCTGGCCGACGCAGGCCGAGCACCAGGCGCACCTGGCGCCGATCCTCGGCCTGCTGGCGGGCCGGACGGCCACGGTCCGGCTGCTCGACTTCTCCGGTGACAAGATCCCGCCGTTCCTGGCCGGGCTGGAGGCCCGCGCGGCGGCTGCCGCCGCTGCGGTCTCCGTGACCGGTTCCGTGGCGGGCGCTGGTTCTGGTGTGGCGGCTGGTTCGGGGGCGGGCGCCGATGGCGGGGCGGATGCTGGTCCCGGCGTGGCGGCTGCCGGGGTCGATGCCAGCCCAGGTGTGGCGAGCGGTTCCGGCGCCGGCGCCGGGCTGGCGGCACTGCTCGCGCACCCGACCGCGCTGCGCGAGCAGTTGCGCGCGATCCTGGAGGCCGGCCGCGATACCAAGCTGGCCCTGCTCATCCCAATGGTCAGCTCGCTCGGCGAGGTGGGGAAAGTCCGTGCGGCGCTGGCCGAGACCGCCGCAACGCTCGGTGCGCCCGTGCCGCGGCTGGGCATCATGGTGGAATTGGCCGGCACTGCCGCGGCGGCGGAAACCTTCGCCCCAGCTGTGGACTTCTTCTCCATCGGGACCAATGACCTGGCCGGTCAGGTGCTCGGCCTGGACCGGCGGGATCCCACTGCGCGGCCCGCGCTCGCCGCGGATCCGCGGGTGCTGCGGCTCATCGGGCACGTCGCGCAGGCTGCCCGCGAGGCCGGTATCGCCGTCTCGGTGTGCGGCGACGCTGCCGCTGATGCCCAGGTGCTGCCGCTGCTCGTTGGCCTTGGCGTGGACACGCTCAGCGTGCCCGCCGCGCGGGTGCCGCGGGTCAGGTCCTGGGTGGCCGCTCTCGACGCCGGTGCCTGCGCGGACCTGGCAGCCCGGGCGCTGGACGCCCCGACCGCGGACGCGGTGTGGAAGCTGGTGCCCGCGCCATGAACTCAGCTCAGTGCGGACAGCGCGGTGCCGCCCCGGCCCGCGCCCAGGTCCCTGGACACCGACCGGGCGGACTCCACCACGGCACGGGCCAGTTGGTCCCTGCTGCCGGGAGCCAGCAGCCGTTCCACCGGGCCCACGACGCCGATCGCGCCGGCCACGGTGCCGTGCCTGTTCATGATCGGCGCGGCCACGCCCGCGTCGCCGACGGTGGCCTCCTGGTCCTCTACCGCGTAGCCGTTCTTGCGCGCCTGGGCCAGGGCCCGGCTCAGCGCCGCCCGGGTGGTCTTGGTCCGTCCGGTGAGCGGTACCAGGTCGGCCGCCATCACCCGGGCGCTGGCCGTGGCCGGAAGCTGGGCGACGATCGCGTGCCCGAGCGCGCAGGCGTGCCAGGGGATGGCCGCCCCCACCTCGAGGATCTGCACGGTGTTGTCCGGCCGGAACACATGGTGCAAGACGATCACCCGCGTCCCGGACAGGGTCGCCACCCAGACCGCCTCGTTCGACCGCTGCGCCAGCGCCTCGGCCCACAGCAGGGACCGGGCCCGCAGTTCGGAACCGTCGAGGTAGGCGTTGCCGAGTTGGAGGACGCCGGGGCCCAGGCTGTACTTGCCGGAATCCGGGTCCTGGGCGACGAGGTCGTGCTTCTCCAGGGTGCGCAGCAGACCGTACACGGTCGGCTTGGCCAGCCCGACCCGCTCAGCGATCTCGGTCACCCCCAGCCGGGGGGTACCCGAGCCGAGCGCGCCCAGGATCGCCGCCGCGCGCTCCACGGACTGGATCATGGGGTCCTTTCGGTGATGTCGAACGCTATTCAGGATAAGCCATGAGCGACGAAGCAAGGGTAGGGATCGTCCTCGTCTCGCACAGCGCCGCGCTGGCCGAAGGGGCGGCCGACGTGGCCGGGCAGATCGGTGGCGGAAGCGTGACCATCGCCGCGGCGGGTGGCACGGACGACGGCGGCATCGGGACCAGCATCGCGCGGGTCCGCCGGGCGGTGCAGTGTGCCGCCGCCGGTGCCGGCGTGGTGATCCTGCCCGACCTCGGCAGTTCGGTGCTGACGGTCCGGGCACTGCTCGCCGAGGAGGACTTCGCCGATCCTGTCGCCCTGGCGGATGCCCCGTTCGTCGAGGGCGCGGTCGCGGCCACGGTCGCCGCCGCGGCAGGTGGCGACGTCAAGGCGGTGCTGCAGGCGGCCGAGGAGGCGCGTCATGCCAGGAAGCTGTGAAGCCGCGATCACGCTGACCGGGGACCTGCATGCCCGGCCCGCCGGCTCCCTGGCCCTGCTGGCGGCCAAGTTCCGGTCCGTGGTGGAACTGACCGCCGGCGCGAACACAGCGGACGCCAAGAGCGTGCTCGCCGTCATGGGCCTCGGCGCGACCCGGGGCCAGCAGATCACGGTCCGGGCGGCCGGACCCGACGCAGCCGAAGCCGTCACCGCGCTGATCGGCATCCTCGCCGAGGCCACCCCGGTCGGCGGCTGACCCGCGCCACCGACCACCCCGCCGGCCCGAAGCTCAGGTCAGCTCGAGCGAGCGGTCCCACGACGAAGGCGCGCAGCGCCGCCTGTGGCAGGAATCGGAGCGGCTCACGGGTGTCAGATACGCCATCTGAGGCGCCCGCCAAGGGCGGCCGATACCATCACGGCGACCTCAAGGCCGCGCTCGTCGACGCCGCGATCAGCCTGATCGCCGGGCGCGGGGTGCGTGAGTTCTCGCTGGCCGAGGTCAGCCGCAGGCTCGGGGTCACGGTGGCCGCCCCTTACCGGCATTTCGCCGACCGCGACGACCTGCTCGCGGCGGTGGGAATCCGCGCGCTTGACGTATTCGCCGCCGCCCTGGCGGTGGAGGCGCGGGACTGCGATTCCCCCGGGCAGCGGCTGGCCGCCCTGGCCCGTGCCTACGCCAAGGCCGCCGACGCCCTGATGGCGGTGGCGGAGGCCACCGCGCACGGCCATGCCATGCTGCTGCTCGACGGTTCCTTCGACGACGAGGAAGATCCCGTGGGCAGTGCCGCGGACCAGGCGGCGAGCGCCACTCTCGCGCTCATCCAGGGCCGCAATGCGCTACGCCGGCCATCCTGACCGGGATCCTTAGCGGCCGGCCAGGTGCCGCCAGAGCAGCACCCCGCCGGTGCGCGGCGGCGGGGTGCTGCACGACTTGCGAGATGAACCGGGTCAGGGTGGCGCGGGTACCTGGACCGGGCGACCATGACCCCGGCGCCCCGTTATTGATGTGTAGCTCTTTCGTCATTTTCGTTCGGTCCGGCCCGCATCACGGTCAGCACCACCAGGAGGGCGAGCACATCCAGCGCTGCCGCCAGGGTGAAGGCGCGGGACATTCCGTGCACCACGGCGGCCGGCCCGGCCGCGTGAGTGAGTGCGCCACCGGCCGCGGTGACCAGGACGGCCAGCCCCAGCGAGCCGCCGACCTGCTGCATCACGTTCACCATGCTGGACGCGGCGCCCGAGTCCTCCGGCCGCACCCCGGACAGCGAGGCCATGGTGAGCGGTACGAACACCACGCCCATACCGGCGCCGATGAGCACCATGGGGCCGAGGACCCCGGCCAGGTAGCCGGTTCCCGGTGCGATACGGGACAGCCAGGTCATGCCGGCCACGACCGGCAGCATCCCGGTCACCATGAGCGTCCAGGGACGGAACCGGCTCACCAGCCGGGGCGCCAGCCGGGAGACCCCGAACAGGGCGGCGGTCATCGGCAGGAAGGAGATCCCTGCGAGCAGCGGGCTGAACCCGAGGATCTCCTGCACGAACTGGGTGAGGAAGAAGAACATGCCGAACATTCCCGCCACGATGAGCAGCCGCGCCAGGTAGGAGCCGGCCCGGCGGCGGTCGGCGAACAGCCGCAGTGGTGTGATCGGCTGCTGCGCCCGGGACTCGTGCCAGACGAACCCGGCGAGCAGCACGGCGGCGGCGGCGAACGCGGCCAGCGTGACCGGGTTGCCCCAGCCGTCCGCGGATGCGCGGATGATCCCGTACACCAGCGAGATCATCCCCGCCGTGGAGGTCAGCGCGCCGACGGCGTCGAAATGGCCGGGCTGGCGGGGGGTCTCGGGCAGGAACATCGGCGCGGCGACGGCGACGAGCACGCCGATCGGCACGTTGACGAACAGCACCCAGCGCCACGACACCCACTCGGTGATGACACCGCCGAGCACCAGGCCCAGCGACCCGCCGCCCATCACCACGGCGGTGTAGATGCCCAGCGCACGGGCGCGCTCGCGGCCGTCCGCAAAGCTGGCGATGATCATCGCCAGCACGGCGGGCGTGGCGATCGCGCCGCCGACCCCCTGCGCCGCGCGGGCGGCGAGCAGCCAGCCCGCCGACTGCGCCAGGCCGCCCGCCAGCGAGGCCGCGGTGAACAAGACGATGCCCGCGCCGAACACCCGGCGCCTGCCGAGGATGTCACCGGCACGCCCGCCGAGCAGCAGCAGGCCACCGAACGTCAGCGTGTAGGCGTTCAGCACCCAGGACAGGCTGGCCGTGGAGAAGTGCAGGCCGTGGGCGATGCTCGGCAGTGCGATGTTCACCACGGTCATGTCGAGGATGATCATGAGCTGGGCGCCAAGGACGATCGCCAGGGCCAGGCCCCTGCGGTCCCGCAATGCGGTCCGGCGACCGGGGCGCTGGCTGGTTTCTTGCATGATCGACGAGGTCGACATGAATTCCTTTCGAGGACGAACTCGAGGTGAGGGGGCCGGAGGGAATGAGCGCCGGCCCGGCTAGCGTTGGTATCCTGTAACCGGAGCCAACCTCCGTTAACTATACGGAGGGCACCTCCGTTTCGCAAACTGATTTATGACTGGGCGGGTGAGAGCGGATGAGCGTGGCCGGTACCCGGGAGCAGGCGCCGGAGCCGCGCCCGATGCGGGCCGACGCCCAGCGCAACTACGCCCGGCTGCTTGAGGCGGCCAGCGCCGCGTTCGTGGAGCACGGCGCCGACGACGTCTCCCTGGAGGAGATCGCGCGGCGGGCCGGCGTCGGCATCGGCACGCTGTACCGCCACTTCCCCACCAGGCAGGCGCTGCTCGAAGCGGTCTACACCGATCAGGTCGAATCGCTCAGCGCGCGGTCGGAGGAACTGCTCCTGGCCGAGTCGCCGGGCGAGGCGCTCGCCGACTGGATGCGCGCCCTGGTGAGGTTCAGCAGCACCAAGCGGAGCATGACCACCGCCCTGCTGGCCACCCTCGGCACGGACTCGGAACTGCTGTCCTCCTGTGCCACACAGATCAAGGGGGCGGCCGAAGCCCTGCTCGCCCGCGCCCAGCAGGCCGGCGTGGTGCGCCCGGACGCCGACGCCAAGGACCTGATCAGGCTGGTGCACGCGGTCAACATCGCCACGGAAAAGGCACCGGACCCGGGGCAGGCGGACCGGATGCTGGCCCTGATCCTGGACGGCCTGCGCCCCCAGCCGGGCGCCAGCGGCCGATGAGACGGCTCCCGCCTGCTATCAGCGCTCGTCCTGGCACGTCCAGCCGGGGCACCTTCGCTGCCTGGAGTTCTGAGTCACAAATCCGTATGCGGATAATGCGCTTGGCTCAGGGACGCTAGTAGTAAGGCAGCGCCGAGGAGGCGCCGCTGAAGAACGAGCGGGCGTAGTCGGCATACAGCAGGAACACGTTCTGCGGCACCGGGTGCCCGGCCACCATCAGGAAACCGGCCGCCACCAGGCCCGCGCAGATGCCGCCGGCCACCACGTTCACCCGCCCGGGCCGCAGCAGCAGCGCGGCGACCAGCGCGAACGGCAGCCCGCCCGCGGTGTAGGCGAGGATGAGCTGGGCCGTGGAACCGAACCCGGCGGCGTAGGTGACCACCGCGGCGTATGACCAGCCTGCCAGCCCGCCCGCCATGACAAGCACGACCCACAGCAGCCGGGCCCTGACGTCACCGGTCAGCCACGACGCGTCCGCGGTCCACCGGGACAGGACCGTCAGCGCCGCGAACAGCAGGGCGAGCAGCGCCAGGACCGCCAGCCTGGCCAGCGGCATGAGCTGGAAGAACGAGGGATACACGCAGAGCGCGCCATGGCCGGGGCAGGGTACGTACTGCGACAGTGACGTTGCCACAGGGACGGCGGTGACCTGGGAAGACAGAAACCCCCACGCCACCGTGCCCATCAGCACCGAGCCGCAGAGCCAGGTGCCGGTCAACTGCCGCAGCATCAGGCGGGCGCCGGGCGGCCAGCGCGGGCGTCGTGCGATCACGGGCCCTCCGTGCGGACGTGAACTGCGCCGTCCAGTATCCCTCCGCCGCTGCGGTCCGGGCCAACCTGGCTTCCCCGCGCCGGCGCGGGGTTACCGTTACGAGTGTGCGGGTGGAAGTGAGCAGCGAGGCGGCCGACTTCGTGCGCGCCCGCGGCGGACGGCTGTGGGTCTGGTCGGCCACGCCGCGCCTGTGCTGCTCGGGAACGCCCGCGATGATGCACGCGGCGACCGAGCCGCCGCCAGGCATGACCGGGTTCACGCCTGCCGGGGACGCACTGCTGGAGATCTGGTTCCGCGCGCCAGGGGGACGGCGGCCCGATGTGCTGGAGATCGGGCTCGCGGGGCGGCGCCGGGCCAGGGTGGAAGCGTACTGGGACGGCTGCCTGATCGCGATGTGAGGCCAGCCAGCCCGCTGGCCGGCCGGATGGCAGGCCGCATACTGGGAGGGTGATCCCCGACCGCAACAGCCCGCTGCCGCTATGGGCCCAGGTGCTCAGCGACCTGCGTGGCCGGCTGGCCAGAGGCGAGTTCACCGGGCGGTTCCCCGGGGACGAGGAGCTCAGGGAGACCTACGGGGTGAGCCGTCACACCGTCAGGGAGGCGGTCCGCCGGCTGCAGGCCGAAGGGGTCATCGAACGCGGCCGCGGCAGGGGAACGTTCGTCACCGGGGCGCTGATCGAACAGCCGCTCGGCGCGCTGTACAGCCTGTTCCGCTCGGTCGAGGCGCAGGGCTATGTACAGCGCAGCGTCGTGCGCCACCTTGAGGAGCGGTGTGACGAGGAAGCGGCCAAGGTGCTCGGCCGGCCACCGGATGAGCCACTGGTCTACCTGGAGCGGCTGCGCCTGGCCGACGACCAGCCGATCGTGCTCGACTGCTCCTGGCTTCCGGCCGCGCTGGCCCGGCCGTTGCTTGAGGTCGACTTCACCCGTACCGCGCTGTACCACGAGTTGCACGCCCAGTGCGGGCTGTGGCCCGACGCTGGCTGGGAGCGGCTGCGGCCCGTGCTGCCCACCGCCGAGCAGCGGGACCTGCTCGGCCTTGGTGCCCGCACCCCGGCGCTCGCCATCGAGCGGCGGGCCTCCAGCCACGGGACCCCGGTGGAATGGCGGCACGGCCTGGTGCGCGCCGACCGGTTCAGCTACGTCGCCAGATGGGCCGCTGAGGATCGCGGGGCCGGCTTCGAGCCTGCCGGAGGGCCGTGAATCCTGCCTTGACCAGGGACTTAGGTCCCTGGTCAGCCGCGGCTCCCGCGGCCACCCTGGGGGCATGACTCAGGCAGGATCTCCACAGGCGCAGGTCGCCGAGTTGCTGCACGCGGCAACCCTGGCCCCGTCCATGCACAACACCCAGCCGTGGCGGTTCCGGGTGCTCTGGGACATCGAGACGATCGAGCTGTACGCCGACCCGGACCGGATGCTGCCGCGTAGCGACCCGCACGGCCGCGCGGTGCACATCGCCTGCGGCGCCGCACTGTTCAATCTGCGCGCCGCGGCGGCCGCGGCGGGCAGGCTGGCGACGGCCAGGCTGCTCCCCGCGCCTGCCGAGCCGCTACTGCTCGCCACTGTCCGGCTCGGCGGGCAGCACCGCCCGGACGAGGCAGACCGGGAGCTGTCTGCGGCCATCGCGGCACGGCACACAAACCGCGGTCCCTACAGCGGCCGCCCGGTGCCCCCCGGGGTGCTCGCCGAACTCGTCGCAGCGGCCCAGCTCGAAGGAGCGGCGCTGTCCCTGCCCGGCCACGCCGAGACGCACCGGCTACTGCGGCTGATCGCCGATGCCGAATGCGACCTGAACGGGGACCCCGCCTACCACGAAGAGCTGGCCCGGTGGGCCGGCGGTGAGCGCGACAGGGACGGCATTCCCGGCAGCGCCGCGGGCCCACGGGATCCGCGCGGCAGCACGCCGGTGCGCGACTTCCTGCCCGGCCACACGACGGGTTACGCCTGGTTCGAGGAGCAGCCGCAGCTCGCCGTGCTCTCCACCGCCGGCAGTACCAGGGCGGACTGGCTGCGCGCCGGGCAGGCCCTGCAACGGGTGCTGCTGACCGCCACCCAGCGGGGCATCGCCACCAGCCCGCTCACCCAGCCGCTGGAGACCCAGGACGCCTGGCAGGTGCGCGACCCGGTGTCCGGGCGGGGCAGCCCGCAGGTGATCCTGCGGATCGGATACGGTCTTCCGGCGCCGGCCACGCCGAGACGGGCGGTCCGGGACGTGCTTGACTCCTCCTCTGCGGGCAAGTAATCCCGCAGAGGCGCGGCGAGCCGCATCCAGTGGCGGCCCTGCCCGCGGGAAGGAGCACCACGATGGCACGCAAGGACGCGAAGAACGGCAAACGGGACACTCCGGAAGCGGCGGAGGAGATCGTGCGGATGCCCAAGAAGATCTACGAGAAGGAGCTGTTCCGGCTCCAGGCCGAACTGGTGAAGCTGCAGGAATGGGTGCGCACCGAGGGTGCCCGCCTGGTGGTGGTCTTCGAGGGCAGGGACGCGGCCGGCAAGGGGAGCACGATCAAACGGGTCACCGAGTACCTCAACCCGCGGGTCGCCAAGATCACTGCCCTGCCGGCGCCCACCGAACGGGAGCAGACCCAGTGGTACTTCCAGCGGTATGCGGATCACCTGCCCGCCGCCGGCGAGATCGTGCTGTTCGACCGGAGCTGGTACAACCGGGCCGGGGTCGAGCACGTCATGGGTTTCTGCACCAAGGAGGAGTACAGCCGGTTCCTGCACCAGTGCCCGATCTTCGAGCGGCTCCTCGTCGAGGACGGCATCCTGCTCCGCAAGTACTGGTTCTCGGTGAGCGACGCCGAGCAGCAGGACCGGTTCCGCTCCAGGCTGGAGGACCCGATGCGGCGCTGGAAACTCTCCCCGATGGACCTGGAGTCGATCACCCGCTGGGAGGACTACTCGCGGGCCAAGGACGAAATGTTCGTACACACCGACATCCCCGAGGCGCCCTGGTTCGTGGTGGACAGCGCGGACAAGCGGCGCGCGCGCATCAACATGATCGCCCACCTGCTCAGCACGGTCGCCTACCACGACGTACAGCGCAAGCCGCTGGAACTTCCGCCGCGGCCGGCCACCCAGGGCTACGTGCGCGCGCCACGCGAGTCGCAGACCTATGTCCCCGACCACGCCGCTGAGGTGCTGACCGGCTGACTAGGATTGGCGCCGTCTTGAGCGTTTCCTGGGGCCGTTCTCGGACCTGCGCAGCTGAAGGGGATGCTTGATGGATTCTCGGGGACAGATCACCCGGCGCACCGCGCTGCGGCAGGCAGGTGCCCTGGCCGCGGCCGTGGCCGCGCTGGAGGCGGCCGGGCCGCTCGCCTTCGTGCCGCAGCGCGCGCTCGCGGCCGCCGCTGCGTCGGACATCCAGTTCGACATCTCCGCTTTCCTCTCCTCGCCGCCGCAGACCTTCGGCAGCGGGGTGAAGTTCCAGTTGCCGCCGGTGCACACGATCTTCCTGACGGCGTCCCTGGAGCGGGCCCCGGCCAAGGCCGACCAGGCGGAGCTGGACCGGGTGCTGGCCGCCCTCGAGGCGGCCTATCCCTGGGGTGCGGCGAACCTGGTCACGTTCGTGTCCTACGGGCTGCCGTACTTCGGCAGGCTGCCCGGCGGGCTGCACGGGAGCCTGGTGTCCGGCCACCTGCCCCGGTTGCTGTCCGACCACAGCCAATATGTGCTCCAGGAGGCGGTGCCGGGCCCGACCGACGTCAGCCCGGCCAACCCGCACGTCCACAAGCTCCGGTTCAACGTGGACGTCACCATCGAGCACAACGACCTGCTGTTCACGCTGCGCAGCGACAACGCGTCGTTCCTCGCCGACGTGCTGGCCTGGTTCGGCGGCAGCGGCACGCTGCGCGGCAGGGCCGTCAAGTCGCCTGCCTGGACCGGGCTGCTCAGCTTCACCTCGAGCCGGCACATGTTCGTGCAGATGGGGCTGCCCAAGTCGATCGCCACGCAGCATGGCCTGCCCTTCGCGGACTTCATCCAGCACCAGTCACCCATGTGGATGGGCTTCGCCGACCAGCAGGTCAACGGCTCCGGCCCGGCCCCCGTCTGCACGTTCGCGGGCAACCCCTCGGCGCACCTGACCACCGCCGCGGCCGGCGACTACTTCGACCACGGTGCCATCCAGCACCTGTCCCACCTGATCCTGGACATGCTGCAGTTCTTCGCCATGACGACGCCGACGTCCAAGCCGGGCGCCGACGGCACGTTCATCCAGCGGGTGCAGTACGCGTTCCACGCACCGAACCCGGTGCCAGGTAACTCCGACCAGTTCACCGACGGCGGCGGGCCGTCGCTGCTGCCGAACCAGAACCGGGGGCCGCACTACGCCGAGCAGACCGCCGAGGGCATCGGCACCACCAACGGCGAACAGCGGATGGGCCACCTGTCCTGCCTGCAGCGATCCTCCCGCGCCACGGACGGGACACCCATCCACCTGCGCATGGACGGGCCGGGTTTCGACACCATGGACGTTCCCGGCGGCGGCAGCCAGCCCAAGCTGCAGTTCACGATCTTCGTGCCGACCGCGCAGTTCTTCACCACCCTGCGGATCCACCAGGCATCGCTCGACCTGCAGAACGAGTTCGGCGTGGACCCGACCGCCAACGGGCTTGAGCGCTTCATCACCGCGACCCGGCGCCAGAACTTCCTCATCCCGCCGCGCCGCCACCGGGCGTTCCCGCTGACCGAGCTCACCTGAGCCGGGCAAGACCGCACCGGCTGGCCGGTTACGACCGGGTCCTGTACCCGGTCGTGGCGCTGCTGCCGCCGGGCTAGGAGGGCCGCCGGGCCAGCCAGCGGGGGGTTCCGGGGGGGCGTCCCCCCGACCAGCACGATTACGCTCCTTTCCATGCTCACCGACCTTCCGCTTGCCGAACTCCGCCGCTACGCCCCTGACGTGGCCGAACCCGCCGACTTCGACGAGTTCTGGTCCGGCCAGCTCGCCGCCGCCAGGTCCGCCGCCTGGGCACCTGAGTTCACCCCGGCCAGCACCGCGATCAGGCACGCCGACGTGTTCGACGTGACGTTCTCCGGGTTCGCCGGGGACCCGGTCAAGGGATGGCTGCTCGTCCCGCACGACCCGGCGCCGCGCGGCGGGGTGGTCGTGGAGTTCATCGGCTACGGCGGTGGCCGCGGCGACCCGCTCGACTGGCTGAACTGGAGCAGCGCCGGCTACCTCCACCTGATCATGGACACCCGCGGCCAGGGCGGCGGGTGGCGCGGCGCGGACACGCCTGACCCCAGCGACAACGGCGCGCCGAGCGCCCGGGGGTTCATGACCCGCGGCATCGCCGACCCGCGCACGCACTACTACACGCGCCTGTTCATCGACGCCGCCTGCGCCGTGGAGGCGGCCCCCGGCCACCCGGCCACGGCGGGCCTGCCCCTGGTCACCACCGGCGCGAGCCAGGGCGGGGGGCTGGCGATCGTGGCGGCGCACCTGACCGGCGGTGTCCGCGCGGCCATGCCCGACGTGCCGTTCCTGGCCCATCCCCGGCGCGCGGTGGAGGTCACCAACAGCTACCCCTACTTCGAGCTGTCCGAGTACTGCGCGGTGCACAGCGACCAGGTGGAGACCGTGTTCCGCACGCTGTCCTACGTGGACGTGGTCAACCACGCGAAGCGGGCGCAGGCCCCGGCGCTGTTCTCCGCCGGGCTGGCCGACGACATCACCCCGCCGTCCACGATCTTCGCCGCGTTCAATCACTACGCCGGGCCCAAGGACATCGCGGTGTACGAGTTCAACGGCCACGAGGGCGGCGGGACCCTGCACCTGCGCGCCAAGCTGGACTTCGTGGCGGCCACACTGGCGTCCTAGCGGGTCACCGCCACGCTGTAGCCGAGGTCCAGCTCGGCCAGCCCGAGCAGGTGGCCCCAGCGCCGCTCCCAGGCGCCGCCGTCCAGGTCGGCGCGCCGGCGGCTCATCCCCGCGGCGCGGTCCGCCGGCAGGATCAGTGACAGGGCCGGCATGGGCTCAGGCCAGGCGCCGCTCGGTCGCCCAGCGCGCGAGCTGGTGACGGGTGGACAGCTGCAGCTTGCGCAGCACCGAGGAGACGTGGGTTTCCACCGTCTTGATCGAGATGAACAGCTCCCTGGCGATCTCCTTGTAGGTATAGCCGCGGGCGATCAGTCGCAGCACCTCGCGCTCGCGCGCGGTGAGCTGGTCCAGTTCGGGATCGAGAGATGGGCGCTGTTGGCCGGGGCCGTTGGCGAAGGCGTCGAGGACGAACCCGGCCAGCCGCGGGGAGAACACCGCGTCGCCGGCCGCGACCCGGCGCACCGCGTCCACCAGTTCGGCGCCGGAGATCGTCTTCGTCACATACCCGCGTGCCCCGGCCCGGATCACGGCGATGACGTCCTCGGGCGCGTCGGAGGCCGAGAGCGCCAGGAACTTCACCTCTGGGTGCCCGGCCTTGACTGCCGCCACGACGTCTTGGCC
>DASXKD010000363.1:0-7031 GCA_036497045.1 Streptosporangiaceae bacterium | reverse complement strand
CCACATGCACGGGGAGATCGCCGCCACCAGGGACGGCACGATCCTGGCCCTGCGGGTGACGGCGCTCGCCGACCACGGCGCGTTCAACGGGGCGGCGCAGCCGACCAAGTTCCCCGCCGGGTTCTTCGGCATGTTCAGCGGTTCCTACGACCTGCGCGCGGCGCACTGCCAGGTCACCGGGGTGTACACCAACAAGGCGCCGGGCGGCGTCGCGTACTCGTGCTCGTTCCGGATCACCGAGGCGGTGTACCTGGTCGAGCGCATGGTGGACCTGCTGGCCGGCGAACTGGGCATCGACCCGGCGCAACTGCGGCTGAAGAACCTGCTGCGGCCCGAGCAGTTCCCGCACACCACACCGACCGGCTGGGAGTACGACTCCGGCGACTACGCCAGGACGCTCCGCGTGGCGCTGGATGCCGCCGGCTACCCGGCGCTGCGGAAGGAACAGGCGGAGCGGCGTGAGCGCGGCGAGCTGATGGGGATCGGCATCAGCTTCTTCACCGAGGCGGTCGGGGCCGGGCCGCGCAAGGACATGGACATCCTCGGCCTCGGCATGGCCGACGGCGCCGACCTGCGGGTGTACCCGACCGGCAAGGCCGTGCTCGCCGTGTCCTGCCAGACCCAGGGCCAGGGCCACGAGACCACGTTCGCCCAGATCGTCGCCGAGGAGCTTGGCCTTTCCGTGGATGACGTGGAGGTCGTGCACGGGGACACCGACCGGACGCCGTTCGGCCTGGGTACCTACGGCTCCCGGTCGACTCCGGTCTCCGGCGCGGCCGCCGCCGTGGTCGCCCGCAAGGTGCGCGAGCGGGCCAGGCTGGTGGCCGCGGCCATGCTCGAGGCGTCCCCGGATGACCTGGAGTGGGCAGACGGCCGCTGGCAGGTGCGCGGCGACCCGGCCCAGGGCAAGACCCTGCCGGAGATCGCGATGGCGGCGCACTCATCGCTCGACCTGCCCGAGGGGGTGCTTGGGCACCTGGACGCGGACACGGTCTACAACCCGCCGAACCTCACCTATCCCTATGGCGCCTACATCTGCGTGGTGGACGTGGACCCCGGCACCGGCGTGGTGCAGGTACGCCGGTTCGTGGCGGTGGACGACTGCGGAGTGCGGATCAACCCCATGATCGTGGAGGGCCAGATCCACGGCGGGCTTGCCGACGGCCTGGGCATGGCCCTGATGCAGGCGATCACGTTCGACTCCGAAGGGAACTGCCTCTGCGGCTCGTTCATGGACTACCTCCTGCCCACGTCCGTGGAGTGCCCGTCGTGGGAACTTGCCGAAACGGTCACACCGTGTCCCCACCATCCCATCGGCGCCAAGGGAGTAGGAGAATCGGCCACGGTGGGCTCGCCCGCCGCGGTGGTCAACGCGGTCATGGACGCACTGCGGCCGTACGGGGTGCGGCATGCGGACATGCCGCTCACCCCGGCCAACGTCTGGTCCGCCATCCAGGGCACCCCGGTACGGACCGACCTGGCCATCACATGAGTGCACTTGAGCGAGGAACGATGAACGCAAGCGGCGGCCCGGCGGGCAGTCTGGAAGAGCAGGTCCCGGATGTGGCCGCGCTGCGCGCCGCCCTCGATGCCACCGGATACCTCGCGGACGATGCGCTGGCCACGGCCCTGTTCCTGGCCGCCCGGATGGCGCAGCCCATCCTGCTCGAAGGTGAGCCAGGGGTCGGCAAGACCGAGGCGGCCAAGGCGCTGGCGCAGGCGCTGACCACGCCGTTGCTGCGGTTGCAGTGCTACGAGGGCCTGACCTCTTCTGAGGCGCTGTACGAGTGGAACTACCCGCGCCAGTTGCTGGCGATCCGGCTGGCCGAGGCGCGCGGCGAGACGCTGCGCGACGCTGACCTGTTCAGCGAGGAATACCTGCTGGCCAGGCCGCTGCTCGCTGCGCTGGACCATCCAGGCCCGCGGCCTGCCGTGTTGCTGATCGACGAGGTGGACCGCGGCGACGACGAGTTCGAGGCGTTCCTGTTCGAGTTGCTCGCCGAGGCGGCGGTCACCATCCCGGAACTCGGCACCCGGACGGCCCGGTTCCGCCCGGTCGTCGTGCTGACCTCAAACCGGACCCGTGACCTGCACGACGCGCTGAAGCGGCGCTGCCTCTACCACTGGATCGACTACCCCGACACCAACCGGGTCGCGTCGATCATCCGCCGCCGGGTGCCCGCCACCTCCGAGATCCTGGCCGGTCAGGTCGCCCGGGGAGTGGCCCGGCTGCGGGACCTCGACCTCGCCAAGCCGCCAGGGGTCGCGGAGGCGATCAGCTGGGCCGGTGCGCTGAACGTGCTCGGCGCGAGCAGCCTCGACGGCGCGACCGCAGGCCAGACGGCCGGCGCGGTGCTCAAGTACTCCGAAGACCTCCAGGTCGTCCGGGCCACCGGGTTCGCGGCCATGGCCGCCACCGATGAGCCCTGACGGCGGCCAGGGAGCGGAGCCAGGCCTCGGCGCCGCCGGGCTGGTGCTGAGAAAGGGCCGTGCGGCCCTGGTGTCCGACGGGGACGACCTCGCCCTGATCGCCGCGCGGTTCGGTGCGGAGTTGCGTGCCGCCGGGGTTCCGGCCGACCTGGGCCGCTGCGAGCGCTTCGCCTGGGCGGTGACCGTAGCCCGGCCGGTCACCGTGTCCGGGCTGTACCTGTGCGCGCTGGCCACCCTGGTGGCGAACAAGGAGCACATCGAGACGCTGCGCGGCGTCTTCGGCGCCATGTTCGGTGCCCTGCCCGACCCGCCGCCAGCCGGTTACGGCCCGCCGCCCAAGCCGGACCGGGGCGCCCCCGAGCGGGGCCGCTCGCCAGAGCCGGACGTCCTGCGGGACGCGGCGCGGGCCGCCCAGGCTCATCCCCTCCGGCTGATCACCGACGGCGAAGAACCGGCGAAGAACGGGGATGGCGACCCGGACGACGAGCAGCTGACCGCCCGAGAGGTACTGGCCAGTGCCACGGAGCGGCTCGCCAGCACCGACTTCGCCGAACTGTCCGCTGCCGAGTTGCTCATGCTGTCCGGGCTCATGCGCAAGCTCACCCTGGCGGTGCCGCTGCGCCGGTCGCGGCGGCCGCAGCAGACCCCGCGCGGGCGGCAGACGGACCTGCGCAGCACGCTGCGCCTGGCACGGCGCACCGCTGGGCACCCGTTGCGCCTGGCCCGGCGGGCCCCAGTACGCGAGCCGCGCCGCCTGGTGGTGTTGTGCGACATCTCCGGCTCCATGGAGCCGTACGCGCGGGCCATGCTCCAGTTGCTGTACTGCGCCGCGGGCGGCGCCGAGGCCGAGGTGTTCACATTCGCCACCCGGCTCACCCGGATCACCGGCACCCTCGCGCACGTCAGGCCCGGTATGGCGCTGCAGCAGGCCGGCCGGGCGGCACCGGACTGGCTGGGCGGTACCAGGATCGGGGAGTCGATCGCCGAGTTCAACAACTCTTACGGCCGCCGGGGCATGGCGCGGGGAGCGGTGATCGTGATCATCTCCGATGGCTGGGATACCGGGGAGCCGGAGATACTGCGACATGAGATGGAGCGGCTGTCCCGGGTGGCACACCGGATCGTCTGGGTGAACCCCCGGACGCAGAGCCCCGAGTACCAGCCCCTGGCCGGGGGCATGGCAGCGGCGTGGCCGTACTGCGATGCGGTCGTGAGTGCGCACTCTCTGAATGCCTTGGACGAATTGACCGCCGCCCTGGCCCATCCCGGGCGCCGGGGCTGACGCGACTGTCCGGCGGGGTGGGTGGCCGGCCGACCCATGGGTGGCTTTCCTCAGCCATCCGCCACCTTCGGCTCGGGTGCCTGTGAGTGCCGCCCTGCCGCGCTCGGCGCCAGCGGTTGCTCCGTCCTCCCCATCGCTGCCAGAACCCCACCGGCGGACCTCCGGCAGTCCTTGCACCGCGCCTTCCAGGGGGTTAATGCGTTGCCTCTTGCAGCTACGGAGGGTTAGGTGGGGGCGAGATGTGTGCCGGGGCTGGGCTGGTTACGGGAGGGGGAGCTGTGGGGCACGTGGAGGTGGCGCATCTGAGCCATGCGCTGCCTGATGGCCGGGCGCTGATCGACGATGCGTCATTCCGCGTCGGGGAGGGGACCACGGCGGCGCTGGTCGGGCCCAACGGGGCGGGGAAGACGACGCTGATCCGGCTGATTGCCGGGGACGTGCAGCCCCAGTCGGGGACCGTCAGTTTCAGCGGCGGTCTGGGCATCATGCGGCAGTTCGTGGGCGGTATCCGGGCCGGGGAAGGTGCGACGGGGCTAGCGGATACCGGAGGGCTGACGGGCGACTCCACGGTCAGGGACCTGCTGATATCGGTGGCGCCCCTGCGGTTGCGGGCCGCGGCGGAACGGCTCGATACGGCCGAGCTGATCATGATGGAGCGCGACGACGAGACCGCCCAGATGCGCTATGCGGCGGCCCTGGCGGAATGGGGCGACGCTGGCGGCTACGACGCCGAGGTGCTCTGGGACGCGTGCTGCCTGGCCGCCCTGGGAATCGGGTACGAGCGGTGCCGCTGGCGTGAGCTGGGCACCCTGTCGGGCGGCGAGCAGAAACGGCTGGTGCTCGAGGCGCTGCTGCGCGGATCCGCCGATGTGCTGCTGCTCGACGAGCCGGACAACTACCTGGATGTGCCCGCCAAGCGCTGGCTGGAGCAACAACTCGCCGCGACCGGCAAGACGGTGCTGCTGGTGAGCCATGACCGGGAACTGCTGGCCAACTGCGCGCAGCGCATCGTCACCGTGGAGGACGGAAGTGTCTGGATCCACGGCGGCGGCTTCGCGACCTACCCGCAGGCCCGGCAGGACCGCAGCGAACGCCTCGACGAGTTGCGCCGCCGCTGGGACGAGGAGCACGAGAAGATCAAGCAACTCGTCCGGATGTACCGGCAGAAGGCGTCCTACAACGACGCGATGGCCTCGCGGCTGCAGGCCGCGGAAACCCGGCTGAAACGGTTCGAGGACGCCGGCCCGCCGGAACTGGCGCCCAGGGAGCAGAACGTCCGGATGAGGCTGCGCGGCGGCCGCACCGGGAAGCGGGCCATCATGTGCGAGAACCTGGAGCTGACCGGGCTCACCCGCGCGTTCTCCACGGAGATCTGGTACGGCGAGCGGGTGGCCGTACTCGGGGCCAACGGATCCGGGAAGTCGTCGTTCGTGCGGCTGCTCGGCGGGGAGAACATCCGGCACCGTGGGTCGGCGCGCCTGGGCGCCAGGGTCGTGCCCGGTCTGTTCGTCCAGACCCACGCCCGCCCCGATCTCGCGGACCGCTGGCCGGAAGAGATCCTCATGACCGAGCATGCGCGCTTGCGCAACGAGGCGATGGCGGCGCTTGCGCGGTACGAAATCCAGTTCTGCGCGCGACAGCCGTTTCGCACCTTGTCCGGAGGTCAGCAGGCACGCCTGCAGATTTTGCTGCTGGAGCTGGCGGGGTCCACACTGCTTTTGCTCGACGAGCCAACCGACAACCTTGACTTGTCGAGCGCCGAGGCGCTGCAGGAGGGCCTGGAGTCCTATCAGGGCACGGTGCTGGCGGTGACCCACGATCGCTGGTTCGCCCGGTCCTTCGACCGGTTCCTGGTGTTCCGTGCGGACGGAAATGTGCAGGAATGTGACAGCCCGGTGTGGGACGAGTCTCGGCCGGTCCGGCCGAACTGACCGCGGGCCTTGCTAGGCTGCAGGGGTCTTAGCAGCCGGCCGTCCGTGGCGGTTTGGCTCCACGCGGCAAGGTGAAGGGGTCCGCACCGTGAAGAAGCTGTTGTTGCTCGCGCTGCTGGGGCTTGGCGTCTTCGCGGCCTGGCGTAAGGTCCAGGCCGATCGCGCCGAGCTCGACTTGTGGACGGAAGCCACCACAAGCGACGAGTAACGCCGCGGCCATGAGCTCCTGAACAGTGGGGGTGATCAGGTGAGCGGCGGGCCGCCGATTTCGCTGGCATGCTTCGGCCTGTTCGGCACCGCGGCGCAGGACGACGGCATGCTTGAGCGTGCCTTCGCCGAAGCATGCGCCACCCAGGGCATCGTGCCTGGCACAGCCGACTACGCACACCACATGGTCACCGTTCACCAGACGCTCGGCGAGCCTCCGGTCGATGTGTTCCGCGGGCTGTTCCCCGGTAACCCCGGCCGTGCCGAGGCCGCCGCGCTGTCCTTCGAGCGCTCGTTCCGCGCGGCCATCGACCGGCACGGGCTGACCCCGGTTCCCGGCGCCCGGGAGGCGATCGAGGAACTGCGTGAGTCGGGCGTCCGGGTCTGCATGATCACCGGCCTGTCCCGCCGGCTGCTCGGCATCGTGCTTGACACGCTCGGCTGGTGGCGGCTGGTCGACCTCGCCCTGTCCCCCGAGGACGTGCCGCGGGGCTGCCCCTGGCCTGACCAGATGCTGGCAGCCATGTTGCGCCTGGGCGTCGAGGACGTCCAGGAAGCCGCTTACGCCGGAAGCACCGCCAGCGGCATCCGCTGCGGGCGGGGTGCCGGAGCGCGGATCGTCGCCGGGGTGCTCACCGGCGGGCACACCCGCGAGCGCCTGCGGGCAGCGGGGGCAACCGACTTCATCACCGATATCAGCGAGTTTCCCGGGCTCCTGGCTGAAACCGGGCCCGATACGCCTGATACGGAAGGCTCCGGGGCGGAAGCATCCACGGGAGAGGCCAGGGCTGGACTGCCCGGAGCCGGGGTTCCAGCGGCGCGCCGGCCCGAAGAGGAACCCTTCGTGCCGCCCCAGGCGAGCGCCTCCCAGATCGCTCCCCCACGGCGGGTACCCTAGGAGCGCGACGCGCGGGGCTATAGCTCAGCTGGAAGAGCACGTGCTTTGCAAGCACGGGGTCGGGGGTTCGAGTCCCCCTAGCTCCACTCGTTTCCGCAGGTCAACGACCTGACCCTGCTCTCAGTGCGGCTGCTCACGGTCGCGCAGGCCGCTCACCGCGGGACGGGACCGCTTCTCAGGCCGGACGCTCTTCCATGGGCAGCCCCAGCGCCCGAAGCAGCTCACCCAGGTTGGCGAACGTGGCGCCGTCCGGGAGCGACGACACCAGGTCCAGCAGCCGCTG
>DASXKD010000362.1:0-5634 GCA_036497045.1 Streptosporangiaceae bacterium | reverse complement strand
GTGCTCATCTACGAGTCGGGCACGATCGGCGCCAAGCCCGGCTGGCTGCCGCTGTCCATCGGCGACGGGGTGCTCGCCGAGACCGCGGACGCGGTGGTCAGCGTGCCGGAGATCTTCAACTACTGGCTGCAGCCCGGCCGGATCGACGTCGGCTTCCTCGGCGCGGCCCAGCTGGACAGATTCGGCAATATCAACACCACGGTCATCGGCAGTACCTACGCGAACCCGAAGGTCCGGCTGCCCGGCGCCGGGGGAGCGCCCGAGATCGCCGCCTTCTGCCGTGAGGTCATCATCATCGTGCGGCAGAGCCGCCGGTCCTTCGTGGAGCGGGTGGACTTCGTGACGTCCGTCGGGTACGGCACCGGGCGGGGGGACCGTGAGCGGCTCGGCCTGACCGGCGCGGGCCCGCGCAAGGTCATTACCGACCTCGGCGTGCTGGAACCGGACCCGCAGACCGGCGAGCTGACCCTGACCGGCGTGTATCCGGGGGTCACGCCGGAGCAGGCGCAGGCCGGCACCGGCTGGGATCTGGCGGTCTCCGGCAGCCTTGAGGTACTCGCGCCCCCCTCGGACGCCGAGCTTTCCGCGCTGCGGGCGCTGCAGGCCATGACCCCTGGCTCCGAAGGATCACGCTGATGGCAGTTCACCCGCCGACGTCCGGCTCCGGGCTCGTCGTGACCCCCTACGAGCGGCCGTCCGGTGTCCATCCGCCGCTGGACTTCGCCGGCTACCGCTCGACGGCACTGCGCGCGCCGCACCGGCCACTGGTGCTGCTCCTGCACCGGCTGACCGAGATCACCGGGCCGTTGCTCGGAGCCGAACGGGTCACCGCGGCCGACGCCGACCTCACCGCCCAGCATGAGGGAGAGCCACAGGGCCAGCGGATCGTCGTGTCCGGGCGGGTGCTTGACTCGGCCGGCCGGCCGGTGCCGGACACGCTGATCGAGATATGGCAGCCCAACGCGGGCGGCCGCTACCGGCACGTGGTGGACGACCACCCCGCACCGCTCGACCCGAACTTCACCGGTGTGGGCCGGTGCGTGACCGACTCCGAGGGCCGGTACCGGTTCGTCACCATCAAGCCGGGCTCCTACCCATGGCGGAACCACCCGAATGCCTGGCGGCCCGCGCACATCCACTTTTCGCTGTTCGGCCGCGCCTTCACCCAGCGCCTGGTCACCCAGATGTTCTTCCCCGGTGATCCGCTGTTCTTCCAGGACCCGATCTTCAACTCGGTGCCGGAGGCGGCCAGGGACCGGCTCATCTCCCGGTTCGACCTGGGCCTGACCGTGCCGGAATGGGCGCTCGGCTACGCCTGGGACATCGTGCTCCGCGGTCGCGGCGCCACCTTCTTCGAGCAGCCGGACGGCCACCGGTGAACGCGAAGCTGACGCCGTCCCAGACCGTCGGGCCGTTCCTGGCGATCGGGCTGCCCTGGCCGGATGGCCCGTTCGTGGTGTCCGAGGGCACCGCCGGGGCGATCACCATCACCGGCCGGGTGTTCGACGGCGCCGGGGAACCGGTTACCGACGCACTGGTGGAGACCTGGCAGGCCGACCAGGACGGCCGGTTCGCCCACCCCGACGACCCCCGCGGCGCGGCCGGCCCCGGGTTCCGCGGTTTCGGCCGGTGTCCCACCGGCCCCGAGGGGGCGTATCGCATCGTGACACTCAAGCCGGGGCCACTGCCCAGCCCAGGCGGGGGAACGGAAGCGCCGCACCTGGACGTCTCTGTGTTCGCCCGCGGGCTGCTTGACCGGGTGGTGACGCGCGTCTATTTCCCCGACGAGGGGCAGGCGAACGAGGCCGACCCGGTGCTTACGTCGATCGGCGACCCGGCCCGGGCAGCCACCCTGATCGCCGCGGCGGACCCGGGCGCGCCGGACCGGCTGCTCTTCGACATTCACCTGCAGGGAGATCGGGAGACGGTCTTCTTCGATGTCTGAGCCGGGCGGGCACGAGCGGCCCCAGCGAGGGGCGCGGGTGGAACTGTCCGCGAACATGAGCGGGCCGTCCGGCGCACCGGTCCTGGTCCTCGGCAACTCGCTCGGCACCACCAGGGAGCTGTGGCAGCCGCAGGTAGACGCACTGGGCCGCCGGTTCCGCCTGCTGCGGTACGAGCACAGGGGCCACGGCGGCTCACCCGCGCCACCGGGTCCTTACGCCATATCCGACCTCGGCGCCGACGTGCTGGCGCTGCTCGATGAGTTCGAGATCGGCGCCGCGTTCTATGCCGGGGTGTCGCTCGGCGGCATGGTGGGCATGTGGCTCGCGGCCAACGCGCCGGACCGGATCGAGGCGCTGGCGCTGTGCTGCACCTCGGCCTGCCTGCAGCCCGCGCAGCTATGGCGGGACCGGGCCGCGGCGGTGCGGTCCGGCGGTCTCGGCTCGATCTCCAAGCAGGTCGTCGGGCGCTGGTTCACCCCTGCCTACCAGGCCGCTTGTCCGGGCACCGTGGCGCGGTTCGTCACCGCCATGGAGCAGGACGTCGCCCCCGAGGGCTACGCGGGCTGCTGCGACGCGATCGCGACGATGGACCTGCGGCCGCTGCTCGCCTCGGTCACCGCACCGACGCTCGTCGTCGCCGGGGCCGAGGACCCGGCGACCCCGCCGTGGCACGGGGCCGTGATCGCGTCCGGCATCCCCGGTGCGCGGCTGCGGGTGATCCGCGGTGCCGCGCATCTGGCCAACGTGTCCTCGGCGGCCGAGTTCACCGCCACGCTGCTCGCTCACCTGGCCGGCTGACCGGGCGGCCCGGCCCAGGTTGCGGCCCGCCCGGGCGACGTCAGCCGCTTGGCTCATGCGTCTACCGTAGGCGGTAGGCCGGCCCTGCTCAGACCCGCCTGCCAGCCGCGAAGGAGGCTTCATGTTGCCCTGGTCCGCCGACCTGAGTGGTCGCATCGATCAGCAGACGATCACCAGCGACCTGCTCAAGGACAACCCGTTGAAAGACCCCTATGAGCGGCCGCTGTGGGTGTACCTGCCGCCGGGGTACGACGCGGAGCCCGACCGCCGCTACCCCTCGGTGTATGTGATCCAGGGCTACACCGGCCACCTGGCAATGTGGGCCAACCGTGCCGCGTTCCGGCAGCCGTTCCCTGAGACCGCCGATGCCGTGTTCGCGTCGGGGGAGGCGCCCCCCGCCATCGTCGTGTACGTGGACGCGTGGACCGGCTACGGCGGCAGCCAGTTCGTCGACTCCCCGGGCACCGGCCGCTACCACTCCTACCTCTGCGACGAGGTGGTCCCGTGGGTGGACGCCCGGTACCGCACACTGGCCGACCCGGGCCACCGGGCGATCATGGGTAAGTCGAGTGGCGGGTTCGGCGCGATGATCACCCCGATGCTGCGGCCGGACCTGTTCGGGGCGCTCGCCACCCATGCCGGCGACTCGCTCTACGAGATGTCCTACATCCCCGAGTTCGGCAAGGCAGTGCGGCACCTGCGCGAGTACGACGGTGACATCTGGCGCTGGTGGGCGGACTTCGGCTCAAGGACGTCATTCACCAAGGAGGCCGACCACGACCTGCTCATGCTGCTCGGCGTGGCCGCGTGCTTCTCGGCCGACCCGGACGGCACGGTGCAGTTGCCGTTCGACCCCCGGACCGGGGTGATCCGGCCCGAGGTCTGGCAGCGCTGGCTGGACTGGGACCCGGTCCGGATGATCCCGGAGTACTCCGGGGCGCTGCGGGGGCTGCGGGCCATCTGGATCGACGCGGGCGTCAGGGACGAGTGGTTCCTCGACATCGGCGCCGAGGCGATGCACGCCGCGCTGCGGGAGGCAGGCGTACCCGCCGACCGGATCAGGTTCGAGTTGTTCGAGGCCGGCCACATGTCCATCGACTACAGGTACCCGCTGTCCCTGGCCTGGCTCTGCCAGCGGATTGCCTAGGCGGTCTCGCCGAACAGGTGGCCGGCCACCCGGGCCAGATGCGCGCGCATCGCCTCTACCGCGCGGTCGGCGTCCCTGGCCCGCAGCGCGGCCACCAGCTCGGCGTGGTCGGCCTGGTAGGCGCACTGCCGCTCCCGCGACGCGCTGCGGCGCTTCAGGTCACCCCAGAAGCGGCCGTGCCTAGCCTCCTCGATGACCGCATACAGCCTGGTCAACAGCGGGCTGTGACTGGCCGCCATGATGCTGCGGTGCAGCGCGAGATCCCAGGTCTCGAACTCGTCGTAGCTGGCCGCGCGCTCGCCACCGGCCAGGCACCGGCCGATCTCCCCGAAATCGGCGGCCGTGGCCCATGCCACCACCAGCCGCATCGCCGGCGGCTCAAGCAGCCGGCGGATCGTCATGACGTCCGCTGGCGCGAAGCCCGCCTGGTCGGCCGGGCGCAGCCCGCCCGGATCCAGGTACTGCCCGGCCACGCCGCCGGTGCTCGCGGCCTGGTCGCTGGCTGCCCCGTTCTCCGCGTTCGGCTCCTGCGGCCACGGCTCCCCCCGCAGGAAGGTGCCGCGGCCCACCTCACGGGAGATGCGGCCCTCCGCCTCCAGGACCGTGAGGGCGCGCCGGACCGAGGTCCGGGTCGCTCCCAGGTCCGCCGCAAGCTGCCGTTCGGTGGGCAGCCGGGAACCACGGCGCAGGCCGGCCCGCCGGGACTCGTCAAGGATGATCTCGGCGAGCCGGTGCCGGTGACC
Source organism: Streptosporangiaceae bacterium (assembly GCA_036497045.1). Lineage (GTDB taxonomy): Bacteria > Actinomycetota > Actinomycetes > Streptosporangiales > Streptosporangiaceae > DASXKD01. The sequence continues at coordinate 1,000 of DASXKD010000362.1, read as the reverse complement.
TGCTGGTTGTGCTGGGATGTCCCCGGGTGGTATCCCCATCCCCGTCCGCTCCTTTACTTGCTCTAGAACCAAGCTCGACCAATCATACCAATCGTGACCAGACTGTGATGCCGCCGGGCTTTGTTCACGTATCTGTCACTCTTGACCAGGTATCTATAGCGGACCTATTCTCAACCAATCCGCATCTTAGAACCAATCGCGGCCGGTCACCTGCCTCGCACCACCGATGCGATGCCGGAACCGCAAACGATTGGGGCGCGAGGGCAAAGGAGACTCCCAGGTGAGGCTGGCCACGATTGCCACGGACCGGGGGCCGCGCCTGCACGTCAAGGCGCGCTCCGGCTACGTCGATGTCGGTGCGGCCACGGGCGATGAGCGCATGTCCTCCCTCCAGCACGTGCTGGCGGAAGGGGACCGGGCGATGGACGCGATCCGGCCGCTGGCCGACCGGGACGGCCGCGAAGCCGCGCCGGCCGACTTCGCCGCGGCGGTGCCAGCCCCGCCGCGCATCCTGTGCCTCGGCCTGAACTACAGCGAGCACGCGCTGGAGGGCGGGCGCGCGGTGCCGACCTGGCCGGACGCCTTCGTCCGGGGCAGCGACAGCGTCCTGCCCCCCTACGCCGACCTGGTGAGGCCCGCGCTCACCAGCAAGTTCGACTATGAGGCCGAACTCGGCATTGTGATCGGCGCCGGCGGCCGGTACATCCGCGCGGAAAAGGCCCTGGATGCGATCGCGGGCTTCGTGGTGGTCAACGACGCCTCCTGCAGGGACTGGCAGCGGGCCGCCAGCCAGTGGACGGCCGGCAAGAACTTCGTGGGCACCATGCCGATCGGCCCAGAAGTCGTCACCACTGACGAGGTGGACGTCAGTGACCTGGCCATCAGTTCGACGCTCAACGGGACCGTGATGCAGTCGGCGCGCACCTCCCAGATGCTGGTCAGTGTCCCCGCGGCGATCGAGTTCTTCTCTTCGTTCACCCGCCTGGCCCCCGGTGACGTG
>DASXKD010000361.1:0-1910 GCA_036497045.1 Streptosporangiaceae bacterium | reverse complement strand
CCGCCGAGCACCCGCGGCAGGTTGTCTTTCTTCGCGTACACCCGCAGTCCCGGCTTGGACACGCGCTTGAGCCCGGCGATCGAGCGCTCCCTGGCCGGGCCGTACTTGAGCGCGACCACGAGGTTCTTGCCAACCTCGGCGTCGCGGACCTCAAAACCGCCGATGTAGCCCTGCTGCTGGAGGATCTCGGCGAGGTGAGCCTTGATCTTGGAATACGGCATGCTCACCGAGTCTTGGTAAGCCGCATTCGCGTTCCGCAGACGGGTCAGCATGTCTGCGATCGGGTCGGTCATCGTCATGGCCTGATGGCCCTCCTCACCGCGGTTTCCCCTGCGGGACCTACGGCGTGGTCGGTGGGCGCCGGTGGCGCCCAGGTTGGTCGGCGGGCGCACGGCCTGCGTGCGCCCAGGTTCTCCGCTGGTGCCTGGCCGGCTACCAGCTTGACTTGGTGATGCCTGGCAGTTCGCCGCGGTGGGCCATGGTCCGGAAACAGATCCGGCACAGCCCGAACCTCCGGTACACCGCGCGCGGGCGCCCACAGCGGGCGCACCTGGTGTAGGCGCGCACCCCGAACTTCGGGGTCCGCTTCGCCTTGGCGATCAAGGCCTTCTTCGCCACTGGGTCAGCTCTCCTTGAACGGGAAACCGAGCAGCCGCAGCAGCGCGCGGCCCTCGTCGTTGTTGGTGGCGGTCGTGACCACGGTCACGTCCATGCCGCGCTGGCGGTCCACCTGGTCCGGGTTGATCTCGTGGAACATCAACTGCTCGGTGAGACCGAAGGTGTAGTTGCCCCGGCCGTCGAACTGCCGGTCGGACAGCCCGCGGAAGTCACGGATACGGGGCAGCGCAATGGTAAGCAGGCGGTCGAGGAACTCCCACATCCGGTCACCGCGCAGCGTGACGTGCGCGCCGATCGGCATCCCCTCGCGGAGCTTGAACTGGGCGATGGACTTCGTGGCCCGGGCAATGGCGGGCTTCTGCCCGGTGATGATGCCCAGGTCCTTCACCGCGCCCTCGATGAGCTTGGCGTCCCGTGCGGCCTCCCCCACGCCCATGTTGACCGAGATCTTCACCAGGGTGGGAATCTGCATCACGTTGGCGTAGCCGAACTCCTTGCGCAGCGCCGGCGCGATCTCGGCGTGGTAGCGCTCCTTGAGCCGCGGCGGCACGCGCTCCGCTTGTCCCGCCCCCGCGCTCCGCCCCCGCTCTGGCGCAGGCTGCTCCGTCGTCGTCGCTGTCATCAGATTTCCTTACCGCCCGGACGGATGACCCGGACCTTCCTGGCGCCCTCTTCGATCCGGTAGCCCGCACGGGCGGCCTTCTTGGTGTCCGGGTCGATCAGCGCCACGTTGCTCACGTGGATCGGCGCTTCCTGGGTGACGATGCCACCTTCCTTGGCGCCCCTGGCGCCCTGGAAGTTGACCTTCTTGTTCTTGCGGATGATGTTCACGCCGTGGACGAGCACCCGCTGCCGGTCGGGGTAGACGAGGATGACCTTGCCCTCCCGGCCGCGATCGCGGCCAGCGATCACCACGACGTCATCGCCCTTCTTGATCTTCATCGCAGGCGCTTTGCCCTTCGGGGCCGCCTGTGCCTTCTTCGCCATCTAGAGCACCTCCGGCGCAAGCGAGATGATCCGCATGAACCGCTTCTCGCGCAGTTCCCGGCCCACCGGGCCGAAGATGCGGGTGCCGCGTGGGTCGCCGCCGTCCCTGATCAGCACGGCCGCGTTCTCATCAAAACGGATATAGGAGCCGTCGCCCCTGCGGCGCTCCTTGCGGGTGCGTACCACCACCGCCTTGACCACGTCGCCCTTACGCACCGCCGCCCCGGGAAGGGCGTCCTTCACCGTCGCCACGATGACATCGCCGATGCCCGCGTATCGCCGGTGAAGGACGCCCTTCCCGGGGC
>DASXKD010000360.1:0-2118 GCA_036497045.1 Streptosporangiaceae bacterium | reverse complement strand
GGCGGCTGTCACCTCCGGCAGGTCGTGTGCTTCGGGGCGCGGCACCCGGCGCCCGAGGTTCGGCTGGCTTGCGGCGCGCGAGCTCCAGACCGTTGACAGGCCGCCCTGTGCCAGGTCACCGTGGCGTCAGCCGATCTTGGTTTTGATGAGGTCGGCCAGTTCGAGGGTGGCCTGGTGGCAGGCGGCTGAGGAGCGGGTGAACTGCGGGAACCCGTGGGTGAGGTCAGGGTTGTGGATGTAGGTCAGGTCGTTGCCGGCCGCGGCGAGTTTTTGGGCGTAGGCGTGACCGACGTCGCGCAGCGGGTCGAATCCGTTGGTGACCAAGATGGCCGGCGGCAGGCCGGAATGGGATTGGGCGTTCAGCGGCGTGAGGTAGGGGTGCCGGACGTCGTCGGTGTTGGTGACCAGGTTGCGCACCATCTCGAAGATCCCGTTGGATTCCAGGTACAGCCGGAACGGTTCTCGCTGGCGGGCGACCAGCGTCGCCACCCGGCGCGGCGCCGCCTGCTAGTCCGCCAGAACGCCTCGTGCCTCCTCTGACCCGGCCGCGCGGCGGCCGGCCCGGGCCGCGAATGCGCCGACGATGACCGCCATCACCAGGAACAGGCCAAGCACCAGCACAGTGGCGGCGTCGAGCTTGCGCAGCGGCGGCAGGAAATACCAGTCGAACGCCAGGATGATCACCACCCCGACCGGCAGCGCAGCTGCCTGCGGAGGCGGCTAGTGGCGCCCACCGCAGCCCGGCGGAAACCCCGCGCCATGAACCGAGCCTGTCACCGCAGGCCGCAGCGTGCAACGGCGCGGCGGGCCGGGCCGTGACCGGCCACACGCCCTCGCTAGGCCCGAACTCGCGCACGAGGGCAGGCGCGGGATGCCGCCGGTGACCCGCGCCCCGATCATGGCGGGCCAGCCGGGGCTGGCCGATAATGCAGACCATGACCAGCAGCGCCGAGCCCGGCCGGCCCGCCCCCGAAGCGACAGCCGGCGGCGTGACCGGGCTGCGGGTGGTCCTGGCCGAAGACAATGTCCTGCTGCGGGAGGGCCTGGCCAGCCTGCTGCAGCGGTCCGGCTTCGAGGTGGCCGGGCAGGCCGGCAACGCCCCGCAGCTGCTCGCGGTGGCCCGCCAGGCCGCGCCCGACCTGGTGGTGACCGACATCCGGATGCCGCCCACCCACACCACCGAGGGACTGGAAGCGGCCCGGGTGATCCGCCACGAGCTGCCCGATACCGCCATCCTGGTCCTGTCCGCCTACGCCGAGGTCGACCACGCGCTGGAGCTGCTGGCCGCCGGGCGCGGGATCGGCTACCTGCTCAAGAGCCGCGTCACCGACCTAGAAGACTTTCTCGACACCCTGCAGCGGATCGCCAGGGGCGGCTCGGTGGTGGACCCCGCGCTGGTACAGGAGCTGGTGACCGCCCGCCGCCGCCATGACCCGCTGGATGTGCTCAGCGGCCGGGAACGCGAGGTCCTCGCCCTGATGGCCGAAGGCCGCTCCAACGCCGGCATCGCCCAGCAGCTGTGGGTCACCGAAGGCACCGTGGAAAAACACGTCCGCGCCATCCTCACCAAGCTGAACCTGCCCGAGGCCGACAACGACCACCGGCGCGTCCTGGCCGTGCTCACCTTCCTCGAGGCCCACTGAGCGCAGACGGCGCGGCGTCGAGACTGCCCTGATGGCGTGCGTACGCCTACCAGCGCAGAAGACGGCGGCTTTCAGCAGGTGAATGCCATCGAGCCGATCAGCGCGTAACATCACGGGCGATCACGGCCGTCGCTGGGGCATTGGGGCATCGGCCAGCACGGTGTGTGGGGCGGGCTGGTGGCGGCCGACCGGGCGCGACTGCGCCGCGGGTTGCCTGGCGGGCCCGGCGGACGCCGCGGGCCTGCCGCCGCTGGAGTGATGGTGCGGCCGTCAGTCCCCGGGGTGCACTTGGGGCTGGTGACGGACGGGACGTTCGGTGACCGCGGGCGACAGGCACCCGGAACCGGCCGCTTGTGCGCGTCTGCGAATCTACCAGCGCTACGCCCCGGGGGGCGGCACGACCTGCGCGCTGTTCAGCGAGAGTCAGTGATGGCGCAGAAGATCTCCTGGCCCGGCCGCCTGCGGCTGGCAGCGC
>DASXKD010000359.1:0-4570 GCA_036497045.1 Streptosporangiaceae bacterium | reverse complement strand
CCTGGCCGAGGCCGGGTCCAGCCACTGGGCGTCGTCCACGGCGAGCATCAGCGGGCCGTCGCTCTCGATCAGCCCGAGCAGGGCGGTCAGGCCGGTGCCGACGGCGCGGGGATCGAGGTCGATGCCGCCGGCCTCCTCGCGGAGCAGGGCCACGCCCAGCGCGCGGCGCTGCGGTGCCGGGAGCCTGGCGAAGGCGTCATCGGGAACGCTGCGCAGCAGGTCGGCCACGCCGACGTGGGGGAGCCCGGCATCGGAAGCGGCCGGGCGGCAGGACAGCACGTGCCAGCCCGCCGCACGGGCCCGGCCGACCGCTTCGGTCCACAGCGTGGTCTTGCCGATGCCAGGCTCGCCCTCGATGACCAGAACCAGCCGCGGCCCTGCTGGCCCAGGCGCGGCCTCCGGCGCCAGCCAGGCCTCGATCTGGCCAAGCTCGGTGTCCCTGCCCAGCGCGCCGCCCGCAGGCGCGCCTGGTCCCCGGATCGGCATCTCTCGCCACCGCCGTCCCTGTCCGGGGAATCCTAACCCGCGGCCATGGGGCCTGGTGGGCTGTACTGGCTCGGGGGAGCGACCCCCGCGCCCCCGGTGGCCTGCGGGCCCTGCGACTTCGTCGCGGGAGCCTGGGCCGCTGTTCAGGCCGGGCCAGGCAGCCCGGCCAGTGCGGGCCCCGCGACCCGGACCGGCACCGGGCCGGGTACCCGGACCAGCAGAGCCCGGGGCAGCACCGTCACGGTCAGCTCCCGCCCCGGTACCATCACCTCGCCGTCGACCTGCCGCGGCAGGTCCCGGTCGGCGTGAATTTCCACCCGGCGGGCCCGGTATCTGGCCAGCCGCCGGTCGTCACGGCGGCTCGCGGTCAGCACTCGGTGCGCCACGACGCCCCAGTCCAGCAGCGAGGACGGTGCCAGGATGCCCACGTCGAGCTGGCCGTCGTCGAGCCGGGCATCCGGCAGCAGGCTGAAACCGCCGGGCAGCAGGCCGGCGTTCCCGACCACGACCGACCCGGCCGAAGTGGCCAGCAGCCTGCCATCGAGGCTGATGCCGAAGGCCGCGTGGCGGCCGCGGGTGTGCCAGGCGCCCACCGCGGCGTAGCCAAGCCATCCGGCCCTGGTCTTGAGCCGGGCCGACGTCGCGCCGACCACCGCCGCGTCGGTGCCGAGCCCGGCCATCGCGACGAACGTGATCCCGTCGGCTGTCGCGAGGTCGATGCGCCGCTCGTGCCCGCCGAACCCGCAGGCCAGCGCGGCGTCCAGCCGGGCCGGGATGCCCAGGGCCCGCGCGGCCAGGTTGGCGGTGCCCCGGGGCACGATCGCCAGCGGGACCGCGGTGCCGGCCAGGGCCTGCGCGCAGGCCCTGACGGTGCCGTCACCGCCGACGGCGACAACCAGCCTGGCCCCGGCGCCGACCGCCTTGACGGCCAGGCTGGTGCCCGGGTCGTCGGTGGTCGTCTCGGCCAGCAGCCAGTCCCAGCCGGCCGCCGTGGCCACCGCGGCGCAGCGGGCGGCGACCCGCGCCGCGCCGCGGACCCGGGCGGGGTTCAGCACGAAGGCGGCCGTGGTCAGAGGCTGTCCCGGCGCTGCTGGAGGAACGAGCGCTCCGCGCCGTTGGCGGTGGCGGCGATGGCCGCCTCGTAGGCCGCCCGGGCCTCGTCCCGCCGGCCGAGCCGGCGCAGCAGGTCGGCGCGGGTCGCGTGGAACAGGTGATAGCCGTCCAGGCTGAGCTGGCAGAGTTCATCGAGCGCGGCGGCCGGGCCGTGCAGCTCGGCGAGCGCCACGGTCCGGTTGAGGGCCACCACGGGCGTCGGGGCCACCACCATGAGCTGGTCATACAGGGCGAGGATCTGCCCCCAGTCGGTGTCCGCCGCGACGGCGGCGTCGCTGTGCACCGCACCGATCGCGGCCTGGATCTGGTAGGGCCCTGGGCGGTTGCGGCGCAGGCAAGCCCGGACCAGATCCTGCCCTTCGGCGATCATGGCCCGGTCCCACCGGCTCCGGTCCTGGTCGGCGAGCAGGACCAAGGTGCCGTCCTGGCCGGTGCGGGCCGGGCGCCGGGCGCCGGTGAGCAGCAGCAGCGCCAGCAGGCCCAGCGCCTCGGGCTCGTCGGGCATCAGCCCGGCCAGCAGCCGGGCGAGCCGGATCGCCTCGTCACACAGGTCGCTGCGGATCAGGTCATCGCCGGCCGAGGCGGTGTACCCCTCGTTGAAGACGAGGTAGATGACCGCCAGCACGGACGGGAGCCGGTCGGGCAGTGCCGCGTCCCGGGGGACTCGGTACGGGATGCCCGCATCGCGGATCTTCCGCTTGGCCCGGACGAGCCGCTGTGCCACCGTCGCCTCGGGCACAAGGAACGCGCGAGCGATCTGCGGGGTCTGCAGCCCGGCGATGAGCCGCAGTGTCAGGGCCAGCTGGGCCTCGGCGGCGAGCGCCGGGTGGCAGCAGGTGAATATCAACCGCAACCGGTCATCGGGCACGGGTCCCACCTCCGGCGGCTCGGCATCGGCGAGCATGCGGGTGGCCGCCGCCTCGCGGCCGTACCGGGACGACTCCCGCCGCAGGCGGTCCAGCGCCTTGTTGCGGGCCGTGGTGACGATCCAGCCGCCAGGGTTGGGCGGCACCCCGGTCGCCGGCCATCGCTGCGCGGCCACGGCAAAGGCCTCGGCTACCGCGTCCTCGGCGATGTCGATGTCACCGAACACGCGGATCAAGGTCGCGACGGCGCGCCCATAGCTCTCCCGGTACGCGCGCTCGAGGGCAGCCCCACCCCCCACCCGCCTCCCCATTCCCCCTTCACTGTCCCCCTTCACCGCGCTGGGCACCCTACTCCGGCTCGTCCTCGAACGGGCGTACCTCCACCGGCCAGCCGCAGGCGGCGGACCCCTTGGCCGCCCAGTCCAGGGCCGCGTCCAGGTCGGCCGCCTTGATCACCCAGAAGCCGCCGATCTGCTCCTTGGTCTCCGCGTACGGCCCGTCGGTGGTGACGACCTGGCCGCCCTGGGCGCGGACGACCGTGGCCGTGGACGACGGGTGCAGCCCGCCCGCGAACACCCATGCGCCGGCCGCCTGCACCTCGCTGTTGAACTTATCGACCGCTTGATAGGCCTGCTGCATGTCCTCGGCCGGCGGGGTGTCCTCGCCGGCCGCTTCGGCGCTGTACACGGCGAGCAGGTACTGCTTCATCGTGGTGCTCCCTTCGTCTGGGCCGGGACCATACCGGCTCTTCTTGTTGTTCACGAATATCAGCCGCCGGAATCGACACCCGGCGGCGGGCAACCAGCCCACTGCGGGCACGATGGAAGGACCATGACGCTCATCGACCAGCTTCCGGCGGTGGCCGGTCCCGACTCGGTGTTCGACGCCTTCGCCGCCTGGGCGGGGGAGCAGGGCTTCACCCTGTACCCGCACCAGGAGGAGGCCCTCATCGAGATCGTCTCCGGCGCTCATGTGATCGTGAGCACCCCGACGGGATCCGGCAAGAGCCTGATCGCCACGGGCGCGCACTTCGCCGCCCTGGCCCAGGGCGTGCGCAGCTTCTACACCGCGCCGATCAAGGCGCTGGTGTCGGAGAAGTTCTTCGCCCTGTGCGACATCTTCGGGCCCGCAAGCGTCGGCATGATGACCGGCGACGCGAGCGTGAACGCGACGGCGCCGGTGATCTGCTGCACCGCCGAGATACTGGCCAACATCGCGCTGCGCGACGGCGAGGCGGCCGACGTCGGCCAGGTGGTGATGGACGAGTTCCACTTCTACGCCGACCCGGCCAGGGGCTGGGCCTGGCAGGTGCCGCTGATCGAGTTGCCGCAGGCGCAATTCGTGCTGATGTCGGCCACGCTCGGCGACGTGAGCCGGTTCCAGCGGGACCTGACCCGGCGCACCGGCCGGCCGGCCGCCGTGGTCAGCTCCGTCGAGCGCCCGGTGCCGCTGGTCTTCTCCTACGTGCTCACCCCGCTGCACGAGACGCTTACCGAACTGCTGGCGACCCAGCAGGCGCCGGTCTACGTGGTGCACTTCACCAGGGCCGCCGCCATCGAACAGGCGCAGGCGCTGATGAGCATCAACGTGTGCACCCGCGCGGAGAAGGACGCTATCGCCGACCTGATCGGTGACTTCAGGTTCAGCGCGGGCTTCGGCAAGACGCTGTCGCGGCTGGTCCGTCACGGCATCGGCGTGCACCATGCGGGCATGCTGCCCCGGTACCGGCGGCTGGTGGAGACGCTGACCCAGGCGGGCCTGCTCAAGGTCATCTGCGGCACCGACACCCTCGGCGTCGGCATCAACGTGCCGATCCGCACCGTGCTGTTCACCGCGCTGTCCAAGTACGACGGGACCAGGACCAGGCTGCTGCAGGCGCGCGAGTTCCACCAGATCGCCGGCCGGGCCGGCCGGGCCGGCTACGACACGATCGGCAACGTGATCGTGCAGGCGCCCGAGCACGTCGTGGAGAACGAGAAGGCACTGGCGAAGGCCGGTGACGACCCGAAGAAGCGGCGCAGGGTGGTGCGCAAGAAGCCGCCGACGGCGCGATCGGCTGGGGCCGGCCGACGTTCGAACGGCTGGTCGCCGCGGCGCCGGAACCG
>DASXKD010000358.1:0-3456 GCA_036497045.1 Streptosporangiaceae bacterium | reverse complement strand
GCCTCCGGTGGCCCAGCCTCCGGACCCGTCGTTCCAGACGGTCTCCGCGGACACCGCGCCGGTGGCGGTGTTCACCCGCAGGCTGGTGCCACCGCAGGCGAGCGCGTGCGGGCTGGAGGCGGGGAAGTCGGCGTGGGCCTGCCCGTCGCCCACCCGGTCGCCGCTGCCGTTGTCACCCGCGGCCGCGGTCACTGTGACGCCGAGCGCGGCGGCGTCGGCGAAGGCCTGGTCCAGCGCGCCGCGCGCCTGGCCGGTCCAGGAGTCCTCGGACTGGCCCCAGCTGATGCTCACCACCGTCGGAGTCGGGCTGGCGTGCACCGCCGTGGTGACCGCGTCCACGAAACCGCGGTCGCTGTTCGGCGCGAAGTAGACGACCTGGCTGGCACCAGGTGCCGCCGCGCCGGCGACCTCGATGTCGAGCAGCACCTCCCCGTCGGCGCCCTGCGGGTCCTGCCCGGCCACGTTCGAGCCGCCGTCCACCCCGACCGCGGTCACCGCCGGAGCGGTGATGCCCAGCCGGGAGAAGTAGGTGTTGAGGTCATTGGTGCCGAAACCGCCGCCAAGCTCGATGATGGCGATGGTCCGCCCGGTACCGTCGGTACCCGCAGGGAAGCTGTAGGCCTGCGCGACCTGGACGGGCGTGTAGGAGGCCGGGGCGGCCGTCCCTGCCGCGGCGGCGTCGATGCCGGGGGGCCGCCTGATCTGCGGCGAGGCCTGGGGACGGTCGTCCAGGCCGAGCACGGCGAGCACCACGCCGTCCAGTTCGGCGGGCACGTGCAGGCCGCCGACCCGGTAGCGGTGCTGCGCCACGCCCCCGCTGGCCGCCGGGTGCGGCGAGCTGACCTGGCGCAGCGTCGCGCCGAAGGCCTGCGAGAAGGCGGAGATGGGACCGGCCACGGTGACCCGGCGGGCCCCGGCGTCCGCCCCGGTGACCGTCAGGCCGAACCGGCCCAGCACGTCGCGGATCAGGGCCAGGTCCGACGGGTCGGTGCCGTGCCTTGCCGCCAGCTCGTCCCGGCTGAGCGTCGCCGGGCCGGTGACCACGTCGGCCGGTAGCCCTTCCCGGCGGCGGGTGACCAGCGTCACCTCGATTTGCGTGGATTCGTCCAGATCGCGGCCTGGCTGCGCGCCGGCCACGGGTTGCCGGTCGCTGCCGGGCAACGGCACGAAGGAATTCTCTGGCATGATGTGCTCCCCTGACTCTCCTGCCGGCCTACCCCCGCCCACAGGTCCCCATTGTGCCCGCAATTATGGCGCCTTTTGCCTGGCCGCGAAAGCGATGTGCCACTCCTGTGCCACGGCAATCGTGTGCCTTTCGCGCGTCTTTTCCGGTGCGGCGGCGCGGGGCTCCTCTGGCGGAGTAGGGGCGGCGCTTGACCAGGTGATGGCCTTCTTCGCCGAGCGGCTGCGGTCCTGAGCTACCAGACGTCCCCGTCCCGCCAGCCGCAGGTCAGCTCGCCGTCCAGGTCCAGCGGTACGGCAAGCTCGAATACGTACAGGCAGCCGTCATCGTCCGCGGTCCGCCGCACCCCCGCCGGGGTGAGCGCCAAGGACGGCCCCCGCCACAGCTTCCAGCCGCGCGCGGCGTAGAAGCCCGCACCTTCGTCGCTGGACCCAAGCGCGCCCAGGTCGTAGGCACCGCGCAGGACCCGTTCCAGCGCGCCCATCACGGCCGCGCCGTGCCCCTGGCCCTGAAGGTCCGCGCGCACCGCGACCGCCTCGACGTAGCCGGCTCGCAGTGCCCGGCCCTGGTGCAGCAGGCGGCGCTGGATCACAGACCCGTGCCCGATCAGCGCGGGCCCGTCCCAGACCAGGGCGTGCACCCCGCCCAGGGCGTGCTCCCAGTCGGCCTCGGTTACCTCTCCGTTGAAGACCTCGTCCAGGAGGGCGCGGGCCGCCTTGAGATCGGCCGGATCCAGGTCGGCGGTATGTGCCGTGCGCAGTTCAGCCACGTCAGCCATCCTCGCGCGGGCCGCGCCGCGGGTCGATCAGTTTTCCGCCAGGCCGGGCTAGTTCCACAGCTCGAACGGCTCGTCGATGGCCTCCCCGGCCAGGAACGCCGGCAGCAGTTCGGGTAGGCGGCCGGGGTAGAAGCGCCGCCGGCTCCCAGTGATCTCTGGCACCTGCCACCAGCGGAACGTGACGAAGTCCTCCACCTCCTGCGGCGTCCGGCCGCCGTCGATGATCGCCGGCTGGTCCGCCGTGATGCGGGCGTGCACCACCACCTCGTGCTGCAGCCGCCGCTTGCCGCGCGACACCCAGGTGGTGTCGCGCCGCCACGACGGCGGGCTCACCTGCGCCGGGCCGAGGAGCAGGCCGGCCTCTTCGCGGATCTCCCTGATCGCGGCCTCCAGGTACGACTCGCCGGGGCCGAGTCCCCCGCCCGGCAGTTCCCACCAGCCGTCCGGTTCCTGGTCCGGGGTCAGCACGTGAAAGAGCAGGACCCGCCCGCCGCCGTCGGTGAGCACCACGCGCACCGCATCCCGTTCCAGGTCGTAGCGCAGTTCATCCACCGGCCCAGCCTAAGGCGGCCCAGGCTCCGTGACGGAGGAACGGGGCCTCAGGCCAGCGGGGGGTTCCGGGGGTCGCCCCCCGGGCTAGCACCGTCGGCCCAGGCTCCGTGACGGGGGAACGGGGCCTCAGGCCAGCGGGGTTCCGGGGTCGCCCCCCGGCTAGCACCGCTAGACGGCGGTCAGCAGCAGGCGGCTGGCCAGCGCCGTGGCCACGGCCAGGCCGTCGAGGAACAGCGCGTGGGCCACCGGGTCACCCCGCAGCTCCCACAGCACGGCGGCATTGTGCCAGGCGAGATCCCTTGCCGAGCTGATCGTCCAGCACGCGACCAGGTTGTCCACGGCCTGCATATGCCGGTCGAGGGCGAGCTCCGGCGCGGACTCGAACGATCTCCTGATGCTCTCCTCCGCCGCGTCGAGCAGCGCGTCCACCTTCTGGAAGTCCGCGAAGTGCGAGCCGTCGCCCGGCGCGGTGCCCAGCTCGGTGCAGGTACCGACCACCGCCACCGGCAGGTCGTGGTTGATGTGCGCGTTCATGCCCGCCAGGGCGAACTGGACCGGCTCGATGCCGGCCGCGCCGCGCAGTTCTGCCAGCGGGCGCCAGGCCACCGGTACCGCGGCCGGGGTGCCGGGTGCCTGCGCCGCGGCGAAGTACAGGTTGGCGAACGTCACGTCGAGCGTGGTCATGAATGCCGGGTCGGCGAAGAACCCCTGGCCCAGGTCCGCGCCCACGGTCTGGGTCACCGCGAGGTACATCCGGTTGAAGCAGGCCAGGCCGTCGGCGGCGGGCAGCCCGTTGCCGATCGCCTCCATACGCGCGATCGCCTCCGCGACCGTGGTGACCGTCTGGGGGGGACCCGGCGCGCCTGGGGACATGGGCGCCACTATACGGGCGGCCCCGGGTTTGGGCAGGAGGTGAACTTCAGCGTGGCGGTCACCGGCAGAT
>DASXKD010000357.1:0-9597 GCA_036497045.1 Streptosporangiaceae bacterium | reverse complement strand
GATAGGCCGACGCCCCGGACGACCCCCGGAACCCCTCGAATGGGCCGCCGCCCCGGACGACCCCCGGTCGGCGCTCCACCGCAGCCGGAAGCACATGGCACAGGCGGGCGGTGGCTAGCTGGGCACGGAGTTCTGTCCGTGCCCAGCTAACCCACCGGCCGCCCCATCCCTGTCGCCCGCATCCCGGGCAAGCTGGCCCAACTGAAGTCCAGGCAACCCAGGGCCGCCTCATATTGGGCAGCCGCCCGCCATTTAAAGGTATAGACTATTTCTATCGGGCCGGGATGCTTTCTTTATAGCCTGTTTGCTCTGCCTTTAAAGTAAGGCAAGCCTTTCCTAATAGACACCTCGAACAACCGGCCCCGCGGCTATTCCGGCTTACTGAACGTGGCGATCGCCACGCCCATCATGGCCAGCCCCATCGCTGCCACGATTGCGAGCGACAGGAGGATCGGCACCGGCCAGCCAAGCCACGTGATGCCCGGCGAGAGCGCACCCAGCGCAGCCGGGTCCAGGTTGAGGTGGGTGAACACCGCGTGCCGCATCGGCCCGACCACGTAGGTGAGCGGGTCGATCCTGGTGAGCACGCTCAGCCAGGTCGGCAGCCCGTGCAGCGGGTACAGCGCACCCGACAGGAAGAACAGCGGCATCACGAGCATCTGGGTCAGTGCCATGAACGCCTGGAACTGCGTGATCCGGGCCGCCATCATCACGCCGAACGCGGTGAGCGTGAACGCGAGCAGCAGCATCTCGCCCACCAGAGTGAGCATCAGCACCGGGTTGTAGGGCACGCCAGCCAGGCCGGCCAGGGCCAGGATGATGAGGCCCTGCATCGTCGCGATGGTCGCGCCGCCCAGGCACTTACCGATCACGATCGAGGCCCGGCTGACCGGCGCGACCAGCATCTCGCGGAGGAACCCGAACTCCCGGTCCCAGACGATCGAGGCGGCCGAGAAGATCGCGGTGAACAGCACCGACATGGCCAGCACGCCGGGGTAGATGAACGTCTTGAAGTTGACCCCTGGGGGCATGCTGGCCTGGGCCAGCGAGGACAGGCCGGTGCCCAGCACCAGCAGGAACAGCAGCGGCTGGATCAGCGAGGTGATCGTGCGCAGCCGGTCGCGCTGGAAGCGGATCAGTTCCCGGCGCCAGACGATGCTCACCGCGCGCAAGTCGGTGCGCAGGCTGTGCTCGGGGACCGCGACCCTGATCGTGCCGGCCAGCTCCGCCTGCTCGATGGCCCGCGTCGCCTCGGTGGTCTGCGTGGTGGCCATGCTTACCGCCTCCCCCTGAACGCCGCGGCCATCTGCCGCATCTGGTCGGTCCCCGACGACTCCGCGTCCCTGATCGTGGAGCCGGTGTAGGACATGAACACGTCGTCCAGGGTCGGCCGGGACACGCTGACCGACTTGATCGGCACCGTCAGCCCGGCGAACAGGCGCGGCACGAACTGCTCGCCCGAGGACACCGAGAACGTCACCGCGCCCTCGTGCATCGCGGCCTCGATGTCGAACTCGCGGCCCAGCTCCGCGATCGCCGCCGGGTCGTCCGCGGTGTGGATCTGCACTCGGTCCTTGCCCACGCTGGCCTTCAGCGCCTCCGGTGTATCGATGGCCACGATCTTCCCGTGGTCGATGATCGCGATCCGGTCGCAGTGCTCGGCCTCGTCCATGTAGTGCGTGGTGAGGAAGATCGTGATGTCCTCACGGCTCTTCAGCTCGCCGATGTACTCCCAGATCGACGCGCGGGTCTGCGGGTCCAGGCCGACCGTCGGCTCGTCCAGGAAAAGCACGTGCGGTGCGTGCAGCAGGCCCCGGGCGATCTCCAGGCGCCGCTTCATCCCGCCCGAGTACGTCATCACCACGCTGTCCCGGCGCTCCCACAGGCCGACCATCTCCAGCACCTGCCGCATCCGCGGCTCCACCGCCGCCGCAGGCACCCCGTACAGCGCCGCGTGGAACCGCAGGTTCTGCGCGCCGGTCAGGTAGTTGTCCAGCGTGGTGTCCTGGAAGACCAGCCCGATGTTGCGGCGTACCGCGTCGCGCTCGGCGGTCACCTCATGGCCCGCCACCCAGGCTGATCCGGAGGTGGGCAGCGCCAGCGTGCACAGCACCTTGATCGTCGTCGACTTGCCTGCGCCGTTGGGGCCAAGGAACCCGAAGGTCTCCCCCACCGGCACCTCGAAGTCGATCCCTCGTACCGCTTCGATTTCGCCGTATTTCTTGGTCAGGCCCGCGACCTTGATCGCGGGCTCGCGGTGCCCGTTGGCAGCCTGCTGCGCCGCCGGGCCGCCAGTTCCCTGCCCTGCCACCGTGCCATGCCTCCTTGAGGTCCTGTGTTGAGCCTAGCCGCTGCGACGGCCGGACTCGGGGGCTCAACGCCCTGCTAGCTGGGGCAAGCCGCCCCGGAACCTGCTGGCCCAAGGCCCCGTTTCTTCGTCACGGGGCCTTGGGCCAGCTGACCCGGGCCCGCCGGGTCAGGGTGCGGTCACTCGGCCGCGTCGTCATCGGCCGCGAGGATCGCGTAGAGCTTCCGCCGGGCATCGGTGAGGATCTGCCGCGCCTGCCCGACCTGCGCTGGCGTGCCGACCTGCACGACCTGCATGCCGGCCATCGCCACCGCGCCGAACAGCTTGCGCAGTTCGATCGCGTCCGTGCCCACACTGTTAGCCACGTCGTCCCACGGCGCGCGGACCTCGTCGGCGTGCACGGTCACGTACTCGAGCCCTTCGGTGGTCAGCGCATAGCGCTTGCGGCCGCCCTCCGGCGTCTCCGCCTGGATCAGGCCCTCGTCCTCCAGTTGCTGGAGTGCCGGGTAGACCGACCCGGGGCTGGGCTGCCAGACGCCGCCGCTGCGCTCGGCGATCTCTTGGATCAACTGGTAGCCGTTCCGCGGCTCCTCGGCGAGCAGCGCCAGTGCCGCAGCCCTGACGTCACCGCGGCGGACCCGCGGGCCGCGCCTGCCCTCTGTCGCCCAGGGGCCGAAAGCGAAGCCCATAGGGCCGAACCCTGCCGGGCCCCACGGGCCACCCCGTCGCCCCGGGCCGCCGGGTCCACGACCGCGTGGGCGGCCACGTCCCCTGCCATGGCCCCAGTCTTTCTCGCCGGGTGCCCAGTCCTCTTCGGCTTCGTGCCTGTGTTCGTGATGTTCATGCATCTTGGTACTCCCGTACTCTTCGTAGTAATGCGACAGTCTGAGAAGACTTTTTTCTTCTTAGACATCTCGACGATATATCGATAACAGTCGGATAGCAACTCTTATTTCAACCAGCAGCCAGGAGCAAGGGCCCGCGGAGGGGCCGGGAGCCGACGCGGACTGGGGCGGCGCGCAGGACGCAGGCGTGCCTGCGGGGTATGCGGGCCGCCCGGAAAGGGGCGTGCGTGCGGCGGAGGCGGGCGTAGGCGTTGCCCAGGCCAGCCAAAGTCCGGCGCGCCTCGGGCCAACGGCGGGCGACCGGCGACTACCTGTGCAAGCCCGCCGGAGCCGCGCGGACGCCCCCAGCAGCAGCGGCGGACGCCCAGCGGACGCGCCGCCAAGCACAACAGCACAGGAAAGCGCCAGAGGCTGAGGTTCAGCCGCCGATGGCCGACATTGGGCGCGCAGGCTGCAAGAACCCGGGTTCGTTGATGCCGTGGCCGGGGAGCTTGGCGGCGACCGCCCGGATCCACATCGCGGCCAGTTCCTCGTCCCCCGCCCCGGCCCGCATCGGATCGCGGAGGTTGCTCTCCTCCTGCGCGAACAGGCAGTTGCGGATCTGGCCGTCGGCAGTGAGCCGGACTCGGTCGCATGCACCGCAGAACGGCCTGGTCACCGAGCCGATCACGCCGACCCGCGCGGGCCCGCCGTCGACCAGGAAGCTCTCCGCGGGCGCCGAGCCGCGGGCCGCCGAGTCGTCCGGCGTGAGAGTGAACTCCGCCGACAGGGCGTCGAGGATCTCCGTGGCGGTCACCATGTTTTCCCGGCGCCAGCCGTGCTGCGCGTCCAGCGGCATCTGCTCGATGAACCGGAGCTTGTAGGAGTGCTCCAGGCAGTACCTGAGCAGCGCGACCACTTCACCATCGTTGACGTCGCGCATGAGCACCGAGTTGACCTTGACGGGCGTTAGCCCGGCGACCGCCGCGGCAGCCAGCCCGCGCAGCACGTCGTCGAGGCGGTCCCGCCGGGCCAGTTGCTTGAACACCGCGGGCTGCAGGGTGTCGAGGGACACGTTGATCCGGTCCAGTCCAGCCTCGGCCAGCGGGCCCGCGAGCCGGTCCAGCCCGATCCCGTTCGTGGTGACCGAGATCTCCGGCCGGGGCCGCAGCCCAGCGGTGCGGGCGACGATCCCCGGCAGCCCGCGCCGCAGCAGTGGCTCCCCGCCGGTGAACCGCACCTCGGTGATGCCGAGCCGCTCCACGCCGATCCGCACCAGCCGGACGACCTCGTCGTCGGTGAGCAGGGTGGGACGTGGCAGCCAGTCCAGGCCCTCGGCAGGCATGCAGTAGTCGCAGCGCAGGTTGCAGCGGTCGGTGAGGGACACCCGGAGATCGGTAGCGATCCGGCCGTAAGAATCAGCCAGCACCCGGGCATCACCTCCTTGCGCAGACGGGGGATTCCGCGTGCCTGCAGGGACACCAGCCTACTTCCGAGATCGGCATGACGGATTGTGGTGCCAGGTGGTGACCAAGTAGGGAGACAATTGGGTCATGGTCGCTGAGACTCCAATCTGGCGGGACCGGCTCACCGCGGAAGAACGGGCGCAGCTCGGCCGGGGCGCGGGCAGCATCTCGCTGACGCGTCCCGACATCCTGGTGATCGGCGGGGGGATAGTCGGCGTTGCCACCGCGGCCGCCTGCCATGAGGCCGGGCTCGGCTCGGTCCTGCTCATCGAGGCAGGCCGGCTCGGCTCCGGCGCCACCGGCGGGGCGGCCGGGCTGCTCACGCCGGAGATCCACGAGTGGAGCGACCCCGAGCCCTTCGTCGACCTGGCCAGGGCGAGCCTGGAATTGTGGGGCGAGCTTGAAAAGACCTGGCCGGACGGCGTCGGGCTGATCGAGCTGGACTGGATTGGGCTGGCACCGGACCCGGACGGGTTCGCCCCGCACCAGCGCCCTGCGGTGGAATGGCTCGACCATGACCGGGTCGCCGAACTCGTCCCTGGCCTGGCCCGCCCCATGGCGGGGGCGCTGATCCGGCAGCAGGCGCGGGTGAACCCGCTGCGTTCGCTGGTCCGCCTGGCCGCGGTGCTGCCCGCGGTGGCGACCGGGACCGCGGCCACATCCATCACCACCGAGGGCGGCCGGGTGACCAAAGTCACTACCACGGCCGGGGATATTCACCCGGGCTCGGTGGTCTTCGCCACGGGGCTGCCGCCGTCGCTCGACGGCCTCCCGCTCGACCTGCCGGCCAGCCGTGTCAAGGGGCACCTGCTGGTCACCGAGCCCTCGCCGGTGCGCCTTCCCGGCACCGTCGCGCCGGTCGCCACCCAGCTCGACGACGGCCGGCTGCTGGTCGGCGGCACGTTCGACATGGGCGACGAGACGCCCGCGGTCCGCCAGGACGTCATCGACTCCATCCTGGAGGCGCTGTACGCCACGCTGCCCGCCGTGCGCGGGCTGCCCGCCGCCTACCAGTGGTACTGCTTCCGGCCCCGGTACCCCGATGGCCGCCCGGTCATCGACAAGGTGCCCGGGCTCGACAACGCGTGGCTCACCTCCGGGCACTTCCGTACCGGCATCCTGATGGCCCCGATTACCGCGGTCACGATCACCCGCTGGATCTCGGCGGGCGAACCGCCAGCCGAGGCGGCCGCGTGGAGCATCGACCGGTTCACCGAGCGGCGGCACATCCGGCGCTAGCAGCGCCAGACCCGGGCGCGGATCCGCGCATGGCCGCCGCAACCGCGGGTAGTGGCGAACGCGATATCGACTGGAATGTCTCAGGGAGTGATTCCTCATGACAGCGATGATGCGAGTACCGCGCACCCGCGGCGCGGGCAGCGGCCTCCTGCTGATCCTGCTTGGTGCGTGGGGCGCGCTGATCCCGTTCGTTGGCCCCTACTTCCATTTCGCCTACACCCCCGACACCGCGTGGGCCTGGACCTGGGGCCGGTTTTTCCTGGAGATCGTGCCTGGGGTGGCCACCGCTCTCGGTGGGCTGATCCTGATGATCAGCGCCTTCCGGCCGGTCGCGATGTTCGGCGCGGCCCTGGCCGCCGCCGCTGGCGCCTGGTTCGTCGTCGGCAGCCTGCTCGGGCCGGTGTGGATAAGCAGCGCCACGCTGGGCGTGCCGGGCGGTGTTCCGGCCGCGCTCGACCCTGGCCAGCCGACCGGAGGCCCGCTGCACATGGTGGCCGAGCGCCTGAGCTTCTTCACCGCGCTGGGCGTGGTCATCGTGTTCTTCGCCGCTGTGGCCTTCGGCCGCCTCGCGGTGGTCGGCGCACGGGACGCCCAGCTCGCCACAGGTGATGAGGCGACCTGGACCAAGCCCAGCCGCCGGGGCGGCCGGGAGGAGAAGCCGGCGGAGCAGGACAAGCCCGCCACGGAGCAGGACGGCGAGCGGCCGAGCGTGTGGCGCCGGCTCACCGCGGCGCGGTAACCCAGCCGCAGCCAGCATGACGAAGGGCGGGGCCCCAGCCCTGGGGTCCCGCCCTTTCGCTGCACCGGCTCAGGCCGGGGGCATGTTCTTGTAACGGAAGTCGTTGAACAAGCCCACCTGGTCGCAGAAGTGCGGGCTTGGCGTGCCCGCCGCGGAGATGAACGCGCTCTGCCCGGGCGGCAGCTCGTCCTGGCCGGTGAGTGTGGGCCCGGCATCCACGGCCATCATGAACGTGCTGCGGTTCTGGCTGGCGCTGGTGCCGCAATGGGTGGTGATGCCCACGGCGAGCGGGTCGAGGCTGTCCCAGTTCTGGTCCTGGGCCGGCTGGAAGCCCCACTTGGCGATGTCGGTGGTGCCGAAGCCCGGGACATTCTGGCCGAGCTGGGTGCCGGTGCCGGACAGGATCGTGATCGCGTCGTTGAGGCTCTCCACCAGGAGCTGGCTACGGTGGCCGGCGAAATAGCCGCCCTGGTAGCACAGGGTCTGGCAGGGCAGCACGCCAGCGGTGTTGTTCAGGGCGTGATACAGCAGGTTGTAGGTGGCCATCCCGCCTAGCCCGCCGTAGGTGCCCAGGCCAAGGCTCCCGTCACTGAAGTTGACCTTCCCGGTGTACTGCTCACCGGGGTTGAGGCCGCCCTCGAACACGTTGTGCTCGTAGGCCTCAAGGAAGTTCATGAAGATCGACATGGCCGGGCTGCCGAGCGTGGTGACGCCGTTCCAGTGCTCCAGCGCGCCGATCGCGGGCCGCAGGTCCGGATGGGTGGCCGGGCTGACGATCGGGTCGCCGGCCTTCACCAGCGCCTGGTAGGCGCTGACCAGGTACGGAATGAAGTAGCGGGCTGCGGGCCTGGTGTTATCACCGTTGTCGATCGTGCCGATGGCGTGCTCGATGCCCTCCAGGTACTTGATGTTGATGGACGTGCTGGCCTTCGCGAGCTGGCTGATGAGCTGCGACCGGAAGATCGTGCCCCAGTACTCGTCACCGGAGTTCTGCTGGTAGAAGGCCTGCTGCGAGGGCTTGGTGTTCCAGTTGTCCAGGAAGCCCTGGCGCGGGTTGATGCTGTGCGGCATCTGCGCGAACGGCACGAAGCCGGTCCACTGCTGGGTGCCGTCCCCCGCCCCGGGCAGCCGCGGGTCCACGCCGCGCGGCTCGATCGGGACCAGCCCGTCTCCGAAGTAGGCGATGTTGCCATGGCGGTCGGCGTAGAGGAAGTTGTGCAGCGTCGTGACCAGGCTCATCGAGTGCCGGAACTGGGCCAGGTTGGCGTCGCCGCCAAGCTGGGCGAACCCGGCCAGGGTTCCGGTCTCCTTGTTCCAGGAGGCGAACCGCAACGAGATCGCAAGATGGTCGGCGGGATCGGCGAGCACCACTGGCCCGTCGATGGTCCGCAGCACGGTGAGGTTCACCGACGGCTGGCCGGCCACGTCGATCGTCTCCGGGATGGCCTGCATCGGGATCTGCTGGCCGTTGAACTCGTAGGTTGGCGGGTTTGCCGCGTAGTTGACGTTGTGCTCGATGTAGATCCGCTGGTCGACGAGTTCCTCGCTGGTGGTCGTCCAGGCGAGGTTGGCGTTCCGGCCGATCAGGATGAACGGCTCGCCGGTGATGTACATGCCGCCGGCGTCGTAGCCGGGGGCGTGCAGGTACTCCTCGCCGTCCACGCTCGGCGTCCCGAACCCCTCCTGCGGTGCACCCCACAGCAGTGCGTGGTGGTCCGCGGAGCGCCACGGGGCTACGGCGACCGCGTTCGATCCACCGTGCGACAGCACCCGCATTGCGGCGCCGGTCTTCAGGATCGTCGCCCGGTCGGCGGACAGCTTGGCGGCCGCCTTGGCGAGCACCGCGTGGCTGATGGCCGGCAGTCCCGCGGCCGCGTGCAGCAGGGCGGCGTCCGCCTTGGCCGGTGACGCGCTGGCCGACGGGGCCAGCGACGGCCGCGGCACCGTGGTGGGGGCGGTCCGGTCATTGGTCCAGCGTGCATCGTTGAAGATCGCCGCGGCGGTGCCGAACGGGTTCTTGGCCCCGCTCTTGATCAGCTCGTTCTCCAGGTACTGGAGGAACTGCAGGTTGGTCAGTTCGCTACCGCCACCGCCGCCGAACTGGCGGGCCAGGAAGTTGCCGACGGCCACGGTGTCCCCGGGCTGCCATGCGGCCGGCTGGTACGGGCCGGTCAGCCCGAGGGCCTGGCCGAGCACGAAAAACTCGTAAGGCACCTTCTGCGCCTCACTGGCAGGGCTGGCGTACGCGCTCGCCTCGTAGGCGTTGATCCCGTCGGAGAACTCGGTGATCGCCATCCTGGTGGCGGCGGGCAGGGACTGGAACTGGGCGGCCAGCTCGGCCGGGGTGTAGAAGAGCGTGCGGACGGTCGTGTCCTGGCTCACCTGGCTCGGGCCGAAGATCGCCGAGAGCGTGCCCTCCACGGCCCGCCTGGTCAGCTCGAGCTGGACCATCCGGTCCTGCGCCTGCGCCCAGCCGGCCCCGAACCACATCCGGGCCTGTGACGTCGCGGTGATGGTGGGCACCCCGTACGAGCTACGCACGATCGTGAAGCCCTGCGCGGCCGGCCCGGTCCCGGCCGCCGCGGCCACGCCGAGCGCACCGGGCACCACTCCGGTGACGGCCAGTGCCACGGCACCACCCACCGCCGCCAGCCGCATCTTGATGACGCCATGCCCTGCCACCAACCGACTCACCGCCCCACTCGCCGCGCCCCGGAGCCTGGGTAGATCGCTACATTTCAGCGCATCAAACCCTCGGAACGTAGTGCGGCCCGCTGGCCAGTGTCAACAGCCCGCGCGCGCGGCAGGCGAGGCACCTTTGCCGGAACGCTTGCCCTTCTTTGAAGGTAAAACACGGATCCGTCCGACGATCTGGAGGCATGGTGGAAGCCCGCCATACGAGTGGAAGGGAAGGCAAGTGCGGTTCCGCCTTCGTTACGTGATGTACCCCGCCCTGGCACTGTGCGCCATCGTCGCTCTAAGCGTCGCCCAGCCGGCCCAGAGATCGCAGGGGGTCACGGC
>DASXKD010000356.1:0-6369 GCA_036497045.1 Streptosporangiaceae bacterium | reverse complement strand
CCCGGCGGTGTACCTGATGGGCGAGCACGCCAGGGGAGAGACCCTGTCGGTGGCGTTCGCCGGCGCGGGCCAGCACCAGGACGCGGGCGCCAAGATGGTGCACTGCGCGCCGAACACCTCCTCCCAGATCATCTCCAAGTCGGTGGCCCGGTCCGGCGGCCGGACCTCCTACCGCGGCCTGGTCCAGGTCCAGGAGGGCGCGGCGCATTCCAAGTCCACCGTCAAGTGCGACGCGCTGCTGGTGGACACGGTCAGCCGGTCCGACACCTACCCCTACGTGGACGTCCGTGAGGACGACGTGGAGATGGGGCACGAGGCCAGCGTTTCCAAGATCTCCGAGGACCAGCTCTTCTACCTGATGAGCCGCGGCATGACCGAAGACGAGGCGGCGGCCACCATCGTCCGCGGCTTCGTCGAGCCGATCGCCCGCGAACTGCCGATGGAATACGCCCTCGAACTGAACCGGCTCATCGAGCTGCAAATGGAGGGGGCGGTCGGCTGATGAGCTCGCTCCAGGGGGCCGTGGAATCCACGGCCCCGGTCTCCCGGTTGCACGAACACCGGCCGGAGTACCCGGTACCGACCGGGCGCGAGGAGGAGTGGCGGTTCACCCCGCTGCGGCGTCTGCGCGGGCTGCATGGCTCTGCGGCGCTTCCGCCGGCGAAGGTTGCGGTGGAATGGGATGCCGCGCCCGAGGTCACTTGCTCTCGTGCCGAACGCAGCGACCTCACGCACGGCAACCCCTTTGAGCCCGCCGACCGGGTCAGTGCGCAAGCTTTTGCCTCGTTCGGGGAAGCGCTTATCGTCACTGTTC
This sequence comes from Streptosporangiaceae bacterium, assembly GCA_036497045.1. Taxonomy (GTDB): domain Bacteria; phylum Actinomycetota; class Actinomycetes; order Streptosporangiales; family Streptosporangiaceae; genus DASXKD01. Next base: position 5,555 of record DASXKD010000356.1, on the reverse strand, counting down.
CCGCCGACGTGGTGGCGTCACGGACGACGGTGATCAGCGTTCGCGGCGACGACACGTCCGGGGCGGCGTTCGGGCACACGGTCATCAACGTGGGGGACAACGCCAGGGCTGTCGTCGTGCTGGACCATCAGGGGAGTGCGACGTACGCCGACAATGTGCAGATCGTTGTCGGGGATGGAGCGGCCCTGACGGTCGTCAGCGTGCAGGACTGGGCCGATGACGCGGTGCACCTGTCACACCATCAGGCGACCCTCGGGCGGGACGCGCGGCTTCAGCACACCACGGTGACCCTTGGCGGCGATGTGGTGCGGGTGGCCCCGGTCGTTCGTTATGCCGGTCCTGGGGGAGATGCGGAGCTGCTCGGGCTGTATTTCGCGGACGCCGGCCAGCACCTGGAGCATCGTCTTTTCGTGGACCACGCGCAGCCGAACTGCCGCAGCCGGGTGGACTACAAGGGAGCCCTGCAAGGCGACCAGGCGCACACGGTCTGGATCGGGGACGTCCTGATCAGGCCCGAGGCCACCGGGACCGACACCTATGAGCGGAACCGCAACCTGCTGCTGACCGACGGCGCGCGGGCCGACTCGGTGCCGAACCTGGAGATCCTCACCGGCGAGGTCGTCGGCGCCGGGCACGCGAGCGCCAGCGGCCGGCTGGAGGACCACCAGCTGTTCTACCTGATGGCGCGCGGTATCCCGCTGGAGGAGGCGCGGCGGCTGGTGATCCAGGGATTCTTCGGCCAGCTGATCGCCAAGATCGGCCTGCCGGGCCTTCGTGATCAGGGCGTGCTGAACCTGCAGGACCGGATCACCGGGGCGGTCGAGGCAGAACTGGCCAGGGAGCCCGGATGAGCGAGACCGCACAGTTCGTCCGGGCGTGCGCGGTGGCCGACGTGCCCGACGAGGGAGCCCTCGGGGTGGAGATCGCCGGGGTGCCCGTCGCGGTGGTGCGCGCCGAGGGCGAGGTGTTCGCGCTGCGTGACGTGTGCTCGCACGAGGAGGTCCCGCTGTCGGAGGGCGAGATCTACGACTACACGGTGGAATGCTGGCTGCACGGGTCGTGTTTCGACCTGCGTACCGGCAACCCGACCGGTCCTCCCGCCACCGAGCCGGTGCCGACCTACCCGGTGAAGATCGAGGACGGCGACGTCTACGTTGCGCTGCCCGCAGGTGCCACCTAACACGCCGCCGGTACGAGCGGCCAGGAATCAGAACCGAAATCAGGAGAAGGAACAGCAATGGCCACCCTTGAGATCCGCGACCTGCACGTCAGCGTGGCGGACAGCAGTGACGGCGGCAGCCGGGAGATCCTGCGGGGCGTCGACCTGACCGTGTCGTCCGGGCAGACCCACGCGATCATGGGGCCCAACGGGTCGGGCAAGTCGACCCTCGCCTACGCGATCGCCGGCCACCCCAAATACCTGGTCACCCAGGGCAGTGTCACGCTCGACGGCGAGGACGTGCTGGCGATGAGCGTGGACGCGCGGGCCAGGGCCGGGCTGTTCCTCGCCATGCAGTACCCGGTCGAGGTGCCCGGGGTGTCGGTGTCGAACTTCCTGCGCACCGCGGTCACCGCGGTCCGCGGTGAGGCGCCGAAGCTGCGGGTGTTCCTCAAGGACATGCGCGAGACCATGGCCGCGCTGTCGATCGACCCGGTGTTCGCCGAGCGCAACGTCAACGAGGGCTTCTCCGGCGGGGAGAAGAAGCGGCACGAGATCCTGCAGCTCGAGCTGCTCAAGCCGAAGATCGCGATCCTCGACGAGACCGACTCCGGGCTGGACATCGACGCGCTCAAGGTGGTGGCCGAGGGAGTCAACAGGTTCGCCGCCGGCGAGGGCCACGGCGTGCTGCTCATCACCCACTACACCCGGATCCTGCGCTACGTGAAGCCGGACTTCGTGCACGTGTTCGTGGCCGGCCGGATCGTCGAGGAGGGCGGCCCGGAGCTGGCCGAGCTGCTGGAGGCCGAGGGTTACGACCGCTGGGTGCGGGCGGGAGCGGCATCATGACCTTCGACGTCGCGCGGATCCGCAAGGACTTCCCGATCCTGGAGCGGACGCTCCGCGACGGCCAGCCACTGGTCTACCTGGACAGTGCCAACACCTCGCAGAAGCCGCGCCAGGTGCTCGATGCGCTGGCCGACTTCTACGAGCGGCACAACGCCAACATCCACCGGGCCACCCACCAGCTCGGCGAGGAGGCCACCCAGGCCTATGAGGGTGCCCGGGGCAGCGTCGCCGGGTTCATCGGCGCGGCCGAGCCGGCCGAGGTGGTGTTCACCAAGAACGTCTCCGAGGCCATCAACCTGGTCGCCTACTCGATGGGCAACGCCAGCGCGGCGGGCTCCGGCGGGCGGTTCGCGCTCGGCGCCGGTGACGAGATCGTCATCACCGAGATGGAGCACCACTCCAACATCGTCCCGTGGCAGCTGCTGTGCCAGCGGACCGGGGCGACGCTGCGCTGGTTCGGCGTGACGCCAGAGGGCCGGCTGGACACCTCGGACATCGATGACCTGATCACCGAGCGGACCAAGCTGGTAGCGCTCACGCACCAGTCCAACGTGCTCGGCACCATCAACCCGGTGCGGGCGATCGCCGACCGGGCGCACGCAGCCGGGGCGCTGGTGCTCGTGGACGCCGCGCAGTCGGTGCCGCACATGCCGGTGGACGTCGCCGCGCTCGGTGCCGACTTCCTCGGCTTCACCGGCCACAAGATGTGCGGTCCCACCGGCATCGGGGTGCTCTGGGGGCGCCGGGAGCTGCTGGAGGAGATGCCGCCGTTCCTCGGTGGCGGCGAGATGATCGAGGACGTGCGGATGGAGCGGTCCACGTTCGCGCCGCCGCCGCACAAGTTCGAGGCGGGCACCATGCCGATCGCGGAGGCGCCGGCCCTGGCCGCGGCCATCGGCTACCTCGGCGAGGTCGGCCTGCCCGCGCTGCGGGAGTACGAGCACGGCCTGGTCGCCCACGCACTGGAGGCGCTGCGCGAGATCGACGGGCTGCGCATCCTCGGCCCGGCCGAGCCGGTGGACCGGGGCGCCGCGATCTCCTTCACGATCGACGGCGTGCACCCGCACGACATGAGCCAGGTGCTCGACTCCCGCGGCATCGCGGTGCGGGCCGGGCACCACTGCGCATGGCCGCTGCACCGGGCGATGGGCGTGCAGGCCAGCACCCGGGCATCGTTCTACCTGTACAACACCTACGAGGAAGCGGGCGCGCTGGCCGAAGGCATCCGGGAGGCACGGCGGTTCTTCGGAGTCGGGGGCGGCTGATGCGGCTGGAAACGCTCTACCAGGAGATCATCCTGGACCACTACCGCCGCCCGCACCACGCGGGGCTGCGGGAGCCATTCGACGCCGAGGTCCGGCACGTGAACCCGGTCTGCGGCGACGAGGTGACGTTGCGGGTCACGCTCAAGGACTCCGACGCGGGCCCGGTGGTCGCGGATGTCTCCTACGACGCGCTCGGCTGCTCGATCAGCCAGGCGAGCGCGTCGGTGCTGGCCGACCTGTTGATCGGCCGGACGGTCGGCGAGGGCATGAAGGTCAACGACGAGTTCCTGGCGCTCATGCAGTCCCAGGGCGAGGGCGAGCCGGACGAGGACGTGCTCGGCGACGCGGTGGCGTTCGCCGGGGTATCCAAGTACCCGGCGCGCATCAAGTGCGCCCTCCTGGCCTGGATGGCCTGGAAGGACGCGACCGCACAGGCGATGGGTGATCGCGAGCCCGCATGAGGCGGCACCCGCGAGGGAGGCAAGGATCATGAGCGAAGAAACGGTCCAGGTGGACGAGGCCACGGCGGCGAGCAAGACCGCGCAGCCTGGCGAGGATGCCGCGGCGGCGGGGACCGCGCCCGACACCGAAGACCTGCTGGAGGCACTGCGCGACGTCGTGGACCCCGAACTGGGCGTCAACGTGGTGGACCTCGGCCTGGTCTACGGCGTCACCGTCGGCGGCGACGGCGTGGCCATCATCGACATGACCCTCACCAGCGCCGCGTGCCCGCTCACCGACGTCATCGAGGACCAGGCCGCGTCCGCGCTCGAGGGCCTGGTCGCCGACTTCCGGATCAACTGGGTGTGGATACCGCCGTGGGGCCCGGACAAGATCACCGAGGACGGCCGCGAGCAGCTCCGCGCCCTCGGCTTCAACGTCTGACCCGTACGCCCCGGGCCGATGACACCCGCCGGTGAGCTGACAACCCGGCGGTGGCGGATGTCGTTAGACCTGAAGTGAGGCTACGACGAGAGCGGCCCGCGATGGCGGGCCACGACGAGGCGGAGTTCGAAGCCTACGTCGCCAGCGACGGCGGGCGGCTGCTCGGCTTCGCGCTGCTGCTGGCCGGCAACTACCAGGACGCCGAGGACCTGGTGCAGATGGCGCTGCTGCGCTCGGCCGGGCGGTGGGCGACGGCCAGGCAGAATCCGCAGGCGTATGCCCGCACCGTCCTGGTGAACCTCGCCCGGGACCGGTGGCGGGCCCGGCGCCGCCGGCAGCCGGAGACGCTGCTCACCGATGCGACCCGGCTGCCTCTGGCGAGCGCCCATGACGGCGCTGGCGCCGTGCTCGACCGGCAGGCGCTGCTGTGCGCCTGCCGCCTGCTGCCCACGGCACAGCGTGCCGTTCTCGTGCTCCGGTTTTGGGAGGACCGGTCGATCGAGGAGACGGCGGCGGTGCTGGGGTGCAGCCAAGGCACCGTGAAATCCCATACCCACCGCGCGCTGCGGCGGCTGCGCGCGGTGCTTGACGACGCGCCTGGTTCCGCGATGTCACCGGCCGGCCCGGCGCTGGCCCCCGCCAGGAGGATCGACGATGTTGACGGATCATGACATCACGGAGGAACTGGCCGCGGCCTTCCACGACCGGGCAGAGCCGGTGTGCGGGACGACCGTCGACCCGGCTGGCATCTTCCCGCGAGGAGTGCGGGCCCGGCGGCGCCGCGCGGCGGTGCGGGCGGCGGCGGCGAGCATCGGTGCCGCGCTGGTGGCCCTGGTCCTCGCGGTGAACCTGAGCGCCGGTCCAGGTCCCGTGGTCGCCGAGCCGCCACCCGGCCTGCTCCTGGCTGCGGCCGTGCTCAGCCCGCCCCCCGCCAGGGCCGCGATCGCGGGCATGCCGCGGTACTACGTCACCGTCGACCACTTCCGCCCGGTCGCCGAGGTCCGCGACTCCCGGACCGGGAAGGTGCTGGCCACGGTCGCGCTGCCGCGGCGCATCGATCCGAAGGCGTCCCAGATCGCGGCGGCCGGTGACGGCCGCACGTTCGTCCTCGCGCTGTTGTCGTTCCCGCAGACCCGGTTCTACCGGCTGCGGGTCACCGACGGCGGCCATTCGGCCCGGCTGACGGCGCTGAACGCCGCCCCGCTGTCGCCAGGGGAGGACGCGGACGGCATCGCGGTCAGCCCGGACGGGAGCAGGCTCGCGGTGGCCATCCAGCGCAGCGGCGGGCAGCACGGCGCGGTGGAAGTGGTGTCGCTGGCCACCGGCGCCGCACGGACCTGGACCACCGGGCGCCCTGGGATCCCATGGGGCGTGTCCTGGGCGGACAGCCAGCGCCT
>DASXKD010000355.1:0-7415 GCA_036497045.1 Streptosporangiaceae bacterium | reverse complement strand
GCCCGCAACCGCCTGTAATGGCAGCGATGACACCGGCGCGGGGCGCGGCACGGCGCGGCCTCCGGGAGAGGACTGAGCACGCACAGCACGGATAACCCACGGGGCAGGCACCAGGGATATCGGGCCAGCTGGTGATTAACTACTTAATGTGAGGGACCTCGATGCCAGGGGGCAATCCGGGGTGGGGGCAGTACGCCCGCGCCGGACGGCCCCGGCGCACCGGCGGGTGGCCCGGCCGCGGGTGGCCCGGCCGCGGGTAGCCGGGCCGCTGGCGGCAGGGCTTGCGGTGACCGGGCTGGCCGCCGGGCTGGCCTTGGCACAGGCGCTGCCGGCGGGTGCCGCGGTGCGCGGGCAGCGGACGATCGGCGGCCCGCAACTGGCCGGCCACGGGGTGATCGTCAACTACCCCGCCGCCCAGGCCAGGCCGCTGCCGAAGGTGCACGCCTCCGCCTACGTCATCGCCGATGCCGGTACCGGCCAGGTGCTCGCCGCCAAGGACCCGCACGGCTGGTACCTGCCCGCCAGCACCCTCAAGGTGCTGACCGCGATCACCTTGATGCCGGTGCTCAACCCGGACGCGACCGTGGTCACCACACAGCGTGCCGCCGACGTCCAGCCCAGCAAGGTGGGACTCATCGCCGGCCACAGTTACCGGATATCCGACCTGTTCAAGGCCATGCTGCTGATCTCCGCGAACGACGCGGCCATGTCCGTGGCCCAGGCGACCGGTTCGGTCAGCAAGGGCGTCGCGATGATGAACGCAGAAGCGCACCGCCTGCAGGCCGACGACACCGTGGCCCGGCGGCCGAACGGCCTCAACGGCCCTGGCCAGCACGTGTCCGCCTACGACGAGGCGCTGTTCGCCAGGCAGGCACTGGCCATTCCGCAGTTCATGCAGGACGAGCAGTTGCGGACCATGCGCTTCCCGCGCAAGCCAGGCAAGAAGCCGGTCACCCTGTGGAACCAGAACACCATGCTGGAGACCTACCGCGGTGACCTCGGTGGGAAGATCGGCTGGACCACGGCGTCCAAGACCACGTTCATCGGGTGGGCGCGCCGCGGCGGCCACACGCTGGTGGTCACGATCTTGCACTGCAAGCCGCTGTACGAACTGACCTATGCCGCCCGCCTGCTGGACTGGGGCTTCGATGAGGACGGAAAGGTCAAGCCGGTCGGGGTCCTGGTGCCGCCACTGCCCGCGCAGACCGTGGCGCACCCTGCTCCCCGTCCCGCCAAGCCGCGTGCGCTCCCGCCGCCGGCCAAGCTATCCCTGCCGGGGATCCCGATGCTGGCCGGCCTCGGCACGCTGATGCTCGGCAGCCTGGCCGGGGTGACGGTGCTGGTGATCACCCGCCGCGGGCGCCGGGCAGGAAACCCACCCGCTGGCTGACCTGCGTCATGGTCTCGCGGGCGACCGGCCGGGCCCGGGCGGCGCCGTGCGCCAGCATCCGGTCTAGTGCGGCCTCGTCGGCCAGCAGCTTTTCTGTCCGCTCCCGGATCGGTGCCAGCGCGCCGGCCACCACCTCGGCCAGATCCTTCTTGAACTCCCCGTAGCCGGACTCGGCGTAACGCGATTCGAGCGCGCCGATCGTCTCTCCGGACAGGGCGGAGTAGATCCGGAGCAGGTTGGTGACTCCCGGCTTCTGCTCGTCGTCCGCACGCACCTCGCCACCCGCGTCGGTGACCGCCCGCGCGATCTTGCGGCGGATCACGTCCGGCTCGTCGAGGACGTCGATGATCCCTTGCGGTGACGAGGACGACTTGCTCATCTTGGCGGTCGGGTCCTGCAGGTCGGTGATCTTCGCGACGCCGCCGAGTATGTAGGCCGCGGGCACCGTGAACGTGGTTCCGTACCGGTGGTTGAACCGGTTGGCCAGGTCCCTGGACAGCTCCAGGTGCTGCCGCTGGTCCTCCCCGACCGGCACCTGCTCGGTCTGGTAGAGCAGGATGTCGGCGGCCTGCAGGACCGGGTAGCTGAACAGCCCTAGGCTCGCCTGCCCGGTGCCGCCCTTGGCGGCCTTGTCCTTGAACTGCGTCATCCGGCTCAGCTCGCCGAACCCGGTCAGGCAGCCGAGCGTCCAGGTCAGTTCGGTGTGCTCGGCCACGTGGCTCTGCACGAACACGGTGCACCGCCCGGGATCCAGCCCGGCGGCGAACAACTGGGCCGCGGCGATCCTGGTCCGCTGCCGCAGGCCGGCCGGGTCCTGTGGCACCGTGATGGCGTGCAGGTCCACCACGCAGTAGAACGCGTCGTGGGAGTCCTGCAGGGCCACCCACTGGCGCACCGCACCCAGATAGTTGCCGAGATGGAAGGAATCGGCGGTCGGCTGGATGCCGGAGAACGCACGTGGGGCTGACATGCCCCGCAGTCTAGACGCGCGGCGGGGCTTCGGCGGCCGGGGCACGCGGCGGGCGATGGCCGGGCACGCGGCGGGCGGTCAGGGCACGCACATGCCCTCGGCGGCCAGGGCGTCCGCAGCGGCCAGGTCCGCCTCCGCCGGTGCGACGGAAGGCAGCAGGCCGAAAGCGTCGGCGACCGCCAGCGCCCCGGACCTGTTCCGCACGCCAAGCTTGCGGAACAGGCGGGTCTGCACGTTCTCGACGGTCTTCGGCGCGATGCCGAGCGCCCGCGCGGTCTGCCGGATCGAATGGCCCTGGGCCATGGACGACAGGATGTCGCTTTCCCTGGAGGTGAGCTCGGGCAGCCCGACCGGCCCGGTCGCGTGCTCGTCCCATCTGACCCGGGCGGCCCCGAGCAGCGGGCGCATCGGCTTGGAATCCACCACCAGGTATCCCTGGCTCACCATCCGCAGCACGGCCAGGAAGTGGTCGTCGATCCGGTCCGCCGCGACAAGCGCACTGGCACCGGTCGCCAGCGCGCTGGCGAGTTCCGGTGAGTCGAACGGCGTGCTGTGCACCAGGATGGCCGGAATGGCGAGGTCGGCGACCAGCTCCCAGTCCGGCGTCTCGGGATCCACCAGCACGGCCACCAGCGGTCCACGGTGCCACCGCGCCCAGTGTGCATCCGCCGCGGGCCCAGGTCCCCGCATCAGCACGAAGGGCTGGCGGCTGGCCAGCAACGCGGCCACGACCCGGTCCAGGGCCCGGCCGGGCTGGCCACACACTACCGACAGGACGCCGGCCTCGCCCTCGGGCTCCGGCCTGCGCGGGGCGGCCGGGGCCTCCCGGTCCAGCATGCCGAGCGACGCGGCCCGCGCCACGGCGTGCGCGCCGCTGTTCACGTCGAGCTTGGCGTAGACGCGGCGCTTGAGGTTCTCCACCCGTTGGGAGCTGATGCCGAGCAGTGCGGCGATCTCCGGCACGATGTGGCCGGATCCGGTCAGCACGACGATCTCAAGTTCCCGGTCGGTCAGGCCCTGGCGGCCGGGGCTGCGCTGGCCCTCCCTGGCATGCCTGGCCCTTCTGCGGCGCACCTGGGCGAGCACGGCGGCCAAGCCGTGCGACTCGGGGACCAGGGAGGACACGCCCGCCCTGCAAGCCGCGGCCAGGTCCTCCTCTGACGCTTCCCGGTACACCACGATGACGTTCAGTTCGGGAAAACGCTGCACCAGCGCGGCGGCCCGGCCGGCCATCTCACCGACCTGGCAGCCCGCGTCCAGGATCACCACGTCGGGGCCGCTGAGCTCGCAAAGGCCGGGAACCTCGTCGGCCTCGGCCACCCGGCCGACCACGGTCACGTCGGGGCGGATCGCGAGGCAAGCGGCGAGAGTGTCGCGGAGAAGCCGCTGCGAAGATTGCACCGCGACCCGGACCGAGACGCGAGCGGTGAGCAAAGTCATCGCTGACAGGGTTTCCGTTTTCTCCGCTCCCAGCGGATTTATGCCATTCCGGAGTGTAGCTTGGGGCGCCTGTGGATTGCTGGTAAACCGGCGCTCCGCCCAGGCGATCGCAAAATACCCAGGTCAGAAGGCCAATGTTCGCCACCGCGAACATGTGCGCGCATGCCGTATCCGCAGGCGGGCAGGTGTCCGGGCTACCGGCGGCCGGCGTCCGCCGCGGAGCGCACCGGCACTATGTCGGTCACCGCGCCAGCGATCGACTCGGCGTCCGCGTCACTCCCGGCCTCCTCGGAGGCGCGCTGGGCCGCCACCTCCGCCCGGTAGTGCTCGACCTCCCTGGCCGTCTGGCCGGAGTCCCAGCGCAGCGCCCCGGCGACCAGCTCGGCGGCCTCTGCCACGGCCTCCAGCCCCCGGTCAGGTGTTTCCATGGCGATGTGCGTGCGCCGGGCGAGCACGTCGTCGAGATGCCGGGCGCCTTCATGGGAGGCGGCGTAGTAGATCTCGGCGCGCAGGTAGTCGTCCGCGCCAGCCAGTGGCCTGCCGAGGGAGGGATCGGCCTCGATGAAGGCAAGCACCTCCCGGGCCAGCGACCCGTACCGGCGCAGCAGGTGCTCGATCCTGGCCACGTGCAGGCCCGAGGAGGTGGCCAGCCGCCGCCGGGCGTTCCACAGCGCGAGGTAACCGTCCGCGCCCACCAGCGGCACCCGGTCCGTGCATGACGGCGGGGTGCGCCAGTCCAGCCCGTGCACGACCGCGTCCACCGCGTCCCTGGCCATCAGCCGGTAGGTGGTGTACTTCCCGCCGGCGACCAGCACAAGACCGGGGACCGGGTTGGCGACCACATGCTCCCGGGACAGCCGGGAAGTGACGTCGGACTCGCCGGACAGCAGCGGCCGCAGGCCCGCGTACACCGAGGTGACGTCGTCGCGGGTCAGCGGCGTGGCGAGCACCCGGTTCGCCTGGCCGAGCAGGTAGTCGATGTCGGCGCGGCTGGCCACGGGACGGGCCTTGCTGCCGGACCACTCGGTGTCGGTCGTGCCGATGATCCAGTGCCGTTCCCACGGGATGATGAACAGCACGCTGAACGGGGTCTTCAGGATGATCCCCGCGGTGGAGTGGATCCGGTCCTTGGGCACCACCAGGTGGACGCCCTTGGAGACGCGCAGGTTGATGGTGCCCCGGCCGCCGACCATGGCCTGGATCTCGTCGGTCCACACCCCCGTCGCGTTGACCACCTGCTGCGCCCGGATGTGCAGCTCCGCGCCGGACTCCAGGTCCACCGCGCGCACCCCGGCCACCCGCGCGCCCTCCCGCAGGAACCCGGTCACCTGGACCCGGGAGGCGACCTGCGCGCCGTACTGGGCCGCCGTGCGGACCAGGGTGAGCACGTACCTCGCGTCGTCCACCTCGCCGTCCCAGAACGCGATCGCGCCGGTGATCGCGGAGCGCTTGAGCCCGGGGACCAGCCGCAGCGCCCCCCGGCGGGAGAGCTGGCGGTGCCCGGGCAGCCCCCTGGCCAGGCCGAGCGAGAAGCCGAGCGCGTCGTAGGTGCCGATACCGGTGCCGATGTAGGCCCGCTCCCAGACGTGATGGGTCAGCGGGAAGAGGAAGGGCACCGGGCGGACCAGGTGCGGCGCGATCACCCCGAGCAGCAGCGAGCGCTCGGTGAGCGCCTCGCGGACCAGCCCGATGTTGAGCTGTTCCAGGTAGCGCAGGCCGCCATGGATGAGCTTGCTTGACCGGGAGGAGGTGCCGGAGGCGAAGTCCCTGGCCTCGACCAGGCCTACCGAGAGCCCTCGGGTGGCGGCATCCAGCGCCACACCCGCGCCGACCACGCCGCCGCCAACGACAAGCACCTGATGCTCGGTACCGGCCAGGGCTGCGAGCGCCGCGGACCGCGTGTCCGCGCTCAGCCTGACCGCACCGGCTGCTTCGGCCATCACATGCGGAACGCTAGCATCTGCAAGCGGTTGACCATTCCGCTGGTCAGCGCCGAGGCGGCGCGCTCGGGGTGACCACCACTTCGACCCGCTGGAACTCCTTGAGGTCGGAATAGCCGGAGATGGCCATTGTCCGGCGGAGTGCGCCGACGAGGTTCAGCGAGCCGTCGGCGACCGCGGACGGGCCGTGCAGGATCTGCTCGAGCGTGCCCACCGTGCCGACCTTCACCCGGGCACCGCGCGGCAGGTCCGGGTGGTGCGCCTCGCTCCCCCAGTGATAGCCGCGGCCGGGGGCCTGCTCGGCGCGCGCGAACGGGGATCCGACCATCACCGCATCCGAGCCGCAGGCCAGCGCCTTGGCGATGTCGCCGCTGCGGGTCATCCCGCCGTCCGCGATGACGTGCACGTACCGTCCGCCGGATTCGTCCAGGTAGTCGCGGCGCGCCGCGGCGACGTCGGCGATCGCGGTGGCCATCGGCACCGCCACCCCGAGCACCGCCCGGGTGGTGTGGCCGCTGCCGCCCCCGAAGCCGGTGAGCACCCCGGCCGCACCGGTGCGCATCAGGTGCAGGGCAGCGGTGTAGGTCGCACAGCCACCGACGATCACGGGAATGTCCAGCTCGTAGATGAACTGCTTGAGGTTCAGCGGCTCGGCCTGGCCGGACACGTGCTCGGCGGACACGGTGGTACCACGGATCACGAAAATGTCCGCGCCGGCGTCCAGGACGGTCTTGTAGTAACGCACGGTGCGCTGCGGGGACAGCCGCGCGGCCGTGGTGACTCCGGCGGAGCGGACCTCGGCGATCCGCCGGCCGATCAGATCCTCCTTGATCGGCTCGGAATAGATCTCCTGGAGCCTCCTGGTGGCCTCCGCGTCGTCCAGGCTGGCCACCTCGGCGAGGACAGGCTCCGGATCCTCATACCGGGCCCACAGCCCCTCGAGGTCGAGGACGGCGAGCCCGCCGAGGCGGCCGATCGCCACCGCCGTGGCCGGCGAGACGACGCTGTCCATCGGGCAGACCACCAGCGGCAGGTCGAACCGGTACGCGTCGATCTGCCAGGCGGTGGACACCTCCTCGGGATCCCTGGTGCGGCGGGACGGCACGATCCCGATCTCGTCGAGGGAGTAGGCCCGGCGGCCGCTCTTCCCGCGCCCGATCTCTACGGTCATGCCAGCCGCCCGCGGTAGTTCGGCGCGTCGGTGGTCATCTGGATGTCGTGCGGGTGGCTCTCGGTCAGGCCAGCGGCGGTGACCTGGATGAACCGCGCCTCCTGCAACTCGGCGATGGTCCGCGTGCCGCAGTAGCCCATGGCCGCACGCAGCCCGCCGATGAGCTGGCCGGCCACCGAGGCCAGCGGCCCGGCGAACGGCACCTGGCCCTCGACCCCCTGCGGCACCAGCTTGTCCTCGCGCAATACGTCGTCCTGGAAGTACCGGTCCTTGGAGTAGGACCTGCCCCGCATGGCGCCAAGCGAGCCCATGCCGCGGTACTCCTTGTACGGCTTGCCGTGGACGAACACCGTCTCGCCCGGTGCCTCCTCGCACCCGGCGAGCAGGCTGCCCAGCATGACGGTGTCCGCCCCGGCGGCGATCGCCTTGGCGATGTCGCCGGAATGCTGCAGGCCGCCGTCCCCGATCACCGGGACACCGGCCGGGCGGGCCGCCTGCGCGGCC
>DASXKD010000354.1:0-4920 GCA_036497045.1 Streptosporangiaceae bacterium | reverse complement strand
ACACGCTCGTCGAGCGTCACGAGGAGCGAGTGGTGGTCAGCGGGGCGGCGAACCTCACCCCCGCCGACTTCTCCCAGGGCCTGCGGGAGGTCCTTGAGTCACTGGAGGAGCAGGTAGTTCTGATGCGGTTGCTCGGCGAATCCGCCGAGACCACGGTCACCGTCAGAATTGGCGCGGAGAATGAGGTCGAGGGGCTGCGCAGCACGTCGCTGGTGGCCGCCGCCTACGGCGGGCCCGGCGATCAGGCGCTCGCCAGGCTCGGCGTGATCGGCCCGACGCGGATGGACTACCCGACGGCGATTGGAGCGGTACGCGCAGTGGCACGGTATGTAGGCCAGATCCTGGCGGGGTCGTAGTGGCCAACGACTATTACGCCACCCTGGGCGTGCCGCGGGACGCCAGCCAGGAGGACATCAAGAAGGCGTACCGGCGGCTCGCCCGCGAACTGCACCCTGACGTCAATCCCGACGTCACCACGCAGGAACGGTTCAAGGAGATCACGCAGGCCTACGAGGTGCTCTCCGATGCCGAGAAGCGCCAGATGTACGACCTTGGCGTGGATCCGTTGTCCCGTGCCGGTGCGCCCGGAGCCGGCGGCTTCGGGGCCGGGTTCCCGTTCAGCGACATCATGGACGCGTTCTTCGGCGCCGGCGCGGCCTCCCGCGGCCCGCGCAGCCGGGCCAGGCGGGGCCGGAACGCGACCGTCCGGGTGGACCTCGACCTGTCCGAATGCGCGTTCGGCGCGACCAGGGACCTGACCGTGGACACCGCGGTGGTCTGCCCGACCTGCTCCGGTGAGGGCACCGCGCCTGGCACCCACCCGGAGACCTGTGACGTCTGCGGCGGCCGTGGCGAGGTCAGCCACGTCACCCGGTCGTTCCTTGGACAGGTGATGACCTCGCGGCCGTGCCCCGCCTGCGGCGGGTTCGGCACGATCATCCGGCGGCCCTGCCCGGAATGTGACGGCGACGGCCGGGTCCGCACCCGGCGCACCATCAAGGTCCGGATTCCTGCCGGGGTCGAGGACGGAACCCACATCCAGCTGGCCGGCGAGGGCGAGATCGGGCCGGGCGGTGGCCCTCCTGGTGACCTCTTCCTCGAGATCGTCCAAACCCCGCACCCCATATTCGAGCGCCAGGCCGACGACCTGCACTGCACGGTGACCATCCCGATGAGCGCGGCCGCGCTCGGCGCCGCCCTGAGCGTGGAGACCCTGGACGGGACCAGGGAACTGGACATCCGCCCGGGAACCCAGTCCGGCCAGGTCATCCCCCTGTACGGGCTGGGAGTGCGGCACCTGAACTCCTCGGGCAGGGGTGACCTGGTCATCCACGTGACCGTCGAGACGCCGACCAAGCTCGACGATGAGCAGGAGGCCCTGCTCAAGCAGTTCGCGAAGCTCCGGGCCGAGGAGACGCCGCCCGGCCGGTTCGCGCCCGGCCAGCAGGGCTTCTTCTCCAGGCTGCGGGATGCCTTCAACGGCCGCTGAGCCCGACTCCCGCCCGCCGGTCTTCCTCAGCGACCCGGCCGCCCTGGCCGCCGACACGGTGGTCCTTGATGGCACGGAGGGGCGGCACGCCGCCACGGTGCGGCGCCTCGCGGTGGGGCAGCGCGCGGACCTGACCGACGGCGCCGGGCTGGTCGCCGAGTGCGTCGTCACCGCCGCCCGGGCAGGTGCGCTGGAGTTGAGCGTCCTGACCCGGCGCAGCGAGCCCCGTCCGGACCCGGTCCTCGTGGTGGCCCAGGCCCTGCCCAAGGGAGATCACGGCCCGCTGGCGGTGGATCTGATGACCGAGGGCGGCGTGGATGTGATCGTGCCCTGGACGGCGCGCCGCTGCGTGACCCGCTGGGAAGGCGCCCGCGGGGAGCGTGCCCTGGCCCGCTGGCGCGCGGCGGCGGCCCAGGCCGCCAAGCAGTCGCGCCGGGCCTGGCTGCCGGAGGTGACCACCCCGGTCAGCGCCGGCGAACTCGCCGGGCGCGTTGCCATGGCCACCCTGGCGGTGCTGCTCGATCCAGCCGGGCCGGTGGCGCTGAGCGGAATGGACCTGCCAGGCAGCGGCCACATCCTGGTGATCGTCGGCCCGGAAGGCGGTGTCAGCCCGGAGGAGACCGCTCAGCTCACCCAGGCGGGCGCCGTGGCTGCCCGGCTGGGGCCCACCGTGCTGCGGACCTCCTCGGCGGGCCTGGTGGCGGCCGCCGTCGTGGCGAGCCGCACCGGCCGCTGGGGCTGACCCCGGCCCGCTACGGCCCGGAGGTCGCCTGGTTCGACGGGCTCGCGACGGGGGTCGGCGCGCACATCACCAGGGCCGTCGTCCCGATGGCCTCCTGGGTGGGGCCAGGCACGCCGCCGATAAAGGGAGCCTGCGAGATGCTCGGCGTCGGGCTCGCGGACGTCGGCGTCGGAGTCGGGCTCGGCGAGGTCGGCGTCGGTGACGGGCTTGGCGAGGTCGGCGACGGTGACGGCGAAGGGCTGTTCGGCGGGACGCTCGGCGACGTGCACGGCCGCGGCGAAGCGCCCGTCTTGCTCTGCGCCGTGCCCGCACCGGGCTTGACCGCCCCCGACTGGCCCTGGGACGGCCCCCTAGAGGCCGGGAACTTGTTGCCACTGCCGTTCGGGTTGCCGGTCCCGTTCCCGGGCCCGGAGTTCGAGGTGTTGGTCCCGGTGGCGTTCTCCAGGCCGACGACCGTCGCGCGGATCGATCCCAGGGCAAAGACTCCCGCCACGACGAGCACCACGGCACCGGCCACCGCGAGGGCCGGGCGGAGCCAGTTCATCACCGGGCCGTACGGGCTGCGAGGGCCATCCTTATGGCCGCGCCCAGGTCCCATGGACGCGGCCCAGGCCGTGATACCAAGTCCCATGGACGCGGCCCAGGCCGTGATACCGCCGAGGACAGATCGGCGCGACCGCAGCCGCCTGGCGTGCTTTTTGGTGTCCGGCGTGCTGCACGCGATGAGCGGCGCGAGCGGGTCCGCGGCGGAGTTTGCCGGGGTGGATTCTGCCGGGGTGAAGCGGGACCTGACCGTGCTGAAGAAGGACTCACATCGGACGACGACGAGCCAGCGGAGCACCATGAACTCACTGCGCAGCAGCCACCACTGCCGTCTGAGCCACGGCTCGCTGAGCCGTGCGCGGATCTTCGTCAAGCCGTCACCCACCGGCTCGAACTGATCCGTTGTCGTGTGCAACACGCGGCTGAGAACCGCCTCGTAGTCGCGTTCCTGTCCGGTCATGCCCCTCGCTCCAGGCCGCTCCCGGCCCCTCTGGCCTTTCTCACGTCTCCATCTCCAACACGACCCGCATTGCCGCTACGCCCCGGGCGGTGTGGCTTTTGACCGCACCCCGGCTGATCCCCATCGCGGTGGCGATCTGCGCCTCCGAGAGATCGGCGTAGAACTTCAGCACGAGCGCCTCACGCTGCCGCAGCGGCAGCTTACGCAGGGCGGCGATCACCGCCGACCGCTCAAGCAGGCAAATCGCGCCCTGCTCGGCGCTCGGCATATCCGGCGCCGGCTTCGGGGCGTTCTTGTCCACCACCACCCGGTGCCGCAGCACCGACCGGGACCGGTTCACCACCGACTGGCGCAGGTAAGACAGCGCCTTCTCGGTGTCCCTGAGCCGGCGCCATGCGGTGTGCATGGCGATGAACGAGTCCTGCACCACTTCCTCCGCGGTCGCGACATCACGCACCAGCAGGACCGCCAGGCGGACCAGCGAACGATAGTGCGTCGTGTAGATCGCGGTGACTGCCCTGGCGGCATCCCATTCTGCGGGGACCGACTCCAGCGAAGCGTCTGCCAGCAGGGTGTCGGTTGTCACGGTTATGGGACGCGCAGGACCCGCGTCCGGTTCACCTGTGGTCATGCTGGAATTGCGAGAAGATTCCACGGCCGCAGCCTGACCTCAACGATTCCGACCCCCAACAACGGACCTTGAGTGTGGCGCGTCGCCATGGCCCCGTCCAGACGTCACCGCCGTGAGTACACAGGCAAAACGCAGACATGCCGGGCCATGCATCTCGGAGGCGCGCGCCACAAACTTCGCAACGTGTCAACGATATAGGCCCAGAGCCTGTCATGGGGGCCATATGGGTCATGGGGGCCATATGAATTACATAGTCGATCCGGGGCCCCTGGCTACCCTGCGCGCTAGGATTCGCAGGTGGCCGACTGCCTCTTCTGCAAGATTGTGACGGGTGACATCCCGGCCGAACTGGTGGCCGAAAGCGGCCGGACGATCGCTTTCCGGGACATCAACCCGCAGGCTCCCACGCACGTCCTGGTCATCCCCAAGGACCACCACCCTGACCTGGCCGCGCTGGCCGCCGCGGACGGCAGCCTGCTGGCCGAGGTAGCGGCGCAGGCACACCAGGTGGCAGCGGCCGAGGGGATCGCCGCCGACGGTTACCGCGTTGTCTTCAACACCGGGCCAAGGGCTGGGCAGACGGTGTTTCACGTGCATGCCCACGTGCTGGGCGGCAGGGACATGACCTGGCCACCGGGCTGAACCCGGCGGATCGCCGGTTCCGGCGGATAGCATGGGCTCAGCGATGCGCGGGCGGGGGCCCGCGCCAGGCGGAGACAAGGAATTGACGGACACTTCCCGCGAGTCCCGGCGGCGCCCCCAGGGCGGGATCCCGGCTGACGAGCCGGCCGCTGGCAGCACCCAGGTCAAGGTCGTGATTCCCGACGACCACTCGATGGTCAGCCTGCTAGGGTCCGGCGACGAACTGCTCCACGTGATTGAGCGTTCCTTCCGCGCCGATATTCATGTCCGGGGAAACGAGATCACTATTACCGGGACGCCGGCGGAGACGGCTCTTGTCGCGGAGTTGTTCAAGGAACTGACCGCGCTTGTCGGCGGCGGAGCGGAACTGACGCCGGCCGTTGTGGAGCGCATCATTCCCATGCTCCGGCGTA
>DASXKD010000353.1:0-3571 GCA_036497045.1 Streptosporangiaceae bacterium | reverse complement strand
GGCCGAAGTGCGCTTCGATCCGCCGGCCGAGCCCCGCGAGCCGCACAACCTGCGCATCCGTCAGCGCCGGCAGCTTCTGCCGCTGCGGGTCGATCGGCAGTACCTGCGTCCCGCCAGCCGGCGAGGCGTGGATGGCACGCTTCTTGGCGGCAACCGCCTTGGCGACGACCTCGCCGTCGCGCACCTTGTAGACGTCCGGGTTCACCAGGCCGGAGACCAGGGCCTCGCCGAGGCCGAAGCTGGCCTCCACGGTGGCGACCTTCCGGTTGCCCATCACGGGGTCGGCCGTGAACAGGATGCCGGCCGCATCCGGGAAGACCATCTGCTGCACGACCACGGCCATGCGGACCTTCCGGTGGTCGAAGCCGTTCCGCAGGCGGTAGGTCACGGCCCGCTCGGTGAACAGCGACGCCCAGCACCGGCTGACGTGCTGGAGGATCGCCGCCGGCCCCACGACGTTCAGGTACGTGTCCTGCTGGCCGGCGAAGGAGGCCGTCGGCAGGTCCTCTGCCGTCGCGCTGGATCGGACGGCGCAGGCGGCGTGCTCGCCGAGCTGGGCGAGCGCGCGGGTGATCGCCGCCACGAGATCGCCCGGGATGGCGATCCCTTCGATGGTCCGGCGGATCTCCGCGCTGAGCGTGCGGATCGCCTCCCGGTCGTCCGGGTTCAGGCGCGACAGCTGATCGAGCCGATCGTCGATCGAGGGCGCTTCCGCCATGATCCGCCGGAAGGCGTCCGTCGTCACGCAAAAGCCAGCCGGCACCCGGATGCCGGCGATCCGCGATAGCTCCCCCAGGTGCGCGCCCTTGCCGCCAACGACCGCGACCTGCATCTCGTCAACCTCTTGAAGATCCAACACGTGCTGCTCGATCATTGCGACACCTCCGAGGCAGCCGTGCTCCGTCGCACTGCACCGGCCGATCGAATCACCGGCGCCTCACGCTCTGCCGAACCTCGTGCTAGGCACGTCCTCATCCCTCGTTGCCTTCCCTCCGACGAGTCGGCCGGCCGCTCCGCCCCGCGCGGCCCCGCGCACCGCACCTGCGCCTCGAGCACCCCCAACCACACCGCCAGTCCCACCAGCGGTTCGACGCCACCGCGTCCCCCATACATCGACAACGACACACGCTCGAACCCCCATTCCGCGGGTACTGTCCGCAGCCTGCCCGCATGGGAGAGACGACCTCAAGGCGGTCCGGGCGACGCTGTCGGTCAGCGTGCACCGGCTGGCTCGGTCCTGATCGTGGACGCCCTGCGCCTGTAGGGAGCAGGATGCGGGTGATGGACCTCACCGTCAGAGCGTTGACCGCCGAGCAGTGGCCGGCGCTGGAGGACCTGTTCGGCAGGGCCGGGGCGTCGAACGGGTGCTGGTGCATGTACTGGCGTATCGGCCCGCGCTACCGGGAGCGGCCACGCGAAGACAACAAGCGCGACCTGGAGCGGCTCGCGCGGTCCGGGCCAGCGCCGGGCCTGCTCGCCTTCGACGGCGGCACCGCCGTCGGATGGTGCGAACTTGCCCCGCGCGCCGACCTGGACTGGCTGGCTCGCGGCCGGTACTTCCGGCCAGTGGATGAGCTGCCGGTGTGGTCGGTCCCCTGCTTCTACGTGCGGCGCACCTATCGTGGCCGGGGCGTGATGGGAACGCTGATCGAGGCCGCCGTCGGCGTGGCGGACTCGGCCGGCGCCCCGGCGCTCGAGGCCTACCCGGTCGATACCACGGTGCCGGGCCACACCCGCAACCTGTTCCTGGGGGTCGCCGCTGTTTTCGCCCGGCACGGGTTCGAGGTGGTCGCCCGGCGGCAGCCCGATCGCCCGGTGATGCGTAAAGTCCTCGGCACATCAACCTGACTGGCCGGCTACGCGAGCAGTTCGGTCACCAGCCCGGGCGGCAGGCCGTGTGTTTCGTGCAGGTACCTGAGGTCCGCCTCGGTCAGCGGGCGGCCTGAGCCGAACTGCGCCAGCACCTTGCGCCCGCGAGTCAGCAGGCCCGCGAATCGGCGTTCCTCGGCCCGCAGCACCTCGGCGACCGGGCCGCTGCCCGGATGCTGCCCGAACTGTGCCAGCGTGTGCTCGAGCAGCGAGGGCGGCAGGTCACCCAGCGTCCTTGTGCTGTCGGCGCGCCAGAGCACGGTGAGCGCGCGCCGCAGCAGCCGCCGCAGCACGTAGCCCCGGCCGGTGTTTGACGGCCTGACGCCGTCGCCGATGATCACGGTGCTCGCGCGCAGGTGGTCGGCGAGCAGGCGCATCGTTTGCTGGCCGGGCTGCCACAAGCCGGCCAATGTGCCGGTCCACGGCTGGAAGACATCGCAGTCGAACACCGACGGCCTGCCCTGCAGGACCATCAGCAGCCGCTCCAGGCCCATGCCGGTATCCACGTTGCGCTGCGGTAGCGGCTCAAGGCTGCCGTCGGCGTGCCGCCGGTAGCGCATCGACACGTGATTCCACAGTTCCATCCAGCGCTCGTCGGTGCCCGGGGTACCTTGCGGCGTGCCGTCACCGATCCAGGCGAAGATCTCCGAATCGGGGCCGCACGGGCCGGTCGGGCCGTTCGACCACCAGTTTTCTTCCGTGGTCAGCTCCACCGGCATGCCCAGCCCGGTCCAGGTATCCAGCGACTGGAGATCGGGGCCCACCTGGTCATCACCGCCGAACACGGTCGCGTGCAGCCGGTCCCTGCCGATGCCAAGGACGTCGATCAGGAACTGGTACCCCCAGCGCAGGCTCTGCGGCCCCTCGTAATCGCCCAGCGACCAGGAGCCGAGCATCTGGAACACGGTGAGGTGGCGGTCGTCGCCGACTTCGGCAAGATCGGTCGTACGCACGCAGCGCTGCAGGCTGGCCAGGCGGCTGCCCCGCGGGTGCGGCAGCCCTTCCAGGTGGGGGGTCAGCGGGTGCATCCCGGAGGTGGTGAACAGCACCGGGTCACCGCCGGGCGGCACCAGGGAACTGCCCCGGAGCACCCGATGGCCGTGGTCTGTGAAGAACTCAAAGAACGTATTTGTCGTCTCGGTCACGTTCATGGCATGGATCCGTTCTTGGCTATGGGACCAGGAAGGACCGCTGGCACGGCCACGATCGCAACGCATCACGCACCGGCGAACCTTTCCGGTCGCCAGCGTGTGCAGGAGAGGAGGTCAGGCAGCGGCAACCGGCGAGCTGATAGCTCGCGCGGCGCAGGTAAGGCTGACCTTCATGCGCCCACTATAGGCGCGGCCGTCCGCGCCGCTCAAAGGCTTATTTCCGGCTGCCAGGCGCGTCGGCTGGGCCAGCGGTGCTGCGCGGCCGGCTGGCCGCTCCGGGATCCGGCGGGTGGTCGGCGAAGGCCTGGTGGCCGAGGTGAGCCAGCCAGCCGCGGAATACCTGGTGGAGTTCGTCCGCCCCCCGGATCGGGCTGGCCGGGGCGGGCAGGCCGGATGGGTACAGGACAAAGGGATGGGTCTGCTCCCCGCCGAGCCCGCCGTGCGACCCCACCAGGTGCTCGAACGCCGCCACCTCCTCGGTCTGCGGATCCCACATCGAATTGACCATGATGTCGGCGCAGTGTGGGAACGAATCCGTCTGCAGGACCTGC
>DASXKD010000352.1:0-10043 GCA_036497045.1 Streptosporangiaceae bacterium | reverse complement strand
CCTGGCCGAGGGCCGGGTGCTGACCAACGCGCACGGCGATCAGGTCACGGTCACGTTCGCCGACGGGCGGACGGCCGAGGGCAGCGTGGCCGGGCAGGACATCGACGGCGACCTCGCCGTCATCGCGGTCGACACCGGCGGCGCTCCGACGCTGTCGTGGGCTGATGGCGCGTCCGCCGCGATCGGGACGCCGGTGTTCGCCCTGTCTAACCCCGGCGGGCGCGGGCTGCGCGTGACGTTCGGGTTCGTCTCCGGCGTGGACCGGGCGTTCCGGGGCCCGCGCGGCCGCCGCATCACCGGCAGCCTCGAGCACACCGCGCAGCTGCTGCCCGGCTCTTCCGGCGGCCCGATCCTCGACGCCGAGGGGCGGCTGCTCGGCATCAACACGAACCGCCTCGGCGAGGGCTTTTACCTGGCCATACCGGCCGACGAGGCGCTGCGGGCCCAGGCCGACGCACTCGCCCGCGGCGAGTCAGCGGCGCCACCGCAGCTTGGCATCGCCATCGCCCCCCGTCCCTTGGCCTGGCGGCTGCGCCGCGCCGTCGGCCTGCCCGACACGGAAGGGCTGCTCATCCAGCAGGTGACCGAGGACAGTCCCGCCGCCCGCGCCGGCCTCGAGCGGGGCGACCTGATCGTGACGGCCGCGGGCCACGCGGTCGGCGGCGTAGACGACCTGTTCGGCGCACTCCAGGGGGCGCAGGGCGGCACCCTCGAACTCCGCGTCGTGCGCGGCGCCGACGAGCGGACCGTGCAGGTGGTGTTCACCCCAGAAACCGAGGGCAACTGATGGACGACAGCATCCGCGTTTCCGACGCCGACCGGGACCGCGTCACCGCCCAGTTGCGCGACCACTTCGCCGCGGGCCGGATCACCCCCGGCGAACTGGACGAGCGGCTGTCGGCGGCGCTGAACGCCAAGACCTTCGGCGACCTGCGCCGGATCATGGCTGACCTGCCCGGGCCCGTCCCGGCGCCGCTCGGTGCGGCGCCGCCCCCACTGCGGGCCACGCCCGCCTGGGCCATCCGCCGTCACCCGCCCTTCCCGCCGCTGATTCTGCTCGCACTGTTCGCGGCGCTGCTGATCCCCGGCACCGGCTGGCTGCTGGCCGCGT
The DNA here is from genome assembly GCA_036497045.1 of Streptosporangiaceae bacterium. Lineage (GTDB taxonomy): Bacteria > Actinomycetota > Actinomycetes > Streptosporangiales > Streptosporangiaceae > DASXKD01. Next base: position 8,932 of record DASXKD010000352.1, on the reverse strand, counting down.
TCGTCAACGTGATCTTGCTGTTCTGGCTGATGACATTCGTCGTCGGCGCCTTTGCAGTCGGCCGGTCGCGGCGGCGGTGGCACGACCACGGTGGCGGGCAGCGCCCCCGGTACCCCTCGGGGCGCCACTACACGTGGCTATGACGGCGCCGCGAGCCTAGCGCGGAGATGGCCAGCGAGCGGGTCGCGGACGGGGGCGCTGGTCATGGGAGCGGCACCTTCTCGTAGCGAAACGGGCGCGCCCGACGGTAGTGGCCGTCAAGGTGAGCGGCTGTCACCTGGTTCCGGCGATGTGCGGTGCGGGGTGAGCTTTTGGATCTCGAGCAGGTCCAGGCCGAGCGCCTCGATCTCGGCCAGCACCGGGGCCAGCACCACCTCGCCGGTTGCGCCATTGATCGTGGCGAACCAGGCCCCGGCGGCCGGGTGCGGCCCGGTCACCGTTTCGGGCCGGCAGCCGACCACCATCGGGACGCCCAGGCTGCGCGCCACCTCGGCCAGGTGCGAACTCGCTGCCCCGGTCCGGGCGATGACCCCCCCGGCGCCGTACAGCAACGGCGCCAGCGCCGGCACCGGCCGGTCCACCAGCACGATGGCGCCCCGGGAGTCCTTCGCCCCGGTCTCGTGCGGCCAGCAGGCGACCAGTGGCCCGGCCGCGGTCCCCGGCGCCGCGGGCCGGCCCGCAACCCGCAGGGCATCCGCTGGCATCGGCATGGCCTGCGCCGCGCCGCGATTCTCCGGCGCGCTCCGCAGCGACTGAAGCAGCCACACCTTCCCATCGCAGGCCGCCCACTCGATCACGTCGTCACCAAGCTCACCGTGGACACGATCAGCGAGCGCACCCACCTCCGCCACAACATCGGCCCCGACGAGCCCCGCAAGCCCACGGTCCCGCGCACCCTCCGCCCACCCGGAGAGCAACGGCCCCGGATGCCCCCGCACCCCTTCCACGGTCACCGAGCCATTCCCGGCCCGCGCCACGCCCCCAGCCTCGGGAACGATCTCAGGCTGCACCAGCACGGCCAGTTCCAGTGCCTCCAGCCCCAGCCCGCACCCCTCCAGACGCCGCAACGGATCCACCGCGAACGCCGAAGCCCAGCAACTCCTGACCGCCGTGGCCACATCCTCCCGCCCGACCCCCGTCACCGAGGAAAACGCCCCCGCCCACCGTGCATCCCCCTCCAGCGGGCTCGAAGACCGCACAATCACCCGCCCCCCGAGGCCATCCACGGCCAAGCGCAACTCCTCGACGAGCGCAGGGTCGAGCGCCAGGCTGAGCACCGCCACCCGCCCCGCCGCCACCCCATTCGCACGAACCGCCTCCGCCCCGGCGCTCATCGCGCTTTTCCCCTCACCAACCGGCACGACCCACCCCGGCAAGACCGGTAGCCCGGCCCGGAGCGCCCGGGCCAACCCGGCGGCTTTGACCCCGATGTGCCCACCCCTGAGAATGCCGGTATCCATAGCAAGCCGGGCAAGTGGTGCCACACGATCCTTGCCCGGCCTCCCCTCGGCCCCGACGAGGGCCGCGAGCGGAACGACCCTCATCCGACCTCGATGATCGAGTCCGAGGCGTACGTAGACAGCAGTTCGTGCCCGTCATCGGTAACCAGCAGCATCTCTTCGAGCCGGACCCCGAACTCGTGCACCTTTCCGTGCTGGGTCTCCAGCGCGAACACCATGCCCGGCCGGATCTCCTCCGGGTAGTCCAGCGACCAGATCCGCGATATCACCGGCCGGTCGTACTGGGCCAGCCCGAGCCCGTGCCCCCACAGGTTCGCCGCGGCCTGGTCCTCCTCGTCGTACCCCCAGGCCTCCCGCGCCGACGGCCACTTCAGGGCGATGTCCCGGGTGGTCACCCCCGGCCGGACCACATCGATCGCGTCCCACAGCCACTTGTGCGCCGTCTGGTAGTACCGCTTCATCTCCGGAGTCGGCGTCCCGCCCACGCAATACGTCCGGTACACGCACGACTTGTACCCGTTCCAGGTCAGCGCGGCCAGGTCGATGATCACCAGTTCGCCCGGGCGGATGATCCGGTCGGAGAAGTTGCGCCAGTTGGGCCAGGCGTTCGGCCCGGACGACACAATGATGTCCTCGACGTCCTCCATGCCGGGGATGTTGTACAGGTAGGAGAAGCCGAACGCCGCGACCTCGTTCTCGGTCAGCCCCGGCCGCAGGAACTGCGTGAACTCGTAGTGCAGCGTGTCGCAGATCGCACCGACGATGCGCAGCGCCTTCTGCTCGTCGACGCTCTTGATCGCGCGGGCCTCCATCATCGGCGTCATCCCGTCCGCCCAGGCGAGCCCGGCTTGCTGGAATGCGGCGATCATGTTCAGGTCGATGAAGTCCACGCCGAGCGGCCGGTCCCGCACGCCCGCGTCTTCCAGGTCGGCGAGCAGCGCGCGGGTGAACTTGGCCACCTGGTTCTGCGACGCGGGCCCGGCAGCGCCCTTGATCCATGAATAGGAGTGCCGGACGTTGCCGGGCGGGATCCACGGGTTGTGCGCCTTCAGATGGATGCCGATGTCGCCCTGTTCGTAGACGATCGGCTCGCGGCCCTCGCACAGCACCACGTAACGCAGCCCGGGCTTGAGCCGGTTCCAGCCCGGCGTGTACGTCGAGGAGACGTACCGCATGTTCTCGTCGTACATCAGCAGCATCGCGCCGAGCCCGTGCCGCGCCATCGCCTCTCTGGCACGCGTGAGGCGCCACTCCCGCACGGCGGGCCAGTTGATGCCTTCCTTCCAGTCAGTACTCAGGCCGCCGAACGCTTCCTTCATCGCTAGCTCCTCACTTCTCGCGGGCGTCCGGCCACGGCCGGTCAAGGGCTGCCGTCAGCGGGGATGACCGGCAACAGCAGGAACGACTCGCGCCCGGGGCCGGCCCACAGAGTGTGTGAGCTGCCGGTCAGCTCCGGTGGCCGGTCATCGGGGTCGTCGTGCAGGAACGGCCCGCAGCCGGTCATCTCGTTCTTGAACGAGCCAAGCCGGGGCGAGTCCGGGTAGTGCACCTCCCAGTCCCTGCCCCGCACGGTGAGCGCGATCCGGTACCCGGCGGGGACGACCAGGCTGGTGGGCCAGATCTCCACGTCGGCCCGGTAGATCCCGCCTGGCACCAGTGGCTGGACCTCGTCGTGGGCGTGGTAGGGCCGGTATTCGGTGGACAGTTCCAGATCCAGCTTGCGGTGGGAGCCCCGCAGCCAGCCCTGGGCGACCGGGGTGTGCGGGTCGATCGCGCCGGGGAACGTGACGTCGGACCCGTCCGGTGCCAGCACCCGCAGCACACAGAACAGGTCCGCGTCGGCCGTGGTGGACGACACGAACAGCCGGGCGGACAGCGGCCCGGTGATCTCGGTCTCGGCCGCCAGCGGCGGCCCGGTGAACGTGACCCCGCCGGAGTCTGCCCGGTACGACACCCTGCTGGCGGCACCCGGCGGCGCCGTGCTCAGCCGGCTCCTGTCCGGCCACAGATACTGCTTGATCCATCGGGTCCGGGCCAGCGGCCACTGTCGTTCGGCACGTTGGATGAAACCGTCGAGGGTGCGGACCTGTAGCTGGACCGCAGGCTGATCCCGCCACCCTGCGTCGTCATCGTGCAGGAAGCAGGCGAAGAACCGCTTCTGCAGGTCGACACCGTAGTCGGTATAGAAGTGCGTCCAGTGCTCGAGGCCGTGCACCTCCAGCCACTTGCGCGCCGACGCGGCGCGGGTGAAGCCCTCGAAGTTGCCCCGGGTGTGCAGGCCCTGGCCGCCCCAGTTGGCGGCGGTCAGCAGCGGCACGGTGATGCGGTCCCAGTGCGCGGACCGGTCGCGGTAGAACTCGCCGTCCAGCGGGTGCGCGGCGATCTGCTCGCCGAACTGCACCCGCGCGGCCGCCAGTTCGGCCTCGGTGCGGGTTTCCGGGCCGGCCACCGGCTCCCCGGTGACCGCGCTGGGCGGGCCGCCGATCCCGTGCTGGACCACGGTGACCTGCTTGTCGTACCAGTGCCGGAAGAACGTGGACAGGATGCCGCCGTGATGGGTGGCGTCCCGGTAGAAGTCCGCGGCGCCCTCCCAGACGCAGATCGCGGCCAGGTGCGGCGGCTGCAGCCCGGCGACGTGCCAGGCGTTCATCGCGTAGTAGGAGATGCCGTTGATGCCGACCTTGCCGCTGCTCCAGGGCTGGGCCGCGGCCCACTCGACGCACTCGTAGAGGTCGCGGGCCTCGCGCGGGGAGAACGGGTCGAGGAAGCCGGGGGAGCGGCCCGCGCCACGCGAGTCCGCCCGCACGCAGGCGTACCCGTCGGGGACCCACTTTTCCGGGTCCACGGTCTCCCAGTTCTGGTACCGGTTGCTCGACCCGCGCGCGACGTCGGGGTGGTCGGCGACCATGTGCCGCCACTGGTCGGCGTAGCCCTCCTGGAATGCCAGGCCCTTGGCGTACGGACCGTAGGTGAGGATCACCGGGTACCGCTCGGGCCCGTCGGGGCGGAACACGTCGGCGCGGAGCACCAGCCGATCGTCCATCGTGATCGGAACGTCCCATTCGATCACCATGGCCGGACGATAGCAGCGCCCAAACCGCCGCAGCGGCGACAGGCACAAACGTTTTCATGATCGGGATTCGGGGCGCGCCAGGCCGAACAGGGCGCTCGCGTTGCGCCCGGCGATCAGCTCGGCGTCCGCGGCGGACAGCCCGGTGCGGGCGAGCTGGTCTGGCAGCGGGCCGGCGGCCATGTCGAACGGGAAGTCGGTGCCGTAGACGACATGGTCCACGCCGACCGAATCGGCCAGGAAGCGCAGCGGGCCCGGCGCGTGGGTCACCGTGTCGAACCAGAACCGGTCCAGGTACGCCGACGGAGGATGCGCGCAGCCTTTCGCCTCGGGCCGGACCTGGTGCCCGTGGTCCAGCCTGCCGATCTGGTACGGCAGGTAACCGCCGCCGTGGGTCAGCACGAGCCGCAGCGCACCGAGTTCGTCCAGCGCCCCGCTGAAGATCAGCCTGGCCGCGCAGACGGTGGTGGCCAGCGGGTTGCCGATCAGGTTGGTGAGGTAGTAGTCCGCGAGCCCGGGGCGGGTGCCGACGTAGTACGGGTGCAGGATCAGCGGCACGCAGAGGTCCGCGGCGGCGGCCAGCACCGTGCGCGGGCCTGGGTCATCCAGCGGGGTGCCGGCCACGTCCGGGCCGATCTCCGCGCCGCGCATGCCCAGCTCGGTGACTGCCCGGTGCAGTTCGGTGACCGCGCTCCCCGGGTCCTGCATGGGCAGCGTGGCCACCGCGGTGATCCGGCCGCCCGACCCGGCGGCGAAGGCGGCAAGCGCGTCGTTCACTGCCCGGCAGAATCCGGCCGCCTCGCTGGCGTCCGCCCAGTACATGAACAACTGCGGGGCGGCCGAGAGCACGGCGCAGTCGATGCCGCGCTGGTCCATGGACTCCAGCCGCGCGGCGAGGTCGTAGAACACCGGCGGCACCGGCCAGCGGAACCCCTGCCGGTGGACGAGCCACTCCTGGCCGGCGCCGCGCTCGGCCGTCATCCCGTCGAACCCTTGCCCGTGGCGGGCCGCCGCCAGGACGTCGAGGGGCAGGAAGTGCGTGTGGACATCCACGGTCAGCACGGCGATCAGCCCCCGGCCAGGCCGCGCAGGACCGCGTGCACGGAGGCGGTGTCGTCGCCGGCGTGCCCCTGGGCCAGCGCCGCGGCGTAGAACGAGGACGCCAGGGTGAACAGCGGGGTGGGGGTGGCCGTGTCCTTGGCGAACCCGGCAATGATCTCCAGGTCCTTGGCGAACACCGTGGTCGTCACGCCGGGGCCGGAATAGTCGGCGGTGGCCATGGCCGGGCCGCGGACCTCGAACATGTCCGACGAGCCCGCGCCGTCGGCGACCGCGGTGAGCACCGCCGCCAGATCCAGCCCGGCCCGTTCGGCGAGCACCAGGGCCTCGGCGGCGGCCACGTTGTGGATGGCGACCAGCAGGTTCGCGATGAACTTGACCGCCGACCCGTTGCCGAAGTCGCCCACGTCGTGGATGGCCCGGGTCATCGCGCACAGCACCGGCAGCGCCCGGGCCTTCGCCTCCTGCGGGCCGCTGAGGTAGGCCACCACGTTCTTGGTCAGCGCCTGCCCGCCCGTGCCCGACAGCGGGCAGTCGAGCAGCACGATGCCGCGTTCGGCGAGGGCGTCGCGGGCCTGGCGTTTCACGGCTAGCGGCAGCGTCGAGGTCTCGATGACCACCAGGGACCGCCCGGGGACGGACACCAGCCCGGCCCCGCCCGTCGCGACGTCGAGGAGCGCTTGCGCGGTAGGCAGCGAGGTGACCACGACGCCCGCGCCGGTGGCGGTGCCGGCCGGGCTGGAGGCCGCCTCGCCTCCCCGCCCGGTATGCGCGGCCAGCCGGGCTGGGTCGATGTCGTAGCCGGCGACCCGCCAGCCCGCGGCGAGCAGGTGCGCGCTCAGCGCGGAGCCCATCATGCCCAGGCCGATGAAGCCTGCGACTGTGTCCTGCGGTGCCACGGGGCGCCTCCTGTACGGCCGGTGAGAGCATTGCACCATGCTGGCAGCGGTCCTCGAGCGGCCCGGGGCCGTGACGGTGCGGGAGGTCCCGGCACCCCAGGCCGCCGGGCTCGCGCTGGTGCGGGTGGGCGTGGCCGGCATCTGCGGCACCGACCGCAAGCTCGCCGCTGGCGTGTTCCCCGTCACCGCGCCCAGGGTGCTCGGGCACGAGATGACCGGCTGGGTGGAGGTCCCCGGTCCCGGGGGAGCCGTGCCCGCGGGCGCCCGGGTCGTGGTGAACCCGGCCGCCTTCTGCGGCCTGTGCCGGGAGTGCCGCCGCGACCTGCCGCACCTGTGTGCCCACGGCGGACTGCTCGGCCGCGACCTCGATGGCTGCTTCGCCGAGTATGTGGCGGTCCCCGAGACGCTGCTGCACCCACTGCCCGCCGAGGTCACCGCCGACGAGGCGGCCCTGATCCAGGTGCTGTCCACCTGCGTGCACGCACTGTCCGGGCTGACGGTATCCCCGGAGGGCAGCGCCGTCGTGGTCGGCCTCGGCGTGGCCGGCCTGCTGCACGTGCAACTGCTGCGAGCCATGGGGGTGCGCGCGATCGTCGGGGTCACCCGCGCGGCCTGGAAGCGTGACCTGGCGCTGGCCTGCGGTGCCAGCGCCGTGGTGGCACCTGGCGACGCGGCGGCGGCGGTCGCCGAGGCGACCGGGGGGCAGGGCGCCGGCATCGCGATCGAGTGCGCGGGCACCGCCGCGACGCTGGCCCAGGCCATCCGGCTGGCCGGCCCCGGGGCGACCGTGATCATGTTCGGCACGGTGCGGACCGCCGATGCGCTGCCGGCCTACGAGGGGTATCTCAAGGAACTCACGATCCGCTGCCCGCGCGCGTCGCGGCCCAGGGACTTCGACACCGCGATCCGGCTCTGCGCGGAGCGCCGGCTCGACGTCACGCCGCTAGTGACCAGCCGGTTCCCACTGCCCGACGCAGCGCAGGCCCTGGCCGCGAGCGAGGACCCGGCGCAGCTCAAAGTCGTCCTCGACGTGGCGGCCCGATGACGGAACTGATCTCCAGCGCCGCGAACCCCGTGGTCAAGCGGATGCGGCTGCTCGGTGACCGCAAGCACCGGCGGCGCGAGGGTGCTTTCGTGGTGGAGGGCATCCAGCCGGTCTGGCAGGCCGTCGAGGCCGGCGCCGACGTGGAGGTCCTGGTGGTGGCCCCAGACCTGCTCGGATCCCGGATCGCGGGGATGGTCGCCGCACGGGAGGCGGCGGGGGTCAGAGTGGCCCGGCTGACCGGGGAACTGTTCGCCCGGGTCTCGGCGCGGGACGGGCCGTCGGGGCTGGCTGCGATCGTCCGCGGGCGGGTTCCGGGGCTGGCCAGCCTGCCGGTGACCCCGGACGCGGTGTTCGTCGCGCTGCATGAGATCGGCAACCCAGGCAACCTGGGCACGATCATCAGGACCGCCGACGCGGCCGGGGGGACCGGGGTGGTGCTGATCGGCGCGGCCGCCGACCCGTTCGACCCGGCGGCGGTCAAGGCGTCGATGGGCGCGCTGTTCGCCGTGCCGGTCGCCCGCGCTGCGGACCCGGCGCAGTTCTTCGCCTGGGCGGCCGGTTCCGCGGTCACCGTGGTCACCACCTCGGCGCAGGCGCGGACCAGCTTCTGGGAGGCCGGCTATCCCCGGCCCCTCGCGCTGCTGTTCGGGGCGGAAGGGGCCGGGCTGCCGGGCGACGTGCTGGCCGGCGGCGACATCCAGGTGCGGATCCCGATGACCGGCACCGCGGAGTCGCTGAACCTGGCCGTGGCCGCGGGCCTGCTGCTGTACCAGGCCCGCAGGCCGGACCTGACCGCATGATCGTCAGCCGGCCGGCACGTCGCCGGTCTCCAGCAGCGTCTTGAGGTCGGCCATCACGCGCGGCCAGCCCTCGGTAATCCCGGCCAGCACGCCGCTGCCTGCCTCGAAGCCGCCGTGCAGCACGGTCAGCTTGCACAGCGACCCTTGGTCTTCGATGTCGAACGTGACCGCGGACCGGGGCTCCCTCGCCCACGCCGCCCGGTCTTCCTCGCTGAACTTGTAGTGGGCGGCCCACTCGGGAGTGAAGGTGTGCCAGGTGTAGGCCAGCCGCCGGTACGGGTCGGCTTCCACGACGACCTGGTCCGGGTCGGCGATCCTGGTCCCGTCCGCCAGAGTGACCGTGAACACCGAACCGGTCTGCCAGTCCGACTCCAGGGCCATGCCACCCCAGTAGCGCGTGGTGAAGGCCGGCTCGGTCAGTGCCTGCCACAACTGCTTGGGGGTCGTGCGGATATAGGTGGTGTAGACGAACTCGGGCTTGTCCACGGGGAAGTCCTCCAGTGCTCGTTTCAGGTCTGTCAGGGCGTCCACTCGCTGCTGGTGGTACTGGCCGATCCAGCGCTGGGCGATCTCGCTGATGGGCGCGGCGTTGAGGTAGT
>DASXKD010000351.1:0-2343 GCA_036497045.1 Streptosporangiaceae bacterium | reverse complement strand
ATCCGCGGCGCGATGAACTTCTCCCCGACTACCCGCCGCATGCCCACATGGGATGAGTGCCAATAGTGATACCCCTTCAGGGGAGGACGGTCGGGCGAGCACGGTCTTGGCCGGGGGCAGTGGATGTCTCGGTAGCGCGTGCCGGGCCGGCGGGCGGGGGCTGGCCGGGCTGGGTCAGCGGTCCGTTGCGGAACAGGGTCAGGGCGACGATCGCGCCGCAGGCGAGGACCGCGGCGGACCACCAGAAGGCGGTGGTGTAGCCGTGGATCAGGGCGAGCCCGGTCAGTTGCGGGCTGGGACGGCCGTGGACCACGGTGGCGGGGCTGAGGTGGGTGGCGATGTAGCTGGCGACGGTGCTGGCGAAGATGGTGTTGAGCAGGGAGGTGCCGATCGAGCCGCCGAGCTGCTGCCCGGTGTTGATGGTGGCCGAGGCCACTCCGGCGTCGTGGGGGGCGACGCCGAAGGTGCCGGTGTTGAACACCGGCGCGAACACCAGGCCAAAGCCTGTGCCGATGATCAGCAGTGACGGCAGGACGGTGGTGGCGTAGCTGGTGTGCACGCCGATCCTGGTCAGCAAGGCCAGGCCGATGGCGGCGAGCAGCATGCCGGTCGTTGCCAGCGGCCTGGGCCCGGTCCGGGGCATCAGCACGATGTTGGAGGTGACCGAGGACCCCATGAGGCAGGCGATCATCGGCAGGAAGGCCACCCCGGTGACCACTGGCGAAAAGCCCAGGGTCTGCTGCAGGTAGTAGGTGAGGAACAAGAACACGCCGAACATGCCGATGGCGGCGATCAGCATGGTCAGGTAGGCGCCGCCGCGGTTCCGGTCGGCGACGATCCGCGGTGGCAGCAGCGGGTCTGGCGTGCGGGTCTGCCGCCAGGCGAACCCGGCCAGCAAGACCACCCCCGCGGCGAGGAAGCCCCAGGTCGAGGGGCTGTGCCAGCTGTGCAGGCCGGCGTTGGAGAAGCCGTAGACGATACAGAACATGCCGCCGGAGACCAGTGCCGCGCTGGGCAGGTCCAGCTTGGGCTTTCCCGGCGCGGGCCGGCGGTGCAGCAGGGTCACAGCGCCGGCAATGCCGATACCGGCGAAGATCAGGTTCACGTACAGACACCAGCGCCAGGACAGGTACTCGGTGAGTACCCCGCCCAGCAGCAGCCCGATCGCGCCGCCGGCCCCGGCGATCGCGCCGTACACGCCAAAGGCCCTGCCGCGTTCTTTGGGGTCGCTGAACGTCACGGTGAGCAGCGACAGCGCCGACGGCGCGAGCAGCGCCCCGAACGCCCCCTGGCAGGCCCGCGCCGCCACCAGCATGCCGAAGTTCACCGCCGCCCCGCCGACCGCCGACGCGGCGGCGAACCCGATCAGGCCGGCCAGGAACGTCACCTTGCGGCCGAGCAGGTCAGCCAGCTTGCCGCCCAAAAGCAGCAGGCTGCCAAACGCCAGCGCGTACGCGGTGACCACCCACTGGCGGTCCACGATGGTGAACCCCAGATCGTGCTGCGCCGTCGGCAGTGCGATGTTCATGACCGTCGCGTCGAGCACGATCATGAGCTGCGCGAGGGCGATCACCCCCAGGATCAGCCACCGGTGGTCCGGCGCAGCCGGGCTGGCCTGGGGAGGCATTCCGCCGGACCGGGCATCTGCGGGCTGGGTCATAACGTGCCTTCCTGGCGCGGGCTTGGTTACCGTCACCCATGTGGCTTGCCTCCTGCAGTGGCATCCCCGGCTGGGTAGGGGCCGGTGGCTGGTGCTGTGGCCAGGGGATAGACGATCTCGTCCATGATCTGGCAGGCCAGCCGGGTGCCGGGCAGCTCGCCGGACGTCACCAGCTGCTGGAGCGCGAGCGCGGGGAACAGCCCGGCCAGCAGGTCCAGGTCGTGGCCGGCGGGCATCTCGCCCCGGGCCACCGCCCGCTCGAACACCGTCCGGAAACCCGCCATCCGCGGCGCGATGAACTTGTCCCCGAACACCCGCCGCAGCTCGCCGTCGCGGGCCAGCGCGTTGACCATGCCGATTGTCAGCTGGGCGCCGAACTTGCTCTCGGCGCTGGTGATCGACTCCGCCAGGGCGCGCAGGTCCTGCCGCAGCGATCCGGTGTCGGGGATTTCGGGGACGCCTTTGAGGCTGTTCAGCGCATCGACAACAAGCTCCGCCTTGCCCGGCCACCGCCGGAAGATCGTGGTATTGCCCGCCCGGGCCCGCGCGGCCACCGCGTCCATGGTCAGCCGGTCATAACCCACCTCCGCGAGCACGACCAGCGCTGCCTCCCGCAAGGCCACGTCACGCGAGCTGTCCAGGGAACGACCGCCCCGGCCGCGCGGGCGCGCCGTCACGAGACG
>DASXKD010000350.1:0-10167 GCA_036497045.1 Streptosporangiaceae bacterium | reverse complement strand
CACCAGGTTCGTCAAGCTCAGCCACGCACAGCACGGGCTGTACGTGGCGACCCTGCTGCTTGCTGCTATCTCCACGGCGCTGCTGCTGGCTCCGGTCGCCTACCACCGGCTGGTGTTCCGCCGGCATCGCAAGGAGCAACTCGTCAAGGACGCCAACATCCTGGCGATCCTCGGCCTGGCCGCGGTGGGCCTGGCCGTCTCATCTGCCGTGCTGCTGGTGGTCAGCTTCGTGGACCAGGGCGTGACGGTGGCGCTCGTGACGGTCTTCGTGGTGTGTCTGTTCGCGGTGCTGTGGTTCGTGCTGCCGCTCGCCCGCCGCCGCACCCGGTTCCCGTCGTAACGGTGCATTGACCAGCCCGAAGGGGGTAGCGGACCGGGATGCCTGTGAACGTGAACGAAACCGAGGCCAAGTACGACGTCCCCACCGGGGCGGGCCTGCCCGGCCTGGATCGCCTGCCGCGGGTGGCAGGCACCTCAGGGCCCCAGGAACAGGCGCTTGAGGCCGAGTACTACGACACCGGGGACCTGCGGCTGATCCGCGCGGGAATCACCCTGCGGCAGCGCTCCGGTGGCCACGACGACGGCTGGCACCTGAAGCTGCCGCTCGGTGGCAGCACCCGCCGGGAGATCCGGCGTCCGCTCGGCGGACCGGCGGGACGGGTTCCCGCAGAACTGGCCGCCTGGTGCGGGTACGCACCCGCGGCGCGCCGCTGGTGCCCATCACCCGGATGACGACGACACGGCAGCGCCTGATCCTGCTCGACGAGGCGGGGGAGTCGCTCGCCGAGGTCGCGGCCGATGATGTTTCCGCACAGACGCTCGGCCCGGCCACTTCGATGTCCAGGTGGCAGGAGGTCGAGGTGGAGCTGACCGGCGGTGACCGGCGGCTGCTCCGCGCGGCCGACGAACTGCTGCGTCACGACGGCCTGCGCCCGGCCGGCCGGACGGCCAAGCTGGCCCGGGCACTCGGCGACCGGTTTCCTGGGCCAGACGACCGCCCCGCGCTGACCGCGTCCGCACCCGCCGGCCAGGTCGTGCTGGCCTACCTGCGGGCTCACGCCGAGCGGCTGAAGGCACTGGATCCGTTCGTGCGGCTCGATGAGCCAGACTCCGTCCACCAGATGCGGGTGGCGAGCCGGCGCCTGCGCAGCACGCTCCGTTCGTTCGGGCACATCCTGCCCCGTGACGCCACCTCGGGGCTGGCCGCCGACCTCAAGTGGCTGGGCGGCATGCTCGGCGCGGCCCGCGACGGGGAGGTGCTGAACGCTCACCTGCGGGGCAGGCTGAGCCAGGCTCCCGTGGAACTGCGCATCGGACCGGTCGAAGCGCGGATCCAGGGTCATTACAGTTCGGTCCGCGCGGCCGCGCGGACCGAACTGCTCGCCGCGCTCGACTCGGAGCGCTATTTCGCGCTGCTCGACGACCTCGATGGGCTGCTGGCCAGCCCGCCGCTCACCACGGAGGCGGCCCGGCCCGCCGCTGACGGGACCTGGGTATCGGCGCGTACCTGGCTGGCGAGAACGCGTTCAGCTACGGCCTGCTCTGCGCGCGGGACGCGTATGACGGCGAGCGACTCCAGGCCGCGGCCCGCCGCATCTGGAAGAAGGCCGCGCAAGTCCGGCTGGCCGTATTAGCCCGGGCAGCAAGCCGCCCCGGAACCCACCGCCCTGCACCGAGCCGTGATCAGTGCCGGCGGCGGCGCACCGCGAGCCAGGCGAGTATGAGGGCGGCCGCTGCTGTGGCTGCAGCCGCCACCTTCCCGCGATGCCCGCGCACGATGACAACTGCCTGGCCAGCGGACCGCTGCACCGGCTCGGGAGCGATGTCACGGACGGCGCGGCCCACCGCGACGGCCCGGTCAGCGACCTGCCCGGCCACCGGCGCGCCCGCACTCTGGGCCGCGTCCTTCGCCTGGGCTGCCATGGCCTGGGCGGTCTGCGTGGCCTGGGCTGCCCCAGCCTGGACCGTCTCCTTTGCCTGCGCTGCCTTGACCGCGGCCCCGTCGCGTAGTTCCCCGGCCTGCTCGGTCACCTTGTCCTTGGCCGCGTGGGCCTTGCCGCGCAGGTTGTCCTTGACCTCCGCGGCGCGGTGCTGCGCGCGCCCCTTCACGTCGGCCTTCGCGGCCAGGGCCTCGACCGTCTCGCCGAGTTGCTGCCGGGTCTGCTCGATCTCTTCGGCGAGCGCCTCTTCCTGGGATGGGCGGCTGCCCGCGGTGTCCTCGCTCATCGGTGCGCACTCTCCTTGATCTGCTCCACATCGGCCTTGACGTTTTCGGCGGCCCGGCGGGGCATCGGTGGCGTTGCCTTCTTGAGCTGGCCCTTCCCGGCAAGCGCGGCGATTCCCGCGACGGCGAACAGCGCCACGCCGACGATCAGCGCGGCCAGCCACGGGCGCAGCACCCCGGCCAGCGCGATGATCGCCGCGGCCAGCAGGCACCCGATCCCGTACAGGGTCATGACCCCGCCACTGCCGAACAGGCCCGCGCCGCGCGCGGCCGTCTTGGCCTTGCCGGTCATCTCCAGCGAGGCTAGCTGCACTTCATCCCGCACCAGCTGCGAAATCTCCTCGGAAAGCTGCTTCACCAGCTGGCCGGTCGATGTGTCCGGCTCACCACCCGAAGGTGTCTGGTTGCCTGGGACTGTCATCCCCAATGTCCTTCCTGCTGTCGGACGCGGCCCGGCGTGCCGTGGCCGGATCCTTGTCCCGGCGCAGCGCTCCCCGTCGAACTTGCGCTCGTACTGCCAGCCCGGGTTTGAACCGGAGCCGGGCGCCGCGGCGGCCGCGGCTCGGCGGCGCGCCCGAAGTGCCGCTTGCGGCGGTGCTCCTGCAGCGCGGGCCCGTCATCCTGCTTGCGTTGTGGCACCCGGGGCCGCTACCCGGGAGCGGTGCGGTTACACCACGTCGAACTTGTCCGGGTCGGGGCCGGTGCGCTGGTCCCGGTTCAGCGAGGTGATCGCTTCGAGGTCCTGGCCGGACAGCTCGAAGTCGAGGATGTCAACGTTCTCCCTGATCCGGGCCGGGGTGACCGACTTGGGGAAGATGATGTCGCCGCGCTGGATGTGCCAGCGCAGCACGACCTGGGCGGGGTCTTGCCTGCCGCTTCGGCGATCGAGACGATGACGGGTTACGGAGCAGGTCGCCGCCGCGCGCCAGTGGCGAAGATGCCTCGATGGCGATCTGGTGCGCGGCGCAGAACTCCCGCACTTGCTGCTGGGTCAGGTGCGGATGCACCTCGATCTGGTCGGCCGCCGAGGTGATCTCGCACTCGGGGTGCAGCCGCCGCAGGTGGTGCGGCTGAAAGTTCGAAGGGGAGCCGGGAGGGTTGCAGACCGGTGAGTCGCCAGTTATCGTGCGGGCGGAATGTTCTGTTTGCTGACCAGATAGGGGTTTGCATGCACCTGTTGCGCTACCTGATCGTGTCTGGCTCGGCCGCAGCGATGGCCGGGGCTGTGACACTCACCGGTGCTACCGCCACCACTGTCGCCGCCCCCGCGCGGGTACACCATGCGGCACCGTCGGCCCGGTTCCTCGCCGAGGCCAGGAGCGCGCTGGTCAAGTACCTGCGCCATAACCACCCGCAGGCCATGCTGGTGCACACGCGTCACACGCATGCCGTCAAGAACGTGACCGTCACCGGCAGCTTCAACTGGTCCGGCTACGCCGACACCGCCACCGCGGCCCAGACGTTCACCAAGGTCAGCGGTGCCTGGACGACGCCGAGCGTGACCTGCAGCGCCGAGGACCAGATCACCTCGAACTGGGTCGGCCTGGACGGCTTCAACAACGGCACGGTCGAGCAGCTCGGCACGCTCAGCTGGTGCTACCAGGCCAAGCCTGTCTATTTCACCTGGTACGAGATGTACCCGAAAGGCACCACCGAGGTGGGCACGACCCTCAAGCCCGGTGACAAGATCGCCGCGTCGGTGACGCGCACCGGCACCAGCTACGCGCTCAAGCTGACCGACTCCACGACCAGCGGCAACAACATCTCCGTCACGAAGACCTGCGCGCTGGCCACCTGCAAGGACACCAGCGCCGAGTGGGTCTCCGAGCGGCCCTCGTTCTCGACCGGCATCGTGCCGCAGGCGCACTACAACGCATTCAAGATCACCAGCGGCGCACAGACTTCCAGCGGGAAGCCCGGCACGATCGCCAGCGGTCCCGGCGTCAACGCCGTAACCATGGTGGACTCCGAGGACGTCTACAACCTGAACACGGTCTCCAGCTTGACCGGCGGCAACAGCTTCAGCACGACCTGGAAGAACAGCTACTAGGCCGGACCTGCAGCGCTAGTCAAATCCTCATCCGGGGCCCGGCGACGGCAGCACCGTCGCCGGGCCCTGGCGTTTCCCCCGCGCCGCCGCCGCGCGGCCGGGGAGTTTGACGGGCCAGGGGGGAGGGGATAATGTCTTCCGAGAACGGTGCTTACGACGCAGGCACACCCTCACGCCGTCCTGGCGTGAAGTGGGGTGTGCCTTTTTTGCGCTCGATGGCAGGGTCCCTCGCGATGCCAGGGCTGCGGTAACCCCTCAGGAGGCATCGTGATGAGGATTGCCCTCGTCGCTCACCATGGCAGCCCGCTTACTCCGGCCACCGGCCCGGAGCCGATGTCCCAGGCCGCCAGCGTCGCCGCACATGCGCGGGGGCTGGCCAAGCTCGGGCACCGGGTCACCATCTATGCCAGGCGGGACTCACGCGCGCTGCCCGGCAGCGCGATCCTTGCGCCGCGGGTGACCGTCGAGCACGTCACCGCGGGCCCGCTGGCTCCGCTCGGCGGTGCCGAGCTGGCAGCCACTGTCGCCGAGTTCAGCGACCAGCTCGAACAGTACTGGCGCCGGAACACCCCCGACGTGGTGCACGCCTACTTCTGGACGAGCGGCCTCGCCGCCCTGGCCGCCGCCCGCGGCCGCGACATTCCGCTGGTGCAAACGTTCGGCACGCTCGGCGTCGCGGAACGGCACCACGGCAGCGCCGTGGACGGCAATGACGTGCGCATCCGGCTGGAGGCCGGCCTGGCACGAAACGCCGACGCGGTACTGGCCAGCACGGACGCCGAAGCGGCCGATCTGGTGAGCATGGGCGTGCCCCGGACGTTGGTGACCGTCGTGCCGTGCGGGGTGGATACGGCCGAGTTCACCCCCGAGGGCCCGGCGGCCAAGCGCGGCAGCCGCCCTCGCCTGCTCGCGGTGGTGCCGCGGCTGGACGGGCACCAGGGCCTCGGCATGCTGCTGCGGATGCTCACCCTGGTCCCCGGTGCCGAGTTGGTGATCGCCGGCGGCCCAGCCAGGTCCCAGCTCCGCAAGGACGAGGCTTACCAGCACCTGACCGGCCTGGCCAAGCGGCTCGGCGTGGCGGACCGGGTGTCCTTCACGGGCAAGATCGCCGCGGGTGGCCTCCCCGCCCTGCTTCGCTCGGCGGACCTGCTGGTGAGCGGCGCACCTTACGACCCGTCCGGTGCGATCGCCCTGGCCGCCATGGCCTGCGGCGTCCCGGTTGCCGCACCGGCCGCAGGCGCCTGCGCCGACGCTGTGCTCGACGGGACGACCGGCGCGCTGATCCCGCCGGGGCGGGTAGACCTGTTCGCGCGGCGGGTGCGGGACCTGCTGGCCAGCCCGCTGCGGCTGGAGGCGTACGGGATCGCCGCCGCCGACCGGGCGACCGCGCGGTACTCCTGGGAGCGCATCAGCCGGGAGACCCTGACCACCTACGAGCATTGCTTGCGGCCCGCGGTCGCGAGCCTGGCGGGTGCCAGGTCTGGCTGACTCACCCCCGGCCGGGCTTGGGCACCACGCCGGGCGGGACGGTGCAACACCGTCCCGCCCGGCTTTCGCTTTTCTCGCCGCTACCGGCCGGGCCAGGGATCGTGGCACGCTGGCAGCAGCGCAGTCCTTGTGCTGGCCCTGGCAGGCTGACAGCGAACGGAGGTGACCGTGCCACGCCCTGACCTCGCCCAAGAGGCGGCTGAACTGCTGAGTATCGCGAACACCTCCGAGCCGCGCTCGCTCAACCAGCTGGTGGTCCTCGCCGCACGTCAGGTGCCCGCGTGCTCGGGTGCCACGGCCGTGCTGTGGCGCGGGCACGAGCCTGCGGTGCGCGCCGCCAGTCATCCCGACCTGCCGGAGCTCGACGACGTGCAGCTGTCGAGCGGGCGCGGGCCGGTGCTGGACGCCCTGTCCGGCAGCGGGCCGGCGAGCTGCCCGGACACGCTGGCGGAGACCCGCTGGCCGGAGTACGCCAACGCGGCCCTGCGCCGTGGCGTGCGCTGCTGCGTGACGCTCGCCTACCGGTCGGATCCTGACGCGGTCGCCCTGTCCCTGGTCGGCGCGCGCCCGCGCTCCCTGGAACCCGGCCAGCTCGCCGAGCTGCTCACCGCCTTCGGCGCTGCGGTCATGGGCAATGCCGCCGAATACGGCGACGCCAAGCGCACCGCGCTCCAACTGCGCGCGGCCGCGGAGTCACGGGCGCTGGTGGACCAGGCCAAGGGAATGCTGATGCAGGCGCTCGGCTGCAGCGCCGACGACGCGCTGGAGCGGCTGCGGCAGATCTCCCAGGAGCGCAATCTGCGGGTCACCGATGTCGCCAGGACGATCATCGACTCCCGCGGCGCGCGGGGTGCACGCGACAGCGGCGGAAATGGTTCAGCCCGGCGGAAACCGCCGGGCTGAACCACCGGAGGCCCAGGGCCGCGCCGACCGGGGGCGGGCGCCCGCCTGCTGGCTGGCGCCGAACGGGCGGCCCTATTCCTCGACGTACTGTTCGACTATCTCCTCGGCCGGCAGCGGACCGCCCGGGGGTGCCGCCTGCTCGGCGGCCTGCCATTCGGCCTCGGTGCGGTCCACCACGGCCTGCCGCTCGGCGGCCAGCCGCTCCGGGTCCGGCCCGGGGTCTGCGGCAAACCCGTCGGGGTCCGGGTCTCCCATCGGCTCGACGACGGTCGGCACGTCCGGCCGCGCCTCGGGAACCTCCTCCGCGATCCCGTTGGCCCCCGGGTTGAGCATGATGTACGGCGGGTAGCGCTTCTCTTCCACCCGGTCCACGACCGGCCGCCCGCCCGGACCGCGCCGCAGCACCATCCGGCGGCGCAGCCATCCGTATCCGCGACGCGGTATGGCCATCCCGGCGACGCCGGTCAGCATGATCACCCAGCCGACCACCTGGATGTTCAGCCACGACGGATGGCCCTGCACAGCGAAGGCGAGAATCGCGCCGAGCGCTATCAAGAACAGTCCAGTCGCGGTCCTCATGGCCGTTCCTTCCTCTTCGTAGGCACGTGTCTTCCGGTCAGTGTCTTCCGGTCGGGCGCCGGTCAGTATGACTCGCTGCCGGAGTCCTGCCCGAGCATGCGCTCCCGCAGGTAGCTGAGCGCTCCCGCGAGCAGCCGGGACACGTGCATCTGAGAGATGCCAAGCCGTTCCCCAATCTCGGCCTGGGTCATGTTGCCGTAGAAGCGCATCATCAGCAGGCGCTGCTCACGCACCGGGAGGTCGCCCCAGTGCGCCCAGACGGACTCCATGTCCAGGGTGTGCTCGAGCTGCGGGTCGTCCTCGCCGAGGATGTCGGCCAGGTTCCCCGGGTCCGCTCCGGCGGACCGGGGCGCGTCCAGCGAGGAGGCCTGGAAGGCGAGGTCGGCGCGCTGCGCGTCACGCAGGTCTTCGTGACTGATGCCCAGGTGCTCCGCCAGCTCGTCGTCCTTGGGTGCCCGGGAGAGCTGCTGGGTCAGCTCGGCGCGGGCCCGGCACAGCTCCAGCCGCAGCTCCTGGGTGGAGCGCTTGACGTGCACGTGCCACCGCTTATCCCGGAAGTGCCGCTTGATCTCCCCGGTGATGCACGGCTGGGCATAGGAGGCCAGGTTGCTGCCGAAGGACGGGTCGAAGTTGTTGATGGCCTTGAGCAGGCCGATGTACCCGACCTGCATCAGCTCCTCGGACGACTCCGGGCTGTGCCGGTACCGCTGTGCGCACGCCCGGACCAGCGACTCGTAACGGCCGACGAGTTTCTCGCAGGCGGCGTCGCGCTCGTCGCTGCCCCGCGGCAGCGACTGGACCAGCTTCACCAGTTCCGGGTCGCCGAGGTCGGCGGCCTGGCTAGCGGCGGTCTGCGGGTGGGAAAGAACGGTGGTCATTGGCGATCACCTGCTGCTTTTTGGGTCTGCACGTCCCGTTCGTGCCCGCTGGGCAGGGTCTAAACATGACCCGTACCGCCGGGCCGGTGGCAGGTGCTGTTTTCCCAGCTCAGCAGCCTGTTTACCAGCTGTAAAAAGTGCCTGGGCCAATGCGGTTTGTTTGAAAAGCGCCGCGCAAGGTACCGGTGGGCGTCGAGCGAAGCCTCGCAAGCCTCGCGACTATGGCACTGCGGATACCGGAGGTACCGATGCGTGTCGGGGCATTCCTTCTTCTGATATGGCTGGTCATTGGCGCGATTGCCGCCGGGCAGCGGAACTACTACAGCGATTCGCATGAGAACTGCGCGCACGCCGGGACCGTGGCGGTGACCATTATGGCGGGCCCGCTGAACTACGTCGGCGTGAACCCGAAGGTCTCGTGTCACCTCCCGCAGCCGAGCCAGTGAGCTGTCCTCTGCATCTCGCCGGGCTGACCGGCGGCCCGCCCGGGCCGCCGGTCAGTGCGTATCCGGCCCATGCTCAGTAGCCGCGGCCCTGGTAGGTCTGGCCCTGATAGCCCTGGCCCGGGTAGTTCTGCCCGGCAGGTTCGGTGGGCACGGTGCGGATCCGGGCCGCCCGCTCACCGACCCCCGCGATCAGGGTGCCGATGGCGATGCCGATGATCAGGTACAGCGCCGCCGTCGCGATCTTGTGGGAGAACGCGGCATCGGTACGGAACGGGAAGATCACGACGATCACCGTGATCAGGCCGACGATCCAGCCGAAGAAGACCATCGGCCGCGGCGTGCTGAACAGCAGCAGGTGTGCCAGGAGCGTCGCGGCCAGTGCCGCGCCCGCGGCGATGAGCACCAGCGTCGTGGTGTGTGCGTCACCGTAGGCGCCGTAGCGCTTCGGCGCGAGGATCGGGATGTTGAACAGCCAGCGGCAGACCAGCACGCCGACCAGCGCTATCAGCCCGGCGACGACCGCGGTCGCCACCCCGCCGGACCACAACTGGCGGGCGTCCACCGTGGGCCTGCCCCGTCGCGGCGGGGGATACGCCGGCTGTTGGGGGGGATATGGCCGTCTTTCCGGGGTATTGGGCGACATCGGTACTGTCATGGATTCTCAGGCCCTCCGTCAGGCTGGCCGCGCCTTCCGCAGCCTTCGTGCTGTCCTCACCCTGAGGCTGCGTTCCAAACACGAGCGCGCGCGGGCACGGCGTTCCCGGCCGGCCAGGTTGGGTCAGGTGCCGACGAGGATGACTTCGAGCGTGCGCGGGCCGTGCACGCCCTGGACGCGCTCGAGTTCGATGTCGCTGGTGGCCGAGGGGCCGCTGATCCAGGTGCATGGCCGGCCGGGCTCCAGGCGGTCCAGGGCCTGGTGGACGATCCCGACGACCTGGCTGGCGTGCAGGATGCACAGGTGGTAGTCGGGGACCAGGCTCAGCGCGCGGCGGCCCTGGCCCGGGCCGCCGTCCAGGACGATCGTCCCGGTCTCCGCGATGGCCAGGGCGGCGGTGGTGATCACGCCGTCGGCGGCGTCAAGCGCCTCGGGGGACAGCCCGTCGTCGGCGAGGAACTCCACGCCGTCCGGGCCGGCGCCGTCCAGGATGAGGCCAGGTGGCAGCACGACCCGGTGTGCGCCGCGCTCGGCCAGCGCCTCGCGCACCGCCTGTGCCACCCCGCCTTCGGGGCAGCGGCGGACGCTGGTCCCGTAGTCGTGCAGCCGCTCGGTGAGCTGTTCGATCAGTGCCGGGGCAGCAAGGCCGGTGCCGGTCCGGTAGCCGCGAGGTATCCCGGCGGGAGCGCTGGCTCCGGTGCTCAGCGCGGTGCGGATGCGGGCCAGGACCTCCGCCCGGGCCGTGTCATCCGCGGGCATCGGGATCTCCGTGCTCCAGCCGCCACCATTCCCTGAAGGTCCGGGCCGGGGGAGCGGGCGCGTCCCTGGCGGCGGTCCACGCCGACAGCGGCGGGGGCAGCCGCCTGATCTTCCCCCTGCGGCTCAACAATCCGCCCGCACCGGCGCTGCGCTGCGCCGCCGCGTACCGGGCCGGGCTGGCCATC
>DASXKD010000349.1:0-1676 GCA_036497045.1 Streptosporangiaceae bacterium | reverse complement strand
CGCTTCCGGCACGGCGACGGTCTCGGCGTCCGCCGCACGACCTTGCACGCCGCGCTCGCGGCGCGGGCCGCGGAGCTTTCGATCCCGGTCCTGCCGGTGCGGGTGACGTCTGTCACCCAGGACGGCGGCGGGGTCACCGCGGCGGGCCTGCGGGCGAGGCACCTGGTCGCCGC
The DNA here is from genome assembly GCA_036497045.1 of Streptosporangiaceae bacterium. Classification (GTDB taxonomy): domain Bacteria; phylum Actinomycetota; class Actinomycetes; order Streptosporangiales; family Streptosporangiaceae; genus DASXKD01. The sequence continues at coordinate 1,503 of DASXKD010000349.1, read as the reverse complement.
CGACGGGCTGCACTCGACGGTCCGCCGGGCTTGCGGGCTGGACCCGCCGCGCGCCCGCCAGCCGCGGTTCGGCCTGCGCCGGCACTACCGGCTCGCGCCGTGGACTGACCTGGTCGAAGTGCACTGGTCGACGGGGGCCGAGGCGTACGTCACGCCGGTCGCTGACGACCTGGTGGGCGTCGCGATCCTGAGCGGCGCGCACGGCGACTTCGCGTCCAGGCTCGCGGCGTTCCCGGCGCTGCGCGAACAGCTCGCCGGGGCCGGGCCCGGCAGCGAGGTGCGCGGCGCGGGCCCGCTGCGGCAGGACGTGCCGCGCAGGTCCGCTGGCAATGTCCTGCTCGTGGGTGACGCCTCCGGTTATCTCGACGCGCTGACCGGCGAGGGCATCGGGGCGGCGCTCGCGCAGGCGACGGTCCTGGCGGAGTGCCTGGCGGCGGGGCGGCCAGGCGATTACGAACGAGCCTGGCGGCGGGCCTGCCGCAGGTCCTGGATGCTCACCGCGGGCCTGCTGTGGTCCAGGCACCAGCCACTGCTCGGACCCCGCATCGTCCCCGCCGCGCAGCGACTCCCCCGCCTGTTCAGCACAATCGTCAACCTGGTCGGCGACGCGTGACCTGGACTGCGCCGCCCCGGCCCGCGCCGATCGTCCAGTCAAGATCACCACGAACAAATGTTTGACTTAACTGTTGTCCTGGTGACAGTTAAGTCAAACATTTCGGGAAGCTGATCTTCGCGAGAGGCGGGTTGCCAGCGGTTGCGTATTCAGGTCCCGTGAAAGGCGAAACGGCCCCGGCGGATGCCGGGGCCGTTGACGCGTGGGCCGGTGCGGTGGTCGCCTCCTCGGCGAGAGGCACATCGCGGCTCCAGCCGAACGGTATTCCGCGAAGGCGATATTAGGTGCGGCCCGGGGGACCCTAGCCGCACCGGCCACTGTCTCTAACGCCTCCTGGTGTACCTCTGTTCCCTGGAGTCCCGGCCAATTTGCTGATCGCGAGACTCGCCGTCCCAGTAGCCGCGCTGCGCCGGGTCGGCCTGGCCGCCCGCCGGCGTGAAGCTCGGCGTAGCCGGGGCGCCCGGGTAGGCCGCCTGCTGGTGGTTCTCCTGGTATCCCGCCGCGTAGCCTTCGTCGGCGTACGCCTGGCCACCGTAGGACTGCTCCTCCGGGTATCCCTGCGGGGCGTACCCGGCCTGCTGGTACTCGTCGCCAGGCCCGTAGCCGCCGCCGTTCGGGGTTCCGTTCGGGGTGAAGGCGGGGGTAAATGTCGGGGCGGAGGCCGTGGCGGCGGAGCCGTTGCCCGGGTAGCCGCTGTAGCCGGCGGCCTCGTAGGCGCCAGAGTGCTGCGCCTCGCCGTAGCCGTTCGCCTGGTACGCGCGGGACTGGTGCGGGCCGGCGTAACCATTGGCCGGGTAGGCGCCGGACTGCTGCGCGTCACCGTAGCCGTTCGGCTCGTACGCGCCGGGCTGTGGCGCGCCGTCGTAGCCGTTCGGCTCGTATGTGGCCGA
>DASXKD010000348.1:0-5093 GCA_036497045.1 Streptosporangiaceae bacterium | reverse complement strand
TGGCGCGATTCGTCCCGGCCGATCCGCTGGAACATCTCCGAGAACACCGGGTGCGTGGTGCCCGAGGACATGCCGCGGAACAGCGTGGACGCGGCCATCTCGCCCATCATGAAGCTGGTGAACAGCACGGGCAGGGAGTACTTGCCGACCGCCTTGTTGTAGCCGGTCCAGTACCGGCCGCCGTTGTGGTACAGCCAGCCGATGTTGTTGTGCGCGGCCTGCTCCAGCGGCGTGACCGGCTGCCAGTCCAGCGGCCCGCCCGGCCACAGCTTGGCGATGCTGCGCTGGCAGCACTCCTCGTGGTTCATCTCATCGCGGGTGATCGAGAAGAAGCACTTGCGGACCGGGTCCTCTTCGTGCTGCTCGAACGCGTGGATGGTGGCGCGGGCGAACACGGCCGGGCCGGAGGCGTCGAAGTTGGCCAGCACGGAGAACCAGTACATGATGCCGAGCCGTTGCTCGGTGGTGAAGTCCTCGGCCCGCAACTCGTCCCACGGCAGGTCGGCGGGGTTCCAGGCGGCTCGCTTGGACTTCTGGTAGATGGCGGCGAGCTTCTCGGTCTCCACCCGCCATTCCATCGGATAGATGTTCGGCTGCGGAATCTCCGGGGCGGGCCAGAACCCGCCCTCGGGGATGACCAGCTCGCGATCCGGCTCGGCCACCTGCGTGCTCCGTCCTGCTTGACAGCGCTCTATGACACAGCGCTCTATGACAGGGTACGGCCAAATCTGCGGCAGGCCGTCATAGCGGTCCGGTCAGAGCCCGAGGTCGCGGCCGATGATCTCCTTCATGATCTCGGTCGTGCCGCCGAAGATCGTCTGCACCCTGCTGTCGGTGAACGCCCGGGCCACCGGGAATTCACGCATGTACCCGTACCCCCCGTGCAGCTGCACGCACCGGTCCACGACCTTGTTGCACAGCTCGGTGTTCCACCACTTCACCATCGCCGCGTCGGCGACCGACAGCTTGCCCGCGTTGTGCTCGAGCACGGCCTTGTCGGTGAACGCGCGCGCGACCGCGGTCTCGGTCGCGATCTCGGCGAGGACGAACCTGTTGTGCTGGAACTTGCCGATCGGCCTGCCGAAAGCCTCTCTTTCTTTGCAATACGCAAGCGTCGTGGCGAACACCGCCTCGGCGCCGGCCAGCGCCGTGGCGCCGATGGCGAGGCGTTCCCTGGGCAGGTTCTGCATCAGCGCCACGAATCCGCCGCCTTCCTCGCCGAGCAGGTTCCCGACGGGGACCCGGACGTCGTTGAAGAACAGCTCGGAGGTGTCCTGGGCGTGCATGCCGATCTTGTCCAGGTTGCGGCCGCGCTCGAAGCCGGGCATCCCGCGCTCCACGACGAGCAGGCTGATCCCCCGGTAACCGGCTTCCGGGTCGGTCCTGGCCGCGACGATCACCAGGTCGCAGAGCTGGCCGTTGGAGATGAACGTCTTCGACCCGTTGAGCACGTAGTGGTCGCCGTCACGGACCGCGGTGGTGCGCATCCCCTGCAGGTCGCTGCCTGCCCCGGGCTCGGTCATGGCGATGGCCGTGATCAGCTCGCCCGTGCAGTAGCCGGGCAGCCACCGCTCGCACTGCTCCGGCGTGGCCAGGCGCTGGATGTACGGCCCGTTGATGTCGTTGTGCACGGCGAAGCCGGGCCCGGTGGCCCCCGCCTTGGCCAGCTCCTCGTCGAGGATCAGGTAGTACCGGTAGTCGTGCGACCCGCCGCCGCCGTACTTCTCGTCGATCTCGATGCCGAGCAGCCCGGCGCGGCCCGCGGCCAGCCACACGTCCCGGGAGACCATCCGGTCCGCCTCCCACTTCTCGTGGTAGGGCGTGACCTCCCTGGCGATGAAGGCCCGGGCCATATCCCTGAAGTCGTCGTGCTCACTGGTGAAGATGTCGCGCTGCATGCGGTGCTCTCCTGCCGCTCGTTCCCTGGCGCGGGCCCGTCCGGCTGCGTGCTCGTGCAGGCAGCCGCCTGAAAGTGAACGTAACACCGCAGGCCCGGGCAGTCCCGCAGCCCGGCAGGCTCGGGGCCGGCCGGGCCGCCGCCTTCGCTCCCGGAGCCGGCCGGCGTCACCCTCGCCGGGCCTGCCTGCGCCCACCGGAACCTGGCACACCGCCACCCCCGCCAGCGCCAGCGCCAGCGCCAGCGCCAGCGCCAGCGCCAGCGCCAGCCACACACCTATTGCTATTGCGAGTAATTTGCATCTTCCCTAGAGTGCGTCTTATCCGCTGGCACCGATTATCTGCTGGCACTGAGGGGGTTGATCGGTCCATGGCCGCCGTGCAAGCCCGGGCCAGGCGCATCAAGGCAGCCTTGACCCCCAGCGAGTGGAGCCGGGTGGGTGGCATGGCCGGGACCGTGGTCGGGCTGCATGTGCTCGGCTGGGGGATGCTCGCGGCCGCCCTGAGCGGGCATTACCACATCAGCAAGACCGAGATCTTCGGGCTGGGCACCGGGTTCCTCGCCTACACGCTGGGCATGCGGCACGCGTTCGACGCCGACCACATCGCGGCCATCGACAACACCACCCGCAAACTGGTGGGCGAGGGCAAACGGCCGCTGTCGGTCGGTTTCTTCTTCTCGCTTGGCCACTCCTCGGTGGTCTTCGTGCTCGCGGTGCTGCTGAACTTCGGCATCCGCAGCCTCGACGCCCAGGTACGGGCGAGCAACTCTGCGCTCCAGCACATGACCAGCGTGATCGGCACGCTGGTGTCGGCCACGTTCCTGTTCCTGATCGCGGCCCTCAACGCGGTCATTCTCGTCGGGATCCTGCGGTTCGTCCGGGAACTGCGGGCGGGCGCCTACAGCGAAGCGGAACTCGACGAGCAACTGGACAAGCGCGGCCTGATGATGCGGTTCCTCGGCCCGCTCGCCCGCAAGGTGGATGCGCCGTGGCGGATGTACCCCATCGGCGTCCTGTTCGGCCTGGGCTTCGACACGGCAACCGAGGTGGCCCTGCTGGTACTGGCGGGCACGGCGGTGGTCGGCGGGCTGCCGTTCTACGGGATCCTGTCGCTGCCCATCTTGTTCGCGGCCGGCATGAGCCTGTTCGACACGGCGGACGGCTGCTTCATGAACTTCGCTTATGACTGGGCCTTCGCCCGGCCGGCTCGCAAGATCTTCTACAACCTCACCATCACCGGGCTCTCGGTGTTCGTGGCCGTGTTCATCGGCGGCGTCGAGGTGCTCGGGCTGATCGCGCAGAACGCCCGCCTCAGCGGCACATTCTGGTCGTTCCTGGCGGGCTTCAACATCAACAAGGCCGGGTTCGTGGTCGTCGGGGTGTTCGTGGTCACCTGGGCCGTCGCGCTGGCCGTGTGGCACTTCGGCAAGATCGAGCAGAAGTGGGAAGCGGCCGCCGAGTGCCCGCAGGACTGACAGGGCAGGACCGGGCTGCCAAGGTTCACCCACAATTCACCCGCGCCTCATCCGTCGCGCGGGTTTGAAGCGGCCCGAGCCTGGCCCGGCCGGCTAGGTCAGGCGGCGCTCGGCTCGACCAGGTACGCGGCCCACTGCGGGTCGCCGTCGTACATGGCCCCGATCAGCCGCCAGTGCGGCCCGCGCGGCGCGGCGGGAGCGCAGCGCATTGTCCAGCCAAGTTCCTCGACCAACCGGTCGCCCTTGCTGTGATTGCACCGCATGCACGAGGCCACGCAGTTCTCCCACGTGTGCGTGCCGCCCCTGCTTCGCGGCACAACATGGTCGATGGTCTCGGCCCGGTGGCTGCAATAGGCGCACTGGTAGTTGTCCCGCCGCATGAGCGCACCACGGGTAAGCGGGATCCGGCTCCGGTGCGGCACCCGGACGTAACGGCGCAGCCGGATGACCGAGGGCATTGCGAGCACGAGCGACGTTGAGCGCAACAAAGCGCCCTCCGAATCATCGTGCACAACATCGGCTTTTTCCCCCAGGACCAGGCACACCGCACGGCGCAGGCCAACCGTGGTCAGCGGTTCATACGTCACGTTGAGCAGCAATACCCGTCGCACGCCGCCTCCCGCCCTGGGGTGCCTATGCCAACCGCCTGGGGTGCTTAGCCAAGCACAGCCTAACGGGCGCGGCCCGAACGCTCTAACACCTGGCACGGCGTCGGGTTCCGTCGCTCACCCCGCATCGAGGCGTCGGGCCGCCGACGGTGACTAGTTGTGAGATTCAGCTGCCTTGATGTCCGATTTACTCTATTTTCTGATTACGGATCGCGTGAGTCCGAGTATGCGGGGGGCGGGTGGGGGCCGCAGGGCCGGCGGTGAGGGGGGCGCTGGCCCGGCGGTCCTCAGCCGGTGCCCGCCTTCGCCGGGCCCTGCCCGGACCTCTTCAAGCGGTGGCCAGGGCCTCGCGGTACTCACGCACCGCGCTGATCTCACCGTGACGCCCGGCCACGCAGTCCCCCAGCGATCTCGCCGTTCGCACCATGATCTCGGACCGGTGCTCGCGCGGCACGGCGAACAAGGTCTCCATGCTCATACGGAGCGCCTCCTCCGGCTCGTCGGCCTCCAGGCGGCACCTGGCCAGGCCCAGTGTGGTCAGGGACCGGTCCAGGACCTCTTCGGTGGAGTACAGCCGCAGGGCGTGCCTCAGGGCCCGCTCCGCGCCCTGGTGATGGGCCAGCGTGACCAGCGTGTCGCCCTCGTGAAACAGCAACTGGCGCTCGGTGTAACCGAAGGCGGTGTCGCCGCGGCCGGTGGCGGGCAGCCGGGACACGGCCTCATGAGCGCTGTCGAGCAGGCTGGAGGCACGCCGCAGCCCCTGGGGCTTGGCGGTGCCGCCGCGCCGTGCGGCCACCCTGGCGAGCGCCCGGGCCTCCATGACCGGGGCCATCGCCGCGGCCACGCATACGTTGCGCCCGGCCAGGCCCGCCGCGGCCCGGGCCAGCGCCACGGCCTCGGCGGGGTCCCCGTAGTAGAGCGGGACCAGTGCCTCCCGCGCCGCCACCCAGGCCCGAAGCTGGCGGTCGCCGGTCTCGTCCCCCGCCGTCCGCGCGGTGCGGAAGAACGACCTGGCCAGCCTCTGATGGCCGACATTGATCGTGATCATGCCAGCCAGCCCGGCGAGCCGCGCCGCGAGCCGGCATAGCCGCTCGCTGAAGTCCAGCGGCTGG
>DASXKD010000347.1:0-17759 GCA_036497045.1 Streptosporangiaceae bacterium | reverse complement strand
GATGGTGGCCGAGACATTGACCACGTGGCCGCCGTACCGGCTGACCATCTCGGCGATGGCGCGCTGAGTCAGCCAGAAGAACCCGGCCAGGTTGACCTCGGAGACGGTGGCGTAGTCGTCGGTGGTGCAGTCACTAAACGGCTTGGAGATGAACATGCCCGCGTTATTGACCGGGATGTCGAGGCGGCCGAACCGGCCTAACACCACGCTGATGATCGGGTCGGCGGTCCTCCACCACGCCAGCGCCGAGCCCATACCACCGGTGGGGGCTGGCCGGGTCATGGCTAACCGACCCTGCCAGCCTGGGGATCGACCCGGACGCCAACCCGTCACTCAGCGAGGTGCTCCAGGTACGCCGTGGGCGGATGGACGCGGTGCGGGATGCAATCGCCGATCTCACCGCAGAAGATCTCGCGCGGGTCTGTGTGCCCCCGGCCACGCCAGGGCACCCGACACGGGCGCACTCGATGCTCCACTGCCTGCATGTGATCCTCGGCGAGGAATGGGAGCACAGCCGCTACGCCAACCGTGACCTCGACATCCTCGCCGCCCGGCGCTGAACCCGGCCACGGCCCCAGAACCACATTCCCGCCGGCCCTTGGCCACAGGGACAACTCGTCCTGGGCGTGCCGAACGACCGGTTCGGATGCGGCAGGGACGATTCCCAGCCGACGGGCGTAGCCACCCGAACGGCGGCGATGCGCGCCCAGGTCTGGCTGCCCGGCGCCGGGGCTTGGTTTCGGTCGGGGGGTGGGCGGTCATTCGCTCATTGTGCAACGGCCTGACTGGCATGGCTCAGCCGCACGACGTCGTGGCCGAGTTGGTGCTGGCGAGCGAGGACCACGGCTCCTTGCAGTTCTGCACGGTTTCCCAGCAGCCCGCCGGCGACTCGTACATGTCTCGCGATCTCGGGCGGCGCGAACTCGTACAGCATCTCCTCGATGCCGCTGATCACGGGGGCGCTTGCGCTCTGCAGAATCCCGTCAAGAACGATGCCGTCGGGGGCCACGTAGACACAGAAGCTGGCGAGGGAGCGCCCGAGGGTGCGGCCGAGATCTCGCAGCAACCGCCATACGCTTGCGTCTCCGTCGGTGGCGAGAGAGATCAGGTCAGCCATCGTGGTGACGGAGGGGTGCACGGTCTGGATCCAGTCAATGAGCCGTGGGGTGTTGAGTGTCGTCATGAGGCAGCCGCGCCCGCCACATCGGCACAAGGAGCCGCCCTCCTCGACGTGGATGTGCGCGAGTTCGCCGGCCAGGCCGCGAAAACCCCAGTGCAGCCGCCGGTCCAGGACGAGACCTGCCCCGATGCCGTGCGCGATCTTGATGTAAATGAAGGTCGCCATGTCCGTGGCCGCGCCGTATGTGCCTTCTCCCAGCGCTCCGAGGTTGGCATCGTTTTCGGTCCATGCTGGAACACCGAGGCGCCGGCTGAACTCGGCCGCCGGATCCGCCGGGAGCCCGGGATCGGCTATCGATATGGCCGCATGCCCTGGCCTGGAAGGTTCCTGGCTGGGTTGTTGCCGCGCCGGGTCGGCGTCGTGCGCGACAGGCCTTGGCATCCCGATAACCAGGCACCCCAGGTCGCTGGTTGCGCAGGAGGCGTCGTGCAGCGCGCGGTCGAGAAGGGCGAGCCCTGGCTCAAGCAGGCCCTGGCTGGTGCGATGAACATACGGATCGATGATGTGCTGGGCATGCAGCGTTCCGTCGAACCCCACCACGCCAGCCTGCAGGCTCTGATGCGTCAGCGCGATGACTGCCGTCACGCCGGACGGTGCTGCCAGTGTCAGCACCTTCGGCGGCCTTCCGGCCATCCCCGCCCTGGCGGTGACCGGCGCCGTCCGCTCCGTCACGATACCGCGGCGCAATAGGCGTGCCACGGCATCGGTCACCGTACTGCGCGGCAGGCCAGACAGCCGCGTTACCTGATCACGCCGCAGTTCGCCGTACCGGCCAAGGGTAGTGATCAGCTGACGGTCACTCGGGCGGAGTGGAGGTATGTCACTCATCTCCCCACGCTAACAATTAAAGCCGGAAACCGGCAGAATTATGTGGAGTGTTGACCGCGCAGACAGAGATGTCTTGAATCTTACTGGATGGTCTCAGGCGTTCATCCGGCAGTTTCAAGGGGAAGTTACGCCGGGATCCGGCTTAATTTGGCGATGGGAGCGCCGCCTTGGGAGCAGAGTCGCGATGATCACAGTGCTCGGCGAAGCGTTCATCGCCTTGGTCCCCACCTCCGACGAAACCGTGGTGAGGGCGCTTCCGGAGGGAAGCGCCCTCACCATCGCGGTCAGCGCGTCAGGGCTCGGGTACCCGACCGCGCTCATGGCCCGGCTGTCGCGGGATCCGTTCGGCCGGCTTCTGCGGCGTCATGCCGTACGGAACGGTGTCGATCTCAGTGCCGCGCCCGACGCCGAGGAACCCAGCACGATCGCCGTCGTGGCACATGGCGCCAGCGAGGATTCGCGCGCCAGCCTTTATCTCAGCGGGACCGCCGACTGGCAGTGGAGTTCCGCCGAGCTGGCCTGGATTCCCTCGGCAACCACCGTCCTGCACGTCGGGTCCCTCGTATGCTGCGTCGCGCCCGGCGCGACCCACGTCCTCCGGGCCGTGGCCCGGCTGCGCAAGGGCGGCGCGGTGGTCTGTCTCGGCCTGAACGCGCGCCCGGACGTGATGGGGACGCCCGGACGGGGCCGTCTCCTCATGGAGCGCCCGATCCGGTCAGCCACGGTGATCCGTGCGAGTCTTGCGGACATCGCCTGGCTGTACCCGGGCCGCGCCCCCGAGGCGGTCGCGGAGGACTGGCTAGCCCTCGGGCCCGATCTCGTGGTGATCACCTGTGGCCCCAGGAGTGTCATGGCCGTCCGGGGGTCCGGGTCAGTCCTGCACCGGCCCGCGTACCCTGTGGATGCCGCCGACACCGCTGGCGCCGCCGACGCTTTCACCGCTGCCCTCGTCGGCGGCCTGCACCAGCTCAGGCACGCTGGCGCGGACGTCGGGTCGCTCCCCGGAAGGGACCTCGCCGAGCTGATCGACACGGCCAGCCTTGTCGCGGGTATGACCTGCGAACGCGCTGGAGCCTCTCCGCCCACCGCCGCGGAACTTAGGCAACGCCGCCAGTCGCATTCGTGGCCGGCTATCCCGGTCCCGGCTGCCGGCAACCGGGTGCACGCTGGTGCAGGCGGTAGCCAATGGCTCGGTTCCGCTGTCGGTGTTCAACCAGGCGCTGGCGACCATGCTCTGCCAGGAGCAGCGCTTCGGGATGCTGGGCTGTGACCAGACTCCCGTCGCCGCCACCTGCACGAACCGCCGCGAACGGTCGGTATACGGGCATTAACTGTTTGTTAATGCGGAACGCGTCTGCGTTTCCGCAGGTCACAGGCTCGGGCTCAGGTCATACCAAGATTGTCCAAGTGTTCGAATTTATGCCTCTGACCAGTGCCCTCGGTAGGATTCGACCTACGCTCACGGCTCCGGAGGCCGTTGCCGTGCACGCCCCTGGCCTGCGGAAACGTGCTCGCGGACATCATGCCCGGGCACGTATCGGGCGTGGGGCGGAAAGCCACAGGACATGGCCTTGCCGACCGTCTGTGGTGTGTCACGGGCCGGGGTGGCGACGGCCGCGAGCCTTGCCGTGCGCCTGGAATGCCGCACCGGTCGCGGCGGGGCTGGCGCGCAATGAGCACGCCTGCGCAGGTGACCGGAGGCCGGGGTGGCTCTGGATGGCGATCGGCGGTCCTGCGGTACGACGCGGGTCGCCCGGGTTCGCGCCGCGGGCAGATGGGGTACAGCTTCAGGGGGGTCGCCGCGCCGAAAGCAGCGGGGTGTGCGGGCGGCTTCTGCCGGCTGGCGGGGAGTTGCCGGCGCTGAGTTCGCCGCCGGACACTACCGCATCGAGGCCCGCCGCGGCGGCGTGCAGCCTGGTGGCGCGGCAGGCGTGGCGGGCCCGGCTGAGGGATTGCCGGCCGCGCGGGATCGCGGCCCACGCGGAGGACGCAAAGTTACTGTCGCGGCGCTGGAGGCTTCGCTGCCTGGCGCTGACGACGGCTGTCGAGCCGAGCGAGGCGATCGGCGCGCGGCGCGGTGATCGCAGCCTGCCTCAGTCAGCGGGTGCGCGGCGATCAGGGTGTTGCGGCGGCTTCCTGGTAGGCGCGCGTGAGCGCTTCCAGGAGTACCTCGGGAAATTCGTGGGTCGCATTGCCCTGTTTCAGCTCGGTCCCAAGGGCGGCCTGGACGGCCGGGATGGCGTGCGGGGTGCGGCGCTCGAAGACGCTGCGCCAGAACTGCATGGAGGCGGCACCGTTCTCGCAGTAGATGCTCACCAGTCCTGCATCGTCAGCGACCAGCCGGGGCAGCAACGAGGTGATGCCGCCTTTGCCCCGGTAGGTGGCGAGCTTGACCAGGCCCTGCTGTTCCAGGGTGTCGGCCCAATCAGCCAGCCGTGCCAGCACCTCCCGCTGGGCCGGGGGAAGCTCGGCGATTACGGCACGGAACTCTGCGGACCCGCGGTGCAACGCCGTGGCTTGGCGGGCGGTCACCTGTGCATCGGACAGTTCACGGACGCGGCGGCCCGGATCGATCCGCTGCGGCACCAGCACCTGCGATCCCGCCACGTCGTAGGCGGCCACCGTGACCAGATCGATGTCGATCATGTCGGTGACCGACTGCAGGTAGCCCACCACCTGCACCAGCTCATCGGGCGCCGAGTCAAGCACGATGACCAGCCGGAAGCTACCGTCGGCCAGGCTGCGGGCCAGCCCGTCCCGGAAGTCCTCAGGATCCACCGCGTGCTGCTGATCGCCCGCCTGGACGGCGGCGAGCACCGACGCGCCGAGAATCTGGGACTCCAGCTGCTCGGGGTCCAGCCCCTGCAGGTACCCCGCGTAGGAGAGCACCTGGGCGACCACCGCCCGGCGCGACTCGGCGTTCCCGGCCAGCTTCACCTCGATGATCACCAGCCGGCCGGTGGAGTCCACCGCCAGCAAATCCGCATACCCGGTGCCAAGCCGGACCTCCCGGCCCAGCACCGTCAGCCGCGGAGACCCAGCCAGCGGCAGCATCTGCGGCGCCCGCTGGACCAGATCATGCAATGCGGCCTCCGCCGGGTAGCCGGAAGGCACCAGCGAACGCCACTGGCCATCGGCGCCCGAACCCCAGATCGCGGTCACAATCGGACCCTAAGACGGTGGCACCGCACCTACTAGGGAGTTGGGGTAAGAAGCAGGCCGCGATGAAGCGGCCGAGGCCGGGTTCGATGTCGGCGGTGACCGCTTCGCGGAGGCCGGGCGCGCTCTGGATGCGGCCCGCGAGGAAGGCGCCCGGGCGCGGCGGCACCGGTACACGGCCCAGGCAGGCGCATGAGCCAGCTGGCACCGCCGTGGACCGGCTCACCCGGCGGGCGCGCGAAGTGTCTGAGCGCCTGGACCGGATGCCGTTAACTGTCTGGGGGAAGCCCGGTGTATTAGCCGCGGCTGCCGGGCGGGACAGGTAAGCGTTCATTTCCGCGCGCCCTGCCGAGCAGCTAACCTGCCGCGTGTGGACCTAGCGCTGCTTGCCAAGCTCCACCCCACCTTGTACCACATGGCTGAGGACGGCACTTGGCAGTCGATCCGCCGACGCGGGCTGCTGTCTACGCAGGCCATTGTCGACCTGTACCAGCCCGATGCTGATGTCCGCGAACAAATCCTGTCCACGGTACGCAGAGACAAGATCAAGTTGACCAACGCGGCGCTCGGTGAGATGACCATCCGCGACCAGGGCCCGGCCAAGTTCCTCAAAGACTGCATGAACGACGGCGTCAGCCCACAGGACTACCTCAATGCGCTCAACGGGCGCGTGTTCTTCTGGCTCCGCCTGGCGCGGCTCATCCGGCTGCTCAACGCCCGCCTGTACCGGGATTCCAGGCACACTGTCCTGCACGTCGATACCGCGCGCCTCGTCAGCGCATACCCCGGCCGGGTCCAGCTCGCCCCCTACAACACCGGCAGCATGCACGTCCCCACCGCGCCCACACGCGGGCCAGACGTCTTCACCGATCTCGCCGACTACCCCTACGAGCAGTGGCTCGCACAGCGCGGGCCGTCGGGTGAGCCTGTCGTCGAACTGACGATCAGCTACGCGATCCCCGACATCGCCAGGTTCGTGACGAAGGCCGAGACCTGGGCAGGCTGTCAGCCGATCGCCGTCCTCTACTCCGACAGCCCGCCGGTTCCATGACCGGGAGCGTCGCCCTTGCTTGCAGCGACGCTGAGCAAACCCCGGCACGGCCTGGTGAGGAAACGACGATGCTCAGTCGATGGTGACGTCGCCACCACCGGAGCCAGCAGTGGCCTGTGCCGACTTGGCCGCGGGTGGCCGGGGTTGAATCGGCGGCCTCTTCGTCCCGAACTGAGTACTCAGGCGAACAAAGTCGCTGATCGATGACGTTGCTGCACGTCAGAGTGTTTGGGTGCGGCTACGATCACGACGTCTGACGGCGGCTGACCGCAGATGGCGGCGGATCGCTGCTCCCATTCTGCTCCCACAGCCGGGCACGGCCAGCCCGGGACATCTTGTCGGCGAACCGAGTAAACAAGCCTCCGCATATTCATCCGGCCAGCGACGTGCAGAGCGTGTCACGCTGAGCTTTCATAGGTATGTGTCACGTTCGCAAGCCGGTCGACCAAGACAGAGGCCCCCTACGGCGCGGCGCGCCCGGCCACCTGCAACGCGGCCCGTATGGGCACGCCGAAGAAAACCAACAGCTGCAAGGCCGAGCCGTGATTGGCTCACGATCGGAGCCATCGCGCTGGCAGGCTTGCCGGGTCTCGCGGCACTTCTAGCTCTGGTCTTCACCTACCAGCAAGTGAACGCAACGAACGTTCAGTTGCAGATCGCGGAGCAGGGGCAGATCACCGACCGTTACAACGCCGCCATCACCAACCTGGGCTCCCCCTCCATCGAGGTCCGACTCGGCGGTATATACGCGCTCCAGCGCCTGATGCAGGACTCCCCTCGGGACCAGCCCACTGTCATCGCTGTACTGTGCGCCTTCGTCCGAGATCAAACTGCGTTGACGGTAGCGACAGCATCATCGCACCCCGCCCCGCCCACCGACATCCAGGCGACCCTTACCGTCATCGTCAGCCGCAACACCGCGCACGATGGCACCACCACGGTCGTCGACTTCGACCGCGCGCAGCTAGCGAACAGCCAACTCTATAGAGCGGACCTTGCCCGCGCGGACCTTGCCGGCGCGAACCTTGCCGGCGCGAACCTCACCGGCGCAGACCTCACCGGCGCGGACCTCACCGGCGCGGACCTTGCCGGCGCGGACCTCACCGGCGCGGACCTCAATGGCGCGGCCCTCCACGGAGCGGATCTCAAACACGCGAACCTCGACCTCGCGACTGTCGAGGCGAACCTCGTCGGCGCGGATCTCACACACGCGACCCTTGTCGGCGCGACCCTCGCCGACGCGGAGGCTGCCACCGCGAACCTCACCGGTGCGATTATGACCTCTGCGCACCTCGCCGGCGCAGACCTTTACCGCGCGCTGAAGGGCTTGCCCCGAACACCATCGTCCAGATTCACCGCATCCTGTCCCGGGCCCTGGCCATAGCGGTACGCGAAGAACTGATCTCCCGGAACCCGTGCACGCTGATCGACGCGCCACAGCCCGAGGATCCGGAAAGCGAAACCCTGACCGCGGCCGAGGCCCGCGCGCTGCTGCGCCTAACAGCAGAACGCCGGAACGGCACCCGGTGGTCGGTCGCGCTCGCGCTCGGCTTCCGGCAGAACGAGGCCCTGGGCCTGCGCCGCTCCTACGTAGACCTGGACAGGGCCGTCATCCACGTGCACTGGCAGATCCAGCGCGAGCGATACCGGCACGGATGCAAGGACCCGCACGCATGCGGCGAGCGCCTGCACTTCTACCCCTGCCCTGCCGACTGCCCGAAGGCTAGGCGGACCTCTGGCCGCAAACATCATTGCTGGAGACCCTGCCCACCCGGCTGCACCGAGCATGGCGGGAAGTGCCCGCAGTTCTGCCCACCTGGCTGCACACGCCATGCCAAGGCGTGCCCGCAACGGAAAGGCGGCTGGAAGTTCACCCGGCCGAAGGGCAAGCGAAAGCGCAGCGTGCCGATCCCTGCCCAGCTCATCCAGCCGCTGCGCGAGCACTTCGAGGACCAGGACGCCGAGCAGCGGGCGGCCGGTGACCGCTGGCAGGACTGGGACCTGGTGTGGTGTCAGCTGGACGGTCGGCCGATCGACCCACACGACGACTGGGACGAGTGGAAGGCGCTCCTGGCCGAGGCGGCCATCACCAAGGACGCCCGGCTGCACGACGCCCGGCACACCGCCGGCACCCTGCTGGGAGAGCAGCACGTCGACCTGCACGTGATCCAGCGCATTCTCGGGCACGCCCAGGTCAGCACGACTCGGATCTACACCGACCCCACCGATCCGCTGACCCGCGAGGCCGTGGGTCGGATCGGAAACGCGCTTTGGCCGGATGCAGCGCAACCGCAACGCGGAATGCAACTGGGATCGACAGCCAGTACCGGCGAAACGGAAGAAACGCTAGGTCAAGACGGGTGCGCCGCCAGGGACTTGAACCCCGAACCCGCGGATTAAGAGTCCGCTGCTCTGCCAATTGAGCTAGCGGCGCGTTTGCAACCCAGTGATGGTAACAGCATCTGCGGCGGGCGCGGTAACCGTCGGAGACCCGCGCCCGCGCCGCGCGGCCAGGGGTGCGACGGCCTGCACCGGGTTCCACGGAACCCGTCAGCCGCCGAGGAACCGGCCCATGACCTGCGCCGCCCTGGACGGCCGCCCGGTGCGCCGCTCGGCCCCGTCCGCCCAGCCCATGGTGTGCAGTCCGGCGTTGATGCCAAGCCAGCGCAACGGCTCGGTCTCCCATGGCCGGGACCGGTGGTTCACCCACGGCAGCCGGGTCAGGTCGCTGCCGGTGCGCAGGATCAGGTCCGCCAGGGTGCGCCCGGCCAGGTTGGTGGTCGCCACCCCGTCGCCGACATACCCGCCCGCCCAGCCGAGCCCGGTGGTGCGGTCCAGGCCCGCCGAGGCGCACCAGTCCCTGGCGATGCCAAGCGGCCCGCCCCAACTGTGGGTGACGGTCACGTCGCCAAGGGCGGGGAACAGTTCGCCCAGTGTCCGCCGCAGCGCCGCGAACACCTCGGGCACCCGGTCGAACGACGGCCGCACGGCCGAGCCGAGATGGTAGGGCGCGCCGCGGCCGCCGAAGGCGAACCGCCCGTCGGCGGTGCGCTGGCCGTAGATCAGCAGGTGACGGCCGTCGCTGAAGGTGGGCCTGCCAGCCAGCCCCACCGCGTCCCACACCGCGTCAGGCAGCGGCTCGGTCGCGATCATCAGCGAGTACACCGGTATCACCGCGCGGTGCAGGCCCGGCAGGGCCGGGGTGTACCCCTCGGTGGCCCGGATGACGTAGTCGGCCGTCACCGTCCCCCGCGTGGTGACCAGCTTGCCCGGCGCGATCTCGGTCACCGGGGTGCGCTCGAACAGCTTGACGCCCCGTTCCCTGACGACCTTGGCCAGCCCCCGCACCAGGCGCGCGGGGTGGATCGCCGCGCAGTGCGGGGTGTAGATCCCGCCGAGCACGCTGCTGGCCGCCACCCGGGACCGGGCTTCGGCCTCGGTCAGCAGCGTCAGGTCCTCCTCGCCGAAACCGTGGTCGCGCATCTCGGCGACCTCAGCCTTGGCGCGTTCCAGTTGCACCGCTGACCGGGCCAGTTGCACCGTTCCGCCCTTGGCCCAGTGGCAGTCGATGTTCTCTGCCGCGGCGACCCGGCCGACCTCGTCGACCGTTGCCTGCATGGCGCGGTACATCGCGACCGCGGCGTCCCGGCCCGCCATCCGGGTGAGCTTGCCAAGCGAGGCCGGGAACAGCGCGGAACACCAGCCGCCGTTACGCCCGGACGCGCCGAAGCCCGCGATCTCTGCCTCGCACACCGCGACCCGCAGCCCGGGCTGTGCGGTAGCCAGGTAGTACGCGGTCCACAGCCCGGTGAGCCCGGCGCCCGCGATCGCGACGTCTACCGCTAGATCTCCCGGCAGTACCTCGCCGGGCGCCAGCGAACCAGGCACGGTGTCCAGCCACAGCGACACCGGCCGGTAGGTCTGGTCCGAAGGCATGCTCTTCATGGTGGTCAGGCTCCCTGTGTGATCATCTTTCCCCGTCGGGCATCCTAGGTGTTATGCCCGTGAACTCGCCCGCACCGCCGCAGTTGCCCCCGGCGCGCCAGCCGTCCGGCCCCTACAAAGTCTGCCTGGTCTGCCTCGGGAACATCTGCCGCTCGCCAATGGCTGAGGTCGTGCTGCGGGACGAACTCGCGCGGGCCGGGCTGGCCGGGGCGGTCAGCGTGGATAGCGCGGGCACCGGCGACTGGCACATCGGGGAGCGGATGCACGGGCCGGCCCAAGAGGAGCTTGCCCGCCGCGGCTACGACGGCGCCGGGCACCGGGCGCGGCAGATCCAGCCGTCCTGGCTGGCCGGTTACGACCTCCTGGTCGCGATGGACCGGAACAACCTCGCCAGCCTGCGCCGGATGGCCCCGCCCGAGGATGCCTCCCGGGTCCAGTTGCTCCGCTCGTTCGATCCCGCGCTGGCCAAGGACGATCCGTACGAGGGGGAGGTCCCCGATCCCTACGGCGCGCCGCAGGAGTACTACGCTCTCGCGCTCGACCTGGTGCTGGCCGGCGCCCGCGGGCTTGCCCGGCAGTTGGCGGAACTGCTCGACGCGGCCCCGCAGCCCCAGGCGTGACCGGCGCGGACGTCGCCGGGCGGCTTGAGCGGCTCACCGGCACGGCCGTGCGCGAACTGCGCGCCGCCGGGTCACAGTTCCGCTGGAACTACTACCAGGCAGTGCTCGCCGACGGCCGGGCCGTGTTCGCGAAGGTGGCCGCCGCCGGGCTCGGCGGGGTGTTCGACGCCGAAGCTCGCAGCCTGCGCTGGCTGGGCGAGGCGGGCGCGGTCGGTGTCCCTGAGGTGCGCGGCTGGGACGACGCCACGCTGGTCGTCTCGCAGGTCCCGCCCGGCCGGGCTGACGCCGCCGCGGCGGAGCGGTTCGGCCGCGAACTGGCGAGGCTGCACGGGGCTGGCGCGCCCCGGTTCGGTGCACCGTGGCCCGGATTCATCGCGAGCCTTTTCTTGCCAAACGATCAACCCACGCCGGCCTCCGCCGCCAGCGGCCAGGGCACCTGGCCGGACTGGTACCGCGACTGCCGGGTGCTGCCTTACCTGCGTCTGGCCGTGGACGCGGGCACGCTGTCCGGTACCGATGCCCGCCTGGTCGAGTCCGCCGGGGCGCGGGCGGCCGACGTGGCCGGCCCGGACGAGCCGCCGAGCCGCATCCACGGTGACCTGTGGTCAGGAAACGTGCTCTGGTCCGGGGGCAGCGGCTGGCTGATCGATCCGGCCGCGCACGGCGGGCACCGGGAGACCGACCTGGCCATGCTGGCGCTGTTCGGGGCGCCGTACCTGGACCGGCTCCTGGGTGCCTATACCGGCCAGGCGCCGCTGGCACCGGGGTGGCGCCAGCGTGTCCCGCTGCACCAGTTGCACCCGCTGCTGGTGCACGTGGTCCTGTTCGGCGCCGCCTACCGGCAGGAGGCGCTGGCCGCCGCCCGCGCGGTCCTGGCCATGTAAATCGGCCCATTGCCCGCAACTGGGTGAAACCGTGACCGACCGTCCGCCCGTGTTTGGCCGCGGTGGCGGCTAGGCCGCTGGTGCCGCGGCCGGACCGGCGACGATGAACCCCGCGTGCGCGGCACGGCCTCCCGTGCCCGGCCCTCCGGCAGGCCGCCAGCCGGTGGATTCGAGCAGTGCACCCGCGTCCGCGGCCGCCACGACCGACCGGGCCGGCTCGCCCATGGCGGCGACCGCGGCCTGGAACGCGGCACGGCGCGCGGCCAGCTCCGGGGAGCCGCTGTTCACCGACAGGCTGACGGCCAGCCTGCTGCCGACGGCGGCGATCGCGCGCAACTGCGCAAGCAGCGACCGGAGCACGGCCTCCTCCAGGTAGACCGCCACCCCCTCGAGCAGGAACAGGCTGGGCCGGCCTGGGTCAAACCCCGCGGACACCAGCAGGCCGGCGACCGGATCCACGGTGAAGTCCGCGGCGACGAACCGGAGCTGACCACTGTCGATCCCGAGCCGGTCCAGCCGGGAGCGCTTGTCCTGCTGGGTGGCCGGGTGATCGACTTCGAACCAGAGCACGCCCGGCCGTGCGTAACGCAGCGACCTCCCGTCATACCCGGCGGCACCGGTCACGATCTGCGCAAAGCCGCGGCTGAGCGCGCGCGTGACCACGCCGTCGAAGAACCGGGTGCGCGCTCGCAGGTACTCCCGCATCGGGCCGGGTTCCACCTCGGCCGCCGCGGCCACCTCCCTGGCCAGGGCGGTGTCGGCGGCGGGGTCGCCGTAGGGCGCGGTGACCCGGTCGAACGTCAGCCGGTGCGCCGCGACCCGCTGCGCCGTCACCGACACCTGCCCGGGCTTCACGGCCCGTCCCCAGCCCTCCGGTTCCATGATTGCCCCGCGGGCTTGATAGCGCGGGTGGCGATGTAGCCGGGCATGATGCGGGCCGTGGCATCGGCGTGGTGCGGGGCCTCCACCAGGTGGGTGAGCAGGAAGCCCGCGCTGAGCTGCCCGCCGATCTGGGCGGTCAGCGTGTGGCTGTACTCGATCGGGCCGTTCTGATAGACCCGGGCGCGCTCGTCTTCGGGCAGGTCCAGCGAGGTGAACGGAATGGGGTGGCGAACCACGAACTCTCCGCGCTCGTCCAGGGCCGCCAGGTCGAAGATGAAGATGTCCGGGTTCATGAAACCGGTCATCAGCAGTCCGCCGGGCCGCAGCACGCGGAATGATTCCCGCCAGACCGGCGCAAGTTCCGGGCAGAACACGTTCGACACCGGATTGAAGACCACGTCGAAGCTGGCGCCGGGAAAGGCGGACAGGTCGCGCATGTCGCCGAGCACGGTCCGCATAGTCAGGCCCTCGCGGGCGGCGACCTCCTCGTCCCTGGCGAGTTGCGCGGGGGAGTTGTCGAACACGGTCACGTCCGCGCCTGCCGCCGCCAGCACCGGGCCCTGCTGGCCGCCACCGGAGGCCAGGCACAGCACGGCGGTGCCGTGCAGGTCGGCGGGGAACCAGTCGCGGGGCGTGGGCTGGTATCCGATGAGCACCACGGACCAGTCCCCGGCCCGGGCCCGGGCGATGACTTCGGGCCCGACCGGCCGGGTCCATTCGTTGTCGTTGGCTACCTCGCGGTCCCACGCCGCCCGGTTGTTCGCGACAGGATCGAATTGCTCGGACACAGCGGACATCCTAGGCGCGGTCCCTGATCGCCGGCCCGGTCGCTGGTCCCTGGCTCAGTCGCCGGCGCCTTCCGTCACCAGTGCCTCGGGGGCCAGGGGGAGGGTGATACGGAACGTGGCCCCGTGCCCGGGCGCGGTGTCCAGGCTGACGGTCCCGCCGTGCGCGGCGACCAGCGCCTGGACGATCGCCAGGCCAAGCCCGCTGCCGCCGGTACGGCGGCCCCGTGCCTGGTCGGCCCGGTAGAAGCGCTCGAAGACCCGGCTGGCCTGCTCCTGGGTCAGCCCCGGCCCGTGGTCGGTGACCTCGAGGATGGCGCACGGTACGGCCGGGTTGCCCTGCTGGTACCCGGTGAATATCCGTACGGCGATCGGCGAGCCGTCGGGGGTGTGGATGCGGGCGTTGTTCATCAGGTTGCCGATCACCTGGCGCAGCCGGGCTTCGTCGCCCAGCACCAGGAACGCGGCGCCGGTGCCGACGGTCAGGTCGATCGACCGGCTGGGCGCGACGACGCGGGCATCCTGGACCGCGTCCACCGCGAGCGTGAGCAGGTCGACGGGGCGGCGCTCGATCGGGCGCTGCTGGTCGACGCGGGCCAGCACCAGCATGTCCTCGACCAGCCCGCCCATCCGGGACGACTCCTGCTCGACCCGTTCCATGATCCGGTCCATGTCCTGGCGGGAGAGCGGCTCGTCCCCGGCCCCTGGGTCAGCCAGCGAGCCCGGTACGGCACCGGAACCGGCCACGGCGCTCGCGTGGGCGGCGGCCGCGGCGGTCGCGGTCCCGGCGGTCGCGGTCCCGGCGCTGGCCACGGTATCGGCGTCGGCCTCGGCAGTTGCAGCGCCGGCCTCGGTAGTTGCGGCGCCGGCCTCGATGGTTGCGGGGCCGGTGGTTGCGGGGCCGGTGGTTGCGGGGGAAGCCGAGCCGTTCTTCAGCCCGCCGCGCTGGCGGTAATACTCGGCGTAGCCGCGGATCGCGGTGAGCGGGGTGCGCAGCTCATGGCTCGCGTCGGCCAGGAAGCGGCGCATCCGTTCCTCGGAGTGGCGAGCGGCGGCCTCGGACTGAGCGCGCGCACGGAAGGCCGATTCAACATGGGCCAGCATCACGTTCAGCGACGTGGCGAGGCGGCCCATCTCGGTGCGGGGGTCGTAGTAGGGCACCCGGCGGGACAGGTCGCCGGCCGCAATGGCCTCCGCCGTGTGCTCGATGTCGCGAAGCGGCCGCAGACTGGCCCGGACCATCGCGACACCCACGATAGCGAGCGCGATCACGATGATCGCGCTGACCACCAGGTCGACCTTGGCCAGCCAGCCGACCGCCTGGTCCAGGTGGCCCATGTCCGCGGCCACGATCAGCGTCCCGGACAGGTTCGGCCCGGCTTGCCCGAACGGCGGCAAGGTCTCGTGGTAGCCGGTAGGGCGGGCCAGCACCCGCCAGTTTTCCCCGCCGCTGGTGGCTGGAACCGTGACGAGCTTGTTATTGTTGGCCGTCAGCCAGGACCCGCTGGTAGGGACATCGGGGCGGGCACTCGTGGGGTCTATGGGGGTGCACACGTCGCACGGCACCAGCTGCCCCTGGGCATCCCGCAGTTCTATGACGTAGCCCTCGAAGCTGAGCGCCTGCGAACGCAGCCCGCCGATCCCTGAGGGGTTGTTGATCTGCGCGCTCAGTGCCCGTAGCTGGGAGTCCGCGCGGTTCTGCAGGTAGCCGCGGAACTGCGCCAGGCCGACCATGCTGATCACGGCCAGGGCGATGATGACGAGCGCGAGCAGCGCTGCGACCAGCTTGATCCGCAGGGGCACCCGGCCGGCTGCCTGCCGCATCGCCTTCACACGGCCGGAGGATGCGGGCGGAGCGAATCCAGTCATGCCGGTCAGGACGAGGGCAGACGGAGCACGTACCCGACGCCGCGCAGGGTGTGGATCAGCCGCGGCTCGGTGCTGTCCACCTTGCGGCGGAGCACCGACACATAGGACTCGACGATCCCCGTGTCACCGCGGAAGTCGTAGTCCCATACATGGTCGAGAATCTGCATCTTGGACAGCACCCGGTTCGCGTTACCCATGAAATAACGGAGCAGCTTGAACTCGGTGGGCGAGAGCTGCACCGGCTGGCCGGACCGCCACACCTCATGGCTGTCCTCGTCGAGTTCCAGGTCGGCGAACTTCAGCCGCGGCGTCGGCTCGGCGCCATCTCCCCTGGTGCGCCGGAGCACGGCCCGGATCCGGGCGATGACCTCCTCCAGGCTGAAAGGCTTGGTCACGTAGTCGTCGCCACCGAGGGTCAGGCCACGGATCTTGTCGTCCATCGCGTCCCTGGCCGTCAGGAACACCACGGGGATCCGGTCGCCGCCGCCGCGCAGGCGCCGGACGACGTCGAAGCCGTCCATGTCGGGCAGCATCACGTCGAGCACGATGAGGTCGGGCCGGTAGCGCTGTGCCGCTTGCACCGCCTCGGTGCCCGCGCTCGCGCTGATAACTTCGAACCCGGCATAGCGCAGGCTCGCGGCGAGGAGTTCGAGGATGTTCGGCTCATCCTCCACCACGAGGAGTTGCGCCTCGGGCCGCTTCCGCCCGTCGCCCGCCGGTGTGGTCATAAGAGGAATCCTGGCCAATGAGTCTGAGAGTTTGCTGAATGTGCGCTGGAGTTGACCTGTCGATCCTAGGCGGGTTCCGGCCCGGTGAGAAGGCCTGACCGGGCTGCGGACAGCGCAAACCGCAGCCGGTAACCGCTAAGGGCAGGGCTTGAGGCGGAGCGCGCTCGGGAGCCGCGGGGCGAGGTCAAGTGAGGCTGGGGGCGCCGGCACCGTTGCTGGCTTCCGTCCAACCGGCGATGGCCGCCGCGCGGGATTCCGCGCCCAGTTTTGCGTAGATCCGGTTTACGTGGTTCTTGACCGTCTTCTCGGCCAGAACAAGCTGGGCGGCGATTTCGCCGTTGGAGTGTCCTGCCGCAATGAGTGACATGATTTCGGTCTCGCGCGAAGAAAGACCAAGCGGGTGGGCTGTACGAGATGCACCAGCAGTCCTCATTCAACCTCCGACCAGGTATGCAGTTATGAGATGCGACGCATGGTATCGAATGTGCCCCCTGTCGCGCGCAAGGTTCACAAGCCGCCTAGCGTGCGGCGATGTAATCCCTTCAGGGCCGGGTGCGTGCCCCCGGCGGAGTCCGTTGCCGCTCAGCCCTGCAGGTGCGAGCCGGTGATCAGCCGCTTCGGCACGGGGGTGTCGGTGTTCAGGTCGTGGAACAGCTTGCCGGCCTGAGCGGAGTTCCACTGCACGGCGTCACCGGCGGCCGTGGAGAGGTTGGAGTTCGCGATCGGGACCGTGGTGGTTTGCGGCTGGCGCAACGCGAACGCGACGCTGATGAGCTGGTTCAGATGGGTCCCGTCATCCACGCTCAGGGCACCGACGGAGCCCAGCGCCGCGGGAACGACGGAGAACGGGTTGAACATGACTCCGGGGCTGGTCAACTTGCTCAGCAGTGCCTTCATGAACACCCGTTGGTTCTGCTCCCGCTGCAGGTCCTGGCTGGCGAAGTTGTGCCGGGTCCGGACGAAGCTCAGCGCCTTTCCGCCGCTCAGGGTCTGGCAGCCCTTTTTCAGGTGCAGGCCCGAAGCGGTGTCATGGAGGGGGTGTTTGAAGCACATCGTGACGCCGCCGACCGAGTCGACGACATTCACCAGACCGCCGAAGCCGATTCCCATGTAGTGCTCGATGCGCAGGCCCGTGGCGTTCTGCACGGTCTCGGCGAGAAGTTTCGGGCCGCCGAACGAATAGGCGGCGTTGAGCTTGTTCCAGCCGTTGCCGGGAATCTTGACATAGGAATCCCGGGGGAGGCTGACGAGTACAGCGGGCCCCCCGTTCCCGGGAATGTGCAGCAGCAGGATCGTGTCGCTGCGCTGGCCGCTCACGTTGATCCCGGTGTGGTACTTGCGCTCCTGCTTGCGGGTCAGGCCCTGACGGCTGTCGGAGCCGGTGATCAGCCAGTTCGACCCGGCGCCCGCGGCCGGCTGGCCCGCGTAGGACACCAGCACGTTGGACCGGTTGAGCTTGCCGTCCAGGTAGAAGTACCCGCCGATGACCAGGATCAGGAGTATCACGACGAGCCCGGCCACGAACGCAAGCAGCAGCCGAAGCCGCGGCCGCCGCGTCCGGCGGCCGCCGGAGGGGGTCGCCGGACCCGGGGGGCGGCGGCCAGGTGCCGAGCGCAGCGGCGGCTGGCCGGGCCACGGGTTCGCCGGGGCGCCGGTGCCCGTGCTCGCGTAGCTGGTACCGCCCGCTGCGGAGCGGGCCGGCAGCCGGACCGTGGGATCGTTCGCAGCCCCGGGCATGCCGCGGGCGCCCCCGGCGCCCCCGGCGGCCGCGCTTCCAGCAGCCGCGCTTCCAGCAGCCGCGCTTCCCGCAGCCGTGCTTCCGGCGGCG
>DASXKD010000346.1:0-2234 GCA_036497045.1 Streptosporangiaceae bacterium | reverse complement strand
CCGGTACGCCCCGGCACTACCCGGTATCCGCAGCACGGCGCGGATGGGGGCGGCCGGACGAAACGGCAGCTCCCGGCACGTGCTAACATTATCCGACAGCATTTCAAGGAGAATAATCGAACAAACCAGCGGACTCTTAATCCGCGGGTTCGGGGTTCAAGTCCCTGGCGGCGCACGCCCGAGGACCTGGGATTACATGAATCCCAGGTTCTCTTTTTGTGCCCGGTTTGTACAGGTTTCCCGGCCGCGCTGATCCTGCTGCCTAATTCCGCGACGCGCCGGGCGATGTCGTGGATGCCGGCTGTGGCGGGGATCATGATCGTTTGCTGCGGCTGGCGCTTGCCCGCTGTTCCCGTTCCCGGCCGCAGAATGGGGTCATCATGTCGATGCGGCCGCAGCCGTGGCCGGAGGTGCCGGCGGAGACCGCCCGGGTCGCGAAGATGGCGTTCCGGAACGGCGGGTCGCTGGCCATACGGATCCGTGATGAGCTGGGGTCCTGGTATGCGGACGGGGATTTCGGCGCCGTGTACCCGGTGCGGGGCAAGCCGGGGATCAGCCCGGCGCAGCTGGCGTTGGTGACGGTCTTGCAGTTCACGGAGAACCTGACGGACCGGCAGGCGGCTGAACAGGTCCGGGGACGGGTGGACTGGAAATACTGCCTGGGCCTGGAACTGACCGATGAGGGGTTCGACGCCAGCGTGCTGGCGGGGTTCCGGGAGCGGCTGGTTGATAACGGGGCGGAGCGGGTGATCTTCGATCGGCTGCTGGACCTGGTGAAAGAGCGCGGGCTGGTCAAGGCGGGCGGGCGGCAGCGGACTGATTCCACGCATGTGCTGGCCCGGATCCGGGACCTGAACCGGCTGGAGCTGGCCGGGGAGACAGTCCGCGCGGCGCTGGAGGCGCTGGCTGCCGCGGCGCCGGGGTGGCTGGCCACGGTGATCGACGAGTCCTGGCAGCGGGTCTACGGGCAGCGGATCGATAACCTGCGGCTGCCGCAGGGCCAGACGGCCCGCGCGCAGCTCGCGCTGCAGTATGGCAGGGACGGCTACCACCTGCTGGAACAGGTGCACCGGTCCCCGGCGCCGGGCTGGCTGGCCGAGCTGCCCGCGGTGCAGGTGCTGCGCCGGATCTGGATCCAGCAGTACTACCGGGACGGGGAGAAGGTGATCCGGCGGGAGGAGCGCGAGCACGGTCTCCCGCCGGGCAGAGACCGCCTCGCCTCGCCCTATGACCTCGATGCCCGCTACTCCGAGAAGCGCGCCATAGGCTGGACCGGGTACAAGGACCATCTCACCGAGACCGTCAGCGACCCGGCTGACGACGACCCCGGGACCGGCCGGCCCGCTTTCCCGAACATCGTCACGGATGTGCAGACAACCCACGCGGCCGTCCCTGACGTGGTGGTGACAGGCCCGGTCCACGACAGCCTGGAGGCATCTGGCCTGCTTCCCGGCGAGCACGACGTGGACTCCGGGTACATCTCCGCGGACCTGCTGGTGTCCTCGAGGCAGCGGGGCATCACCCTGCTCGGCCCGCTGCTGGCTGATCACTCACCCCAGTCCCGCACCGGCGGCTACACCCAGGAAGCGTTCACCATCGACTGGGACCGCCGTCAGGCCGCCTGCCCCCAAGGCGCGGTCAGCAGCAAATGGAGGCCGATGCGCCAGCACGATGGCAAGGAGGCGATCATCGTCCGGTTCGCCGCCGCGACCTGCCGCGACTGCCCCGCCCGGGACAAGTGCACCACCGCGGTCCGGACCGGGCGGCAGCTGTTCCTGCGCCCCCGCGAGATCCACGAGGCCGTCACCGCTGCCCGCGCCGCCCAGGACACCCAGGACTGGAAAGACCGCTACAAGGCACGCGCCGGCGTCGAGGGCACCATGCACCAGGCAACCCACGTCACCGGCATCCGCCGGGCCCGCTACCTCGGCCTGGACAAGACCCGCCTCGAACACCTCGCCGCCGCGACAGCCATCAACGTGATCCGGCTCGACGCCTGGTACATGAGCCGGCCCCTCGACCGCACCAGAACGACTCACCTCCACAGACTTGACCTGGCACCCACGGCATGAACACGAATTAGGCAGCAGGATCCGGACGGCGGGCAAATCAGGATAAAACATGACAGACGGCGGGCGTCCGGGACCATTTCCCGCGGATGACCCACAATCACCGTGCCGGTCGGGTGGCGGGGACGGGGGCGGAGAGGCGGCGGCTGATGATTTCGCGGGACG
>DASXKD010000345.1:0-6443 GCA_036497045.1 Streptosporangiaceae bacterium | reverse complement strand
GGCCAGGTTCGCCATCACCAACGATGAGTGAATCTCGGCGATCGTGTCGTGCGCTCTCCGCCCGGGCCGGAACCCGTAGGAGACCGGCTCGAAGTCCGCCTCGAAGATCGGCTCGAGGACGACCTTCAGCGCGGCCTGGCTTCGCGGTGCGCTACGCCATGGCCGGGGTGACTTCAGCGCGGCGAGTCAATTGAGGGGGGGATCGCTTGAGCGGCCTGTCGGCAACCCACTTCTTCAAGCGCGGGACAACGGAGTAGGAACGGGCCGCGCCTTAGCCTCGATCCACCGTGTAAATAGTGACTTGGTTGGGCGCGTCGACGCGAAAGGTGCCCTCTGATGCGATTAGGAGCGGAGCCTCCCGCTCCCTGGCGGATGCTGGAAGTTGCGAAGCATCCGTCTCCACCAGGTAATAGGGAGGCCCCAATGGAGACAGCGTATGACGGCCGTCAGGTCGTCGGGATGGACCTGCACCGGCGCCGTAGCGTGCTGGTGCGGATGACGGAGGACGGGCGGCGGCTGGGCACGGCCCGGATCACTAACAGCCCGGCGGAGCTGCGTAAGGCGATCGCCGCGGCCGGGAAGGACCCTGGGCGAAGACCCCACCCGGCCGTTCCACCCGCACGATGACCGTATCGTCAGCCTCGGCCTGCATCACACCATCAACACCGGCATCGCCCACGACGTGATCATCGACGCCTGGTGGACCCACCTGTAGTTAACCGGCTGCCTCTCGCCGCGCATCCCGACGGCGGCCTACCGAGAAACCACCGGGTGATCACCGAGCACCCGGGCTTGCTGCAGGGTCCTGGCTGGCGCGTGGCGCCGCCACCCTCCGCGTCTGAGAGCCTGATACCGCCTCGGCCCCGGCCCACTCCCAGAACTGGAAACGCCCCCGCCCGAGCGCCGCCCCGGAGGCAGCCCGGGCGCTACTAACATCATGTCGGTCGGCAGAGCCGTTACTTGGTTCTGGCTGATCTGCACCCCGGGCCGCCGACGTGGGATAGAGCGTGGGGTGGTCGGGGAAGGCGTCCTCGGCTCGTTGTTCGAGGCGCCGCAGCGACCTTCGCCCGATCACGATCGTGGCCGCCGTCAGCGCGCCTGCGATCGCCCAGCCGACGATGGTGATCGTGCTGCCGATGCTCGATGCGGCACTGCCCAGCGCGTACGCACCGAAGGCATAAAAGGCCGACCACAGCAGGCCGCCGGCCGCGTTGGCTAGCAGGAAGCGGGACCAGCGCATCGCGCTGAGCCCGGCGAGGAACGCGGCGTAGGTCCGCAGCACGGCGACGAATCGCCCGAAGAAGACGACCTTCACGCCGTGCCCGGCGAACAGGTAGCGCCCCACCTTGAGCCTTGTGCGGGTCAGGTGAACGTAACGTCCGTAGCGCTCAGCCAGACGCCGGCCGCCCGTTTTGCCGATCCAGTACCCGGCATTGTCGCCGATGACGGCCGCGGCGGCCGCGGCGGCCGCCAGAGCCGCGATGTTGAGATGGTGCGTCGTTCCGGCGTAGAGCGCAGCGGCGATGAGCGCGGACTCACCTGGCAGCGGAATTCCAAGGCTCTCGAGGGCGATGAGCGCAAACACCGCGTAGTAGCCGTAGGACTGCACGAGGTGCGCAATCATCGTGTGTTCCCTCCGTCGGTGACGCCGGTAATCCCGGCACCACCAACGCTAGGAATCAGCCGCCCGGTGCGGCATAGGCCGACTGGCCACAACCCGAGCGGCCGCGTACGCCGCAAGGCCTACGCGCCATCGCCCCGACGGCCTACCAGGCCCGGGCCCGGACAGGAGGCCACGGGGCCGTCGCCGAGAGGCGTTACTAGCTGCCCGGCGTGATCAGGCCGGACTCGTAGGCGAGCACGACGGCCTGGACACGGTCGCGGAGGCCGAGCTTGGCCAGTATCCGCCCGACATGGATCTTGACGGTTCCCTGGGACAGGTGCATTTCGCTCGCGATCTCGCTGTTGGATCGCCCGGCGGCGAGCTGTGCGAAGACGGCCTGTTCTCGGTCGGTGAGCTTGCTGAGCAGGGCATCGCGGTCGGGCTGGTGGCCGGGGTCGGGCAGCAGGGGGACGAACTGGTCGAGGAGCCGCCGGGTCGCCGTGGGGGCGAGGACCGCCTCGCCGCCGGCCACGGTGCGGATGGCGGTCAGCAGTTCAGCAGGTGGAGCGTCCTTGAGGAGGAATCCGCTGGCGCCGGCCTTGAGCCCGGCGAAGACGTATTCGTCCAGGTCGAAGGTGGTGAGGATCAGGACCTTGCTGGCCGGCCTGGCGGCGGTGATGGAGGCGGTCGCCTGGATTCCGTCGGTGCCGGGCATCCGGACATCCATCAGCACCACGTCGGGGTGCAGGGCTGATGCCATGCGGACCCCGGTCGCGCCGTCGGCGGCCTCGCCGACCACCTCGATGTCCGGCTCCGCATCGAGGATCATCCGAAAGCCCATGCGGAGCAGGGACTGGTCGTCGACGAGCAGGACGCGGATCATGGGGCGTCGCCGCCGTCCAGGCGCAGCCGCGCGGAGACCTTCCAGCCGCCGGGCTGGCGGGGGCCGGCCTGCACGTCGCCGCCATACGCGTGCACCCGCTCCTGCATCCCGATCAGGCCGCCACCCACGCTGGCCGGTGTGGGGGCAGTGGCGCCCGCGCCGTCATCGTCGATGTCTACCCGCAGTTCTCCAGGAAGGTAGCGCAGGCGCACTGTGGCGCGGGCCCCTGTCCCGCCGTGTTTGAGGGTGTTGGTCAAGGCCTCCTGCACGAGCCGGTACACCGTCAGCTGCACACCGGCGGGCATGTCCGGCGCCTGCCCGTGAACCTCCAGCGTGGTCTCCAGTCCCGCGGACCGGACCTGCTCGATGAGCGCGTCCAGCTGGGCGAGATCAGGGACCGGCTGCAGGGCCTGGCCGGGAGCCTGGCCGGGGGGCTGGCGCAGCACGCCGAGGAGCCGGCGGGTATCGGCCAGCGCGCGCCGCCCGGTGGCCGCCACGCTGCGCATGGCTTCGGTGGCCCGCTCCGGCGAGGTGGCCGACGCGGCGACCGCCGCCTCGGCCAGGGTGGTCATGACGGTGAGGTGATGGGCGACGATGTCGTGCATCTCGCGGGCGACCCGGGCGCGTTCGGCGGCCGCGGCGAGCGCGGCTTGCTGGTCTCGCTCGCGTTCCAGCCGTTCCGCGCGGTCGTGCAGTTCGGCGAGGTAGGCGCGCCGGGTGTCGGAGTACAAGCCCAGCCCGAGAGCGGCGGCGATCATGCCGGAGAGGAAGATCGCGTCAAACCACCAGTCTCCGCCGGCGAACAAGACCAGCCCGGCGACCACGACGAGTTCGAGCACGCCGGCGCACACCAGCGCGGCCCGCCGCGGGCGCAGTGCCGCCACCGTGTACAAGGCGATGAGCAGGGCCAGCCCGTCGACCAGGTGCCTGTCCCACAACGCGGCGGGGATGGCGGTGGCCACGACCCAGCCGAATACCAGGATGGGCCAGGTCCGGCGGACCAGCAGCGGCGCCACCATCAAGGCCAGCACGACGATCACCGCCACGCTGGGCGGGTGGTGGGCGGCGTTGCGGAACAGGCCGGCCAGTGCTGATGCGCCGGCCAGAAGGGTAACCAGCGCGTCGAATACCCAGCGGCCCGCTGCGCGGTTCGCTGGGTATCCGGCTGGCCTGGGCATCCTCATGCTGGCCATTGTCCCCCCGGGTCAGGCGTCCGATCGTCGCAGCCGCCACGCCGCCGCACCGATCAGGACCGCGGCGTATCCGCACAGGAGCGCGAATCCGGTCCACGGGGACAGCGCGTTGGGCACGTTAGCCGCCCCGCCCCAGATGACACCTCCCGCGCTGGAGGGCAGGTACGGCGTGAGGTGGTTGCTGATCGAGGCGGGTAGCAGCCCGGCCAGCGGCGGGATGACGAAGAACACTGCGGCGAAGGTTGCTATCCCCGCCGCGGTGTTGCGCAGCAGCGCACCCAGGGCGACGCCGATCAGGCCGGCCACAGTCAGGTACAGGGCGGCGCCGATGACCGACCGCAGGGCATCAGGAGCTGCGATCGACACCCCGAGGTGGTGGCTGCTCAGCAGCGCCTGGCCGAGGAAGAAGGAGATGAAGCTGGCCACCAGCGAGACCGAGAAGATCGTGCCCGCGAAGACGGCCACCTTCCCCCACAGCACCGGCAGGCGGCGCGGCACCGCGGTCAGCGACGAACGGATCATCCCGGTGCTGTACTCACCACTCATCAGCAGCACGCCCAGCACCCCGAAGGCCACCACGGCGAAGATGACACCGTTCAGGCTGGTAGCGACGGGATTGAAGGCGGCCTTGCCGGCTGCGCTGAACGTGTGGTATTGGCTGGCGGTCACGCCCGAGAACAGCGCGCCGATGCCGATCATCAGCACAACGGCGGCCAGCAGAGTCCACATGGTGGACCGCAAGGAGCGGAACTTGGTGAACTCCGAGCGCAGCACCCGGCCCTGGGTCACCCTCAGCGCGGGCACCCCGGCACGGGCGGGTGTCGCGGCGGTGGGGCTGAGGACGGCGCTCATCAGGCTGCCACCGCCTCAGCAGCATCGTAGGAACGGAAGTCGACAGAGTCGTCGGTGAGCCGCATGAAGGCCTCCTCCAGCGAAGCGTGCTGAGTGGTCAATTCGAAGACGGGCAGGCGGGCCTGCCAGGCGGTCGTGCCGATCTGCTCCGCGGACAGGCCCTGCACGTGCAGGACGCCGGACTGCTCACTGGTCACGGTGACGTCCGGTCCGAGCAGCAGCTCGCGCAGCCGGGCCGCCTCGGGAGTGCGCACGGTCACGGCGCTGCCCCCGGCGCGCGCCACGAACTCCTCGACCGTGGTGTCCGCTATCAGCCGCCCGCGGCCGATCACGACCAGCCGGGCCGCGGTCAGCGCCATCTCACTCATCAGATGCGAGGACACGAAGACCGTGCGGCCTTCGGCGGCAAGGCCCTTGAGCAGATTCCTGACCCACAGCACCCCCTCCGGGTCCAGCCCGTTGACCGGCTCGTCGAGGACGACGACACGCGGATCACCCAGCAACGCCGAGGCGATGCCCAGCCGCTGGCCCATCCCCAGGGAGAACCCGCCGACCCGCTTGCCCGCCACATCGCTCAGGCCGACCATGCCGATCAGCTCATCGACCCGGCGACGGCTGACGCCGTTGGTC
The DNA here is from genome assembly GCA_036497045.1 of Streptosporangiaceae bacterium. Taxonomy (GTDB): domain Bacteria; phylum Actinomycetota; class Actinomycetes; order Streptosporangiales; family Streptosporangiaceae; genus DASXKD01. Next base: position 1,282 of record DASXKD010000345.1, on the reverse strand, counting down.
TGGGCCAGCGCCAGCAGGTGATTGCGGGCCGACCGGCCGGTGTGCATTGCCTTGGCCTCCAGCAGCAGGCCCAGCTCGGCCATCGGGGCCAAGGCCGCACGGTAGTCCCGGCCGTTGACCCGGACCCGGCCGCCGGTGGGCGCATCCAGACCAGCGATCATCCGCATCGTGGTCGACTTACCGGCCCCATTCGGGCCGAGGAAGCCGGTCACGATGCCGGGCTGGACGACGAAATCCAGCCCATCGACCGCCAGCTGCTCCCCGTACCGCTTACTAAGGTTCTCTACCTCGATCATGCGTGTTCCTCCATCGGTGACGCCGGTAACTCCGGCACACCACCAACGCTAGGAACCGCCCGCCCGGCGGGCATCGGCCGAGCGGCCACAAGCTGGGCAGGCTACATATGCCGCAAGGCCTATCCGCCACCCCCCAACGGCTTACGAGGCTCGGCACGCGCTACACCTCCACCGACCTGCAGATCTACCTGCGACTCGTCGAGGTCGGCCTCGCGGCCGCTTTGCTCCCCGACTTGTCAGGTGAAGGCGCCAGCAACGTCCTGACCTGCCACGAGAGGTACTCCATCCTTGGAGCAGGAGTCAGAACAGGACGTTCTGCGCGCGATGGGCGGCGCATCAAGCGCGACCACCACCCGCGCCGAGTCGGCGTTCGGCTTGCCTTGATAACGAAATGACGCAGTCGAGTCGGCGATCATCGCGGCCCATCAAGCTTCGATAGAGTATGCCAAGCAACGTATGAGTATGCGCTTCGGCAACGTGCGCTATTCGGCAGATCCGGTCGACCTCGGCGCACAGAATGGCCCGATCGGTGCACCTGAGCCGATGAAGATCAAGGCCGTCTTGGCCGCCCCGGCCGACGGGGCGCGCGCGCCCTCCGGACCCTCCGTGTCATTGCCCGCCCTGGCCACCATCCGACGTGCCGTCGCGCCTCTGCAACCCAGCAAGGTAGCTAGACCAAGTGCGGGTTTGCCCCCCGATCTGCCCCCCGGCATGATCACCTTCATTAGGCTAGCTGGCGTCGGCCCAGGGGCGTTCGTCCAGAAGTTGCCGCAGATGATCGGCTGTAGCCCGGAAATCGTGTTCCCACCGCTCGCTCTCACGGTCACGGCTCTGATCGGCGGCCTCAAGGTGTTCGATTACCCATTGCCGCACTAGCACGCTCGGCTCAACACCGCGGGCTTCCGCTAGTCTTCGCAGCTGGTCGATCCGCTCATGAGGCAACCGCAGCCCATAAACGGGTGACCGGGGGGGCCGGCGCCGCCGGT
>DASXKD010000344.1:0-5078 GCA_036497045.1 Streptosporangiaceae bacterium | reverse complement strand
GCCCGTGCCGGTGCCCTCCATGCCCGGCGTGGTCCAGCACACCAGGGACAGCCTGCGCAAGGCCGCGGCCGAGGCGGCCGAGGCCGGGGTGGGCGGCCTGATCCTGTTCGGCATCCCGGCCGTCAAGGACGCCGGGGGCTCCGCCGCCGACGACCCAGGCGGCATCATCCAGGTGGCCCTGCGGGACGTGGCCGCGGAGGTCGGCGACGAGGTCGTGATCATGGCCGACCTGTGCCTGTGCGAGTACACCGACCACGGGCACTGCGGCGTGCTGACCGGCTCGGGCGCCGTGGACAACGACGCCACGCTGGAGCGGTACGCCGCGACCGCGGTGGCGCAGGCCCGCGCGGGGGCACACGTCGTCGCCCCGAGCGGGATGATGGACGGGCAGGTGGCCGCGATCAGGCGCGCCCTCGACGAGGCGGGCGAGCCGGAGGTGGCGATCTGCGCCTACGCGGTCAAATACGCCTCGTGCTTCTACGGGCCGTTCCGTGACGCCGCCGAGGGCGCGCCCCGGTTCGGCGACCGGGCGTCCTACCAGCAGGACCCGAGCGCCGGGGATGCGCTCCGCGAGGCAATGCTCGACGTGGACGAGGGTGCCGACATCGTCATCGTCAAGCCCGCCCTGCCCTACCTGGACATCGTCGCCCAGGTCGCGGCGGCCGCGCCGGTGCCGGTGGCGGCCTATCAGGTCAGCGGTGAGTACGCGATGGCCGAGGCGGCCGCCGCACGGGGCTGGCTCGACCGGGACCGGGCGATCATGGAGACGCTGACCGCGATCAAGCGCGCTGGCGCGGGCATCATCCTCACCTACTGGGCCGCCGAAGCAGCCCGCCGCCTCACCTGACCCGGCCTCCGCAGGAACGCTGACGTCAGGAGCTGGTGAGGATGACGAGTCGCTGGGTCGCCCGGGTCATCGCGACATAGCGGTCGACCGCTCCTTCGATGCCGTCGCCGAACGCCTGCGGGTCGATGAGGACGACCAGGTCGAACTCGAGCCCCTTCGACAGCTCCGGGGCCAGCGACCAGACGCGGGACGCCGGCGGGAATGTGGGATCGCCGATGACGGCGGCGATCCCTTCGTGATGCGCGGCGAGCCAGGTGCCGAGGACCGGGCCCAGTTCCGAAGCAGACCCGTGGGTGACCGGGACGCCGGTGCTGCGGATGGAGATCGGCACGTTCGCGTCCGGGAGCGCGGCCCGGATGACCGGCTCGGCTTCCGCCATGATCTCTTTGGGTGTCCGGTAGTTGATGCTCAGGGAAGCCAGGCTGATCCGGTCGAGCCCGATCCGCTCGAGCCGTTCCTGCCACGACTCGGTGAACCCGTGCCTGGCCTGGGCACGGTCCCCGACGATGGTGAAGCTCCCGGACGGGCAGCGGGCCAGCAGCATCTGCCACTCCGCGTCGGTCAGTTCCTGAGCCTCGTCCACGACTATGTGCGCGAACGGGCCCGCGAGCAGGTCCGGGTCGGTACCGGGCAGTGCGGCCTGGTTGACCAGGGCGTCCTGGAAGTCCTCGCCGCGCAGCATCGTCACCAGGCCTGTGCCGTATTCGTCGTCCGCGGCCTCGATCAGGTTGTCGAGGACCCGGGCCATATGCTCACGGTCGGCGGCGACCGCGGCGTCATGCGCGCGCTTACGCCGCGATGCCTGCGGGTCGCCGAGTCGCTGCCGTGCGGCGTCCAGGAGCGGCAGGTCGGGCACCGTCCAGGCCTGTGCGTCCTCGCGCTGCAGTTGCCGGACGTCCTCAGGGCTGAGCCAGGGAGCGCACAGCCGCAGGTAGGCGGGTACCGACCACAGGTCCGAGACGAGGTCAGCCGCTTCGATCAGCGGCCACGCGCGGTTGACGGCCGTGCGCAACTCTCTGTTCTGCAGCAGCGACTTGCGGAGCAGGTCAGCCGGGACGTCGCCGTCATGCTTGTCCATCAGGATCGTGAGCAGCTTTTCCCAGATCGCCTCGCGCGCCTCGTTGTGCGGCGTGCCCGGATCGGGTGCTTCGAACGCCTCGGCCCAGTCCTCGGCGCTCAGCCGGATGTCGGACCAGTGGGTCGTGACCGTCATCCCCTTGGTGGGCGGATTCTCGTAGAACCTGACGGCCGGCTCGATCGCCTTCACCAGGTCCGCGGACGACTTCAGCCGGGCCACGTCCGGGTCGGTCTCGATCGCTGCCGCGGCTCCCTCGGCGACGAGGTCCCGCAGGGTGGCTGTCCGCACGCCCTCCTCGCCCAGGCTGGGCAGGACGTCGGCGACGTAGGCCAGGTAGTGCTGGTGCGGACCGACGAACAGCACGCCGCCCCGGCGGTGACCGAGGCGAGGGTCGGAATACAGGAGATAGGCGGTGCGGTGCAAGGCGACGACGGTCTTCCCCGTACCCGGGCCGCCGTCGACGACCAGAGCGCCGCGGGATCCCGCGCGGATGATGGCGTCCTGGTCGGCCTGAATGGTGCCGAGCACGTCTCGCATCCGGGGCGACCGGCTGCCGCCCAGGCTGGCGATGAAGGCGGACTGGTCGTCCAGCGCAGCGTGCCCTTCCAGCCCGTCCGCGGTGAACACCTCGTCCCAGTAGTCGCTGATCCGGCCGCGGGTCCAGCGATACCTGCGGCGGCTCGCCAGACCCATCGGGCTGGCGTGGGTCGCTCCGAAGAACGGCTCAGCCGCGGGGGAGCGCCAGTCGAGCAGCAGCCGGCGCCCCGCACTGTCGGCGAGGCCAAGCCGTCCGACGTATACGGGCACGGGGTTGTCCGCACTGACGATGCGCCCGAGGCACAGATCCAAACCAAAGCGGCGCAGGACACGCAGGCGAGCGGTCAGCCGGTGGATCTCCATGTCCCGGTCCATCGCCCCCTGGCCTATGCCGCCGGGGGCCTTGAGCCTGGCATCGAGGCGGCCGGACAGGTCGGCGATCGACTGGCCGAGGCTTTCCGCGATGGCCGCGAAGTGCTGCTCGTCGCCGGCGATCAGCGCCGGGTCGGCCTTGGCGGCGAGGCGGTCGGGAAGGTCAAACGCACTGGTAGTCAGGGGATTCACGGCATCAGCTCACCTCCGCGCCGAGGGCCCGCAACCGCACACCGCGAGTCCTACCAGCGGTTCGGCGTCCCCGCGCCTCCCATACGTCGACTGCAGCACATGCATTTCGCGACTCCCATCTGGAGTTGATTCTGGCCCCGGCCGACGATTATGCGGCACGACCCGGGTCTTGCGGCAAGCCCCCCGGTGCGCTATAGATTGAAAGTGGAGAGGAGTGGGTACCCTCCTTCTCCCTTGATCGCTCGCAGTGCCGGGCGGCCTCCTTGCGAAGCGGCGGCGCGCCGCGAGCGGAGTGCCAGCAACCACAACAGCGATTCACCCGCGCCCCTTCCTGCGCGCGGGTGTGCCCCGACGTCACCGTTCGGTATCTTCTGCGTCTTACTCAGCGAGGTCGCCTGCATGCCCGCCGCACACCCGGCATCATCGGAGGTAGCAATAGGCGGAAGGGGAGTGGGCCGCCAATGGCTGAGGTATTGTCGCGCCGCGCACGCCGGCGCGCGGACGGGGGCGGGCGGGTGGCCGTCGCGGCCGAGTTCGCGGGACTGGGCTGGCCGGTGTGTCCCGGGGCGGTTACGCTACGCACGGATTCCACCCGTCACCGGGTGCCGACGCTGACGGCCAGGGGCCAGCCGCGCGGCAGCGGCCGTGCCTGCTCCTGTGACCGGATCGGCTGCCCCGCGCCCGGGGCCCATCCCATCTCCGCCGCCTGGCAGATCGAGGCGTCCCGCGACCCGGCCGAGGTGAACCGGTGGTGGCGGGACCGCCCGGACGCGAGCATCATCCTGGTCACGGGGCGGGTATTCGACGTACTCGACGTCCCGGCAAGGGTCGGCTTGCTGGCCCTGGAGCGGATGGGCCGCTCCCCGGCGGTCACGGGCCCGGTCGCGCTGAGCGCGGAGAACCGGGCCTTGTTTTTTGCCACCACCCGTGGCGCGCCCGCTGACGAGGACGAATGGTGGTCGTGTCACCTGGACTGTGAGCCGGACAGCTTCATCCCGGTGGCCGGGCTGCGCTGGCACTGCCGGGACAGCTATGTGGTGGCCCCCGCCCGCACCGGCCGCGGGCCTGGCGCACACTGGATACGGGACCCGCGGCGGCACGCGCTGCCGGACTGCCTGCGGTTGCTCGAATACCTTGCCGACGCCTGCGAGGAGGTGCTGAGCTGAGCCAGGAATCGGCTGGCCTTTACCGCCGGGCCTGCGAAGTGATCCCCGGCGGAGTGAACTCACCGGTCCGGGCGTTCGGCGCGGTCGGCGGTGACCCGGTGTTCATCGCGTCCGGCCACGGCCCCTACCTGACCGACATCAGCGGCACCAGGTACGTGGACCTGATCTGCTCCTGGGGCCCGATGATCCTGGGCCACGCCCATCCCGAGGTGGTGGCCGCCGTCACCGCGGCGGCGGGCCGGGGCACCTCGTTCGGCGCCGCGACCCTGGCCGAGGTCGAGCTTGCCGAGCAGATCGCCGCGCGGGCCCCGGTGGACAAGGTCCGGCTGGTCAGCTCGGGTACCGAGGCGACGATGTCGGCGGTACGGCTGGCCCGGGCGTTCACCGGCAGGCGGCTGGTGGTGAAGTTCGCCGGTTGCTATCACGGGCATGTGGACGCGCTGCTCGCCGCGGCGGGGTCCGGGGTGGCCACGTTCGGCCTGCCTGACTCACCCGGGGTGACCGGCGCCGCGGCCAGCGACACCCTGGTCCTGCCCTACAACGACACTGCCGCGGTCGCGGAGGTGTTCGCCGCGCACGGGCCGCAGATCGCCTGCCTTATCACCGAGGCCTGCCCGGCCAACATGGGCGTGGTGCCACCCGAGCCCGGCTTCAACGAGCTGTTGTCGGGGATCTGCGCCGAGCATGGCGCGCTGTTCGTCATGGACGAGGTGCTCACCGGGTTCCGGGTCACCAGGTCCGGCTGGTACGGCCGGGAGGGCGTGGCCGGGGACCTGATGACGTTCGGCAAGGTGATGGGCGGCGGCCTGCCCGCGGCGGCGTTCGGCGGGCGGGCCGAGATCATGGACCTGCTCGCCCCGCTCGGCCCGGTCTACCAGGCGGGCAC
>DASXKD010000343.1:0-11270 GCA_036497045.1 Streptosporangiaceae bacterium | reverse complement strand
CGGAAATGGTCCGGCGGATGAGTGAGGCCGACGGCGGCGGCTCCTTCGACGTCGCCCCCATCGATGTGGACTCTTCCGACGAGATCGGTGAAGTCGCGCGGGCCTTCGACCAGGTCCACCGGGAAGCACTCCGGCTGGCCGCGAACGAGGCCGCGCTGCGCGGGAACGTCAACGCGATGTTCGTGAACCTGTCCCGGCGCAGCCAGTCCCTGGTCGAACGCCAGATCCGGCTGATCGACGATCTGGAGCAGGGCGAGCAGGACCCCGAGCGGCTGGCGAACCTGTTCCAGATGGACCACCTGGCCACCCGGATGCGCCGCAACTCCGAGAACCTGCTGGTCCTGGCAGGCCACGAGCTGTCCAGGCAGCGCACGGAGCCGGTGGCATTAGTCGACGTGCTGCGCGCGGCGGTCTCCGAGATCGAGCAGTACGAGCGGGTGGTCCCGAACATCCAGCCGGGAATCTCGGTCCGCGGGCAGTCGGTCAACGACGTGGTGCACCTGCTGTCCGAACTGGCCGAGAACGCCACCACGTTCTCGCCCGCGGACACCCCGGTGAACGTGTCGGGGCACCTGCTCAACAGCGGTGGCGCGCTGCTTGACCTCACCGACCGGGGCGTCGGGATGGATGCCGACGAGATGGCACATGCGAACGGGCGGCTGGACAACCCACCGGTAGTGGATGTCGCGGTATCCCGGCGGATGGGCCTGTTCGTGGTGGCCCGGCTGGCCTCGCGGCACGGCATCCGGGTCCGGCTGCGGCCCGCGTCGATGGGCGGCCTGACCGCGCTGGTCTGGCTGCCCGACGAAGTGATCACACGCGAGGCCTTCCCCACGACCATGGGCTTCCGGCGGTCCCAGCCACCCGCGAACGGCACCACGGAGCCATCGGCCGGGCCAGCCGCCGACGAGCCGGGCGACCGCAGCGCCGCGGCGCGGGCGGTGGCAGCCGCCCGGATGGCCAGGTTCGAGCCGTTCCCCGGCCCGGATGAGGCACCCACGGATCCCCGTGGGCTCCCGGACGGGAGCCAATTGGCCGCGGCGCCGACAGCCGAGCTGATCGCACCAGAACCGGTGGCGGACACCACCCAGGGCTTCGGGATCAGCGGCGGTTACGACACGAACGGCGGCGTCACCGCCAGCGCCAGCATGGGCACGAACGGCGGCCCCGGCACGAACGGCGGCCCCGGCACGAACGGCGGCCTGGCTGCTAACGGCGGCCTTGGTGCCAACGGCAGCCTCGCTGCCAATGGCAGTCTTGGCGTCAGCGGCGGCGTTGGCGCCAACGGCACGGTGCCGGCCGCGAACGGCGAGGGTGCCGTGACGCCTTCCGGCGTGATAGTGCCGCCCCCGGCGACCGTCGGCGAGGAGAACCGGCTGCCGATTTTCGAGTCGGTCGAGTCCGACTGGTTCCGGCGCGGCCGGCATGGCTCCGAGTGGACCGCCACCGTGTCGAGCCCGACGGTGGCCCCGGTCCCAGCCTCGGCCGGCTGGTCGTCGCCCGCGGACGCGGGATGGCAGGCCGCGGAGGTGGCGCAGGCACCGGTGACCTCGGGCACGACCCGGGCGGGCCTGCCCAAGCGGGTGCCGAAGGCGAACCTGGTGCCCGGCGGCGTCACCACGCCGACGGAGGCGGTGCCCGCGCCGCGGTCCGCCGATCAGACCCGGCAGCGCCTGGCGAGCTTCCAGGAAGGCGTCAGGAACGCCCGGGCGGCCGCACCGCCGGATGACGACCCTGAGCGGGACGAGCCAGGAATGGAGGAGATGGCGTGAGCCCGGTGACGTCCTCGGTGCAGGACCTGAATTGGCTGATCACGAACTTCGTGGAGCGGGTGCCCTCGGTGGCCCACGCCATCGTCGTGTCCGCCGACGGCTTACCCCTGGCTTTCTCTGACGGGTTCCCGCCGGACCGGGCCGACCAATTGGCCGCGGTGGCCTCGGGGCTGAGCAGCCTGACCCAGGGTGCGGCACGGGTGTTCGAAGGGGGTGCCGTCCTGCAGACGGTGGTCGAGATGGAGGGCGGGCTGTTGCTGTCGATGTCGATCAGCAACGGCTCCAGCCTGGCGGTGCTCGCGTCGCCCGATTGCGACATGGGACTGGTGGCGTACGAAATGACGCTGCTGGTGGAGCGGGTTGGCCGGGCGCTCACACCGGAGCCCAGGGGCGGGTTATGGTCCCGCGGCGGTAGCTAGCCGCCGCGGTACCCGGCCCGGTCCCTTCCACCCTGCTCGAAAGGCTACCCAGTGGACTTCGCAAGCTCGGCCCCCCTGCGTAGTGACGCCGGGGAAGCGGCAATGACGTCGGTCAAGATTGTCGTGGCGGGCGGCTTCGGCGTGGGCAAGACCACCTTCGTCGGGTCGGTGTCTGAGATCACCCCGCTGACCACAGAAGCGGTGATGACCGCCGCCAGTACCGGCCTGGACGACCTTTCCCAGGTACCGGACAAGACCACCACCACGGTGGCCATGGACTTCGGCCGGGTGACCCTGGACGAGGGGCTTGTCCTTTACCTGTTCGGCACGCCGGGGCAGCACCGGTTCTGGTTCATGTGGGACGACCTCATCCAGGGCGCCATCGGCGCGGTGGTCCTCGTGGACACGCGGCGGCTGGAGGATTCCTTTCCGGCGCTTGACTACTTCGAGAATGCGGGCGTGCCGTTCCTGATCGGCATCAACGGCTTTTACGGCAAGTATCCGCACACCGCCGCCGAGGTCCTGGAGGCCTTGTCGGTGAACCAAAACGTGCCCATCATCGAGTGCGATGCCCGGCAGCGCCGGTCAACCAAGGTGACCCTGATCGCCCTGGTCCAGCACGCCATGGCCACCCAGCTCAGCATGCGCTGACGACCATGCCATTCCCGCTGCCGCGATGGCCGCGAGCGCAGCGAAACGGGCGGCCGGGGCTTGCCGGTCCCGCTCCGGCAAGGCCCGGCCGCTCTTGCCTGCCAGGCAACTGGCCACCGTCAACTGGCTGCCGGCCCGGGCTGGCAGGTACTGGCGGCCGGGCGGCGCCGGCGGCGCACCGGCGCTCGTTCCCCGCGCCGGAACACCAGCCACAGGATGGCGAGCGCGACGGCGAAGACCGGCAGCCAGGCGATCCGCTCGGCGATCCACATGGCGCTGTCCGGAGCCGTGTGCAGGCCTGGCAGCCGGCCTATGAGCAGCGCGGCCATGGTGACCGCGAGGAAGGCGGTCTGGTGCCAGAGGAACAGCGTCATCGCCGACAGGTTGGCGGTGGCGACGGCCGCCCAGGCGAGCGGGCGGCGCATCAGCCGGGCCAGCGGTTCCCGCAGCAGCAGCACGAGGCCGGCCTGGGCGATGCCGAAGGTCACGACGGCGAGCGTGGGCGGGTTCAGGTTGGAGATGGCGGCACCGTTGACGCCGACCATGCTGGCCGGGTACCCGGCCCACAGCACCAGCGCCGTGGTGGCCGCAACACCACCGGCGAGCATGAGGGCGGGCCCTCGCCGGCCGTGGAATGCGCCCCTGGCCCAGGCGATCCCCAGCAGGTAGGGGACCATCCAGCCGGCCACGACGTTGATCCAGCCGGCCCAGGACGGGCCGCCGAGGTCGAAGCGCGCCGCGTCCGCGGCCGCGACGACGACCACAGGGACCGCCGCCGCGAGAATGCCGAGGCGCCGGACCATGGCGACGGCCAGCGGGGTCAGCGCGGTCAGCACCACGAACACCCCGAGGAACCACAGCGGGTCGAGCACCAGCGTGAGCACGGTGTGCAGCGCGGAGCCGGAGACGCCGCCCAGGTAGTACAGTCCCGCCGCCAGCGGCACCCAGACGGCGGCGAGCAGCGCCACCGGCCGGGACAGCCGGGCCAGGCGCTTGCGCAGCCAGGACCGGTAGTCGCCGTGGTAGCTGCGGGCGGCGGCGTACCCGCCGACCAGGAAGAAGATGGCGAGCGTCTGGAAGATCCAGGACAGCGGGGTGAGGTAGGGCATCGTGGCCAGCGGGCTCTCGTCGTGCAGGCCGTGCCCGGTCCGGCTGGAGGTCAGCACCAGCGCGGTGACCAGCCAGTGGCCCAGGATGACACCGGCGATGGCCAGGGCGCGGAGCGCGTCCACGGTGCGGTCCCGGTGCGCCGGGGTGGCGGCGTCGATCTTGGCGGCGAGGCCGCGGGCCCGGGTGATGGCGTGGCCGGTCATCGGGTCACCCCGGCAGGGTCACCGAGCGCGATGTGGGCCAGGTTTCGCAGGGCGATGCTGCCCGGCTTGAAGTAGCCGCTGTGCCCGCCGCTGCCGCAGTCGAAGATCCTGGCGCCGAAGGCCGGGGCCATCGGATCCTGGCCGAAGCCGAGCCCGAGGAAGTGGACGTGCGGCACGTGCTGGATCCAGTCGCCGGCGCCCCGTCCCGCCCACACCCGGGCGGTGGTGTGCAGCGCGCGCACCGAGGAGGCGTCCATCCCGGGGCTGCCGACCACCGCGATGTCGGTTGCCGGCAGGTGCGCGGCGGCCAGGCCGCAGACCACGGACCCGTAGCTGTGGCAGATCAGCGCGACCTGATGGCCGTGCCTGACGAGATCGCCCACGAACGGGCGCAACGCGTCCGCACCCTGCCCGGCGTCGCCCGAGGTCATCACGGCAGGGCTCAGCGTGCTCGGGGTCAGGTAGCCGAGCCAGGCGATGACCGCGAGGCGCGCGTGGGGGTCCAGCTTGCGGGCCTGCGCCGTGAGGGCGCGGGCCGCGCCTTCTGGTGAGGCCGTGCCCCGGGAGTCGAACGTGGCCAGTGAGGTGTCCGAGCCCGGTACGAGGATGGCCACCCGGGTGGCCGTGGCCAGGTTGCCGAAGACCTCGACCGCCACGCCCTGCCCGGCGGGGTTGAAGTCGAGGAACTGTCCGCCGCGCATGGCGTCCAGGGAGTGGGCGAGCCCGGTGTTGCCCGCCCGGCTGGCGGCACTCGCGGCCCGGGCGATCTGGTATGCGTCCGCCGTGTAGCGGGCCGTGAGCGCCGGGGCGGTGAGGGCCGGCATCGGCTGAAGCCGGTCGGCTGGGGCGCTCGGGTAGACGGCGGCGGTCGTCGCGGCCACGGCGGCCGCGACCGCCGCGATGGCGCTGGTGCGGCGCAGTCTCATGACGAGTCCTTCCTGTCCGAATGTGGGCCTGACCAGGAAGTTACGGAGCGCCACCGCTGGTCGGCGTCACCCTGCGGAGCCGACTGCCGGCGTCCCCCGCAGGGGTCATGAGGGCCACACCGGGACCGCTCCGGCCGCCACCGGCGGCGGCCGGGGTAGTCGCTCCCCTACTCAGGTAGCGGCGCGAAGATGCCTCTCAGGGGTCACGAAACTGCCCATGCCGCCGCCTTACGCTGGCCCTATGAACCAGGGCTCCAGCCCCAGCCCCCGCACCGGCCGCAGTGCCACCACCATGCGCCGGATCGCGGCCGTGGTCGCGGCCGGCGTCACCAGGCCGCCTGCGCCGCGCCCGCGGTGGCTGATGCGCGGACGGATCGACCTGGTGGCGGTCACCGACGTGATCGTCGCGCTCATCTGCTTCGCCACTACGAACAGCAAGCTGGTCGGCCAGCACCCGGCTAACGCCAGCTCCGTGGTGCTCCTGCTGATCTCGCTGGCCCTGTGCGCGCCCCTGGCCGTGCGCAGCTATCTGCCGCTGACGGCCTGGTGTGCCTCTGCGGTCGGCCTGTTCTGGGTCGGCGGGGCGTTCTCGTCGATGGGGGCGCTCCCCGGCGCGATTCTCGTCTACGTCCTGTGCCTGTACGCGGTGGCGGTCCGCTGTGAGGCGTGGGTGGTGGTGACCGCGGCAGTGGTGACGGGGATCGGTGGCACCTTGATCTATGGCCAGCCCGCCACGACCGCCATCCTCACCGCCGCGGTCCCGGTGCTGGCCGGTGTGGTCGTCCGCACCCGGCGTGGCAACAACGAACGGCTCGCGGTCCAGGAACGCAGGCACGAGGGCGAGCGCGCGCTGCTCCAGGAGCGTCAGCGCATCGCCCGCGAACTGCACGACGTCGTCGCCCACCACATGTCGGTGATCGCGATCCAGGCCGAGGCCGGGCCCTACAAGGTCAAGGACCCGCCGAAGGAACTGGTAGATAGCTTCGCGGAGATCCGCGCCAGCGCGCTGTCCGGCCTCAAGGAGCTGCGCCGGGTGCTCGGCGTGCTGCGCAGCGACACGCCGGAAATCGCGCCCCAGCCGGGCCTCGATGACCTGGACGGGCTGCTGGACTCCGCGCGCAGTGCGGGCGTGACGGTCACCGCCGGTATTAGCGGCACCGTCCGCCCGCTCCCCGCAGGAGCGGACCTGTCCGCCTACCGGATCATCCAGGAGGCACTGAGCAACGCCATGCAGCACGCCCCGGGAGCGGCGGTCCAGGTGAAGCTGTACTACGGCGATGCGGCCCTGGTGGTGGAGGTCCGCAACGACCGCTGCCCGCCAGGGATGCGCTTCCCCGGGGACCAGGACGGGATGCCCGGCGAGGGCGGCGGGCATGGCATCATCGGCATGCATGAACGCGCCACCATGCTGGGGGGCCACCTCCAGGCCGGCCCGACCGAGAAAGGCGAGTTCCTGGTGACCGCCGCTCTTCCGCTGGATTCTGGCTCGGCGCAGGATCCGTCGTGACCATCCGAGTCGTGATCGCTGACGACCAGGGGATGGTGCGATCCGGCTTCTCCGTCCTGCTGAACGCCCAGCCGGACATCGAGGTCATCGCGGAGGCGGTGAACGGGCAGGAAGCCATCACCCACGCCGCCGAACTGCACCCGGACGTCATCCTCATGGACGTGCGGATGCCGGTGCTCGACGGCCTCCAGGCCACCCGGGCGATCACGGTCATGCCCGACCCGCCGAAGGTCCTCGTGCTGACCACCTTCGACCTCGACGACTATGTCTACGAGGCGCTGCGTTCGGGCGCCAGCGGGTTCCTGCTCAAGGACGCGTCCGCCCACGAACTGGCCCAGGCGGTGCGACTGGTCGCGGCCGGCGACGCGTTGCTCGCCCCCGGGGTGACCCGGCGCCTCATCGCCGAGTTCGCCCGGATGGGTGCGCCCCGGACCCCGAACCGCAAGCAGATCGAGGGCCTCACCGACCGGGAATCGGAGGTGCTCGCCCTCGTCGCCCGCGGGCTGTCCAACGCGGAGATAGCCGACCGGCTGGTCGTGGCAGACCAGACCGTGAAGACCCACGTGAGCCGGATCCTGATGAAGCTCGGGCTGCGGGACCGCACCCAGGCCGTGGTGCTCGCCTACGAGACCGGCCTGGTGCAGCCGGGAGGCTGAGCGAACATGAGGCGGTTCGGCAGGTTGACGCGGCATGCCCCCCAGCCAGCACGGGGGGTCGTCCCCCCGGGCCAACACAGCCGGGATGCCGGGTTCGCGATCGCGACCTGCGCCGTCCTTACCGCTTATAACAACGTGGCCGGCCTGCACTCGGGGCACGACCGCTGGTACGTCCGGCTCAACCTCGGTGCCACCGGCGGCGCGCTGGCGGCCGCCACGCTGAGTCGGCTGACACCTGCGGACCTCGGCCTGGGCCGCGACAGGTGGCTGCCGGGGTGGCTCGGGTCCGGGCTGGCGGCTGGGACCGGCGCATGCTGGCTGCTCATCGCCGTGGTGCCTGCCACCCGCCCACTGCTCGGCGACCAGCGGGCCGGCGGGCTGAGCGGGCGCGATGTCGCCTATCAGGCCCTGATCCGCATTCCCATCGGCACCGCCCTGTGGGAGGAAACCGCGTTCCGCGGCGTGCTGCAGGCGGCGCTGCGCCGGGTGATGGCCGACACCGCCGCCATCGCGGTGACCAACGTCGTGTTCGGCGCCTGGCATATCCGGCCCACCCTCCATGCGCTACGCGCCAATGAACTGGCCGGCGACCGCCGCCGGGCCATAGTGGGCACCTGCGCCGGCTGCGCGGCGACGGCGGCTGGCGGCGTGCTGCTGTCCTGGCTGCGGGCCCGCTCGGGCCGCCTGGCTGCCCCGGTGCTGCTGCACGCCGCCGTCAATTCCGGCGGCCTGATCGCCGCGCATGCGGTCGCGGTACTGGGCCAGAAGGGCAAGCCCCCGGAGTCCCCGCCGGACTAGGGCTCAGTTCCTCCGCCACGCAGCCTCGGCCCTGCCGACCCGGGAGGCGACCCCCCGGAACCCCTCTGGCCCAGGGACCCATCCCGCCACGAAGCCTTGGCCCGTTGCCCCGGGCACCCTACTTCGGGGGTACTCCCCGGGCCGGGCTGCCGTTTGGTCAGAAGACGTGGAGCTCGCGGGCGATGGCGAGTTGCCCGGCGTCGCCGGACATCTCGGCACCCACCTCTTCCGGGGTTGCCCGCTGAGAGACCCAGCGGAGGAACGAGCCGGCGTCGGAACTTATCCGGGCTACCGGATCCCCGGGCGGCCCGATCTGGATGGTCCGCGCTCCCGGCCCGGTGATGATGGCCGCCACCGGCCCGGCCAGTTCGGCCAGGACCTTGCCGTTCTGCTGTGGCAGTGCGGCCTGCGCCCAGTCCAGGGCGGGCTCGAACGTGAGGGCACCCGCCGGTGGGGGTTCCCCGGTCAGCGGCCCACGTGGCGGGAACAAGTCCAGCCGGGTGTGTGCGTAATGATCGAAACAAAATGCGGTAGGCAGGATCCCGGCCGGGTACGTCCCAAGGTCGCCGAGTGGCACCTCGTTGTCGCTGCCCAGCAGTCCCGCCAGGATTTCGATCGCCTTGGTGCTGATGTCCGCGTAGTCCGCCAGGGTCTCCGCCGCCGACAGGTGGCGGCGCGCCGCGATGAGGGCGTCCTGGGCGCGCTCGAAGGGCAGGCCCTCGCCGGCCGGCCGCGACGACGGGTCCGCCACCATCCAGTAGGCGGCTCCCAGGTGAGAGATCACATCCCGCACCGACCAGCCAGCGCAGCCGCTCTCGGCCGCCCAGTCCGTTTCGCTGAGCCCGGCGCAGATGCCGAGCACTACCTCTCGCTCTGCCTGCAGGGCCTCGATGATCCCGTCGGTCATGGCTCACTCCTGACGATCGCGGTACACTGTTAGATAGCAAGTTAATTTCACATAGCAGCACTATGTCAACAGGCAAGAGGGTGCACAAGGCGACCGGATCTGGCTTCATAGACGATGTGGACAGCGGCCAAGGGAAAGGCGCCCGGCTCTCGCTGCGCGCCGAGCAGGTGGCGCAGACCCGCGCGGCGCTGGTCGCGGCCGGCCGCCAGCTCTTCGGCCAGCGGGGGTTTGCGGACACGTCCGTAGACGAGATCGCCCGGCAGGCACGGGTGACGACGGGCGCCCTCTACCATCACTTCCCTACGAAGGCTGCGCTGTTCGAGGCCGTCTTCGAGCAGTTCCACGCCGAGATACTTGAGGCCTCGGGCCGGATGGCGGCGGGCGCGCGCGACGAGGTGGAGTTCCTCGCACGAGGTTTCGAGGCGTTCCTCGACGTCATCCTCGAGCCCGCCGCGCAGCGCATTCTCATCACCGACGCCCCCGCCGTGCTTGGGCTGGCGCGGTTCACCGAACTGGACGAGAAGTTCGCCTTTGCCGCCATCGCCGGCCAGTTGCGGGCAGCCCGGGATGCGGGGCGGCTGCGGGTGGAGGACCCGGACACGCTGGCCCGGCTGTTCCTCGGCGCGCTCACCCGTGGCAGCATGCTGATCGCCGCATCCGACCGGCCCAAGGCGACCAGGGATGATGTCGCCCGGGCGGTCCGCGCTCTGCTCCAGGGCCTGTCCGCCTGAGCGGTGACATCTCGGCGAGCAGCTTGGCCTTCTGGGCCTCGAACTCTTCGTTGGTGAGCGGGCCGCTGTCGCAAAGTTGCGCGAGCTTGGCGATCCCCGGCTGGATCAATCGTCGGGCTCCGCAAGCCCGCCTCCCGCTGCGAAGGTGTCGCGGATCCGGGCGGGATCGGCTCCCGACGCGACAAGCAGGTGCAACAGGATGCGTGCCTTGAGTGGGTCCAGGTAGCCGGCGCTGATCAGCCCGCGCGCCAGCAGGTCGCGTTCCGAACCGGGAAAGGCGTAGGTGCTGTCGTGTACCGGTCCGGCGCCGACACGGGAGGCCAGCACCACCGGGATCCGCTCGGCGAGCCCGGCCAGGACAGGCACCACGCCGGCCGGGACATGGCCCACGCCGAAGGCGGCCACGACCAGGCCATCAACATGCGCACCGATCGCTTCGATGAGCCTGCCATCGTCGCCGAGCACGACAGTCGCGACGCCCACGCGCACCTCCCTCGCGGGATCGGGATGGAGGGCCGGGGACCGGTGCCGGATGCCGATCGGAATGCGAACGTGGCCTTCCACGACCTCGCCGAGCGGCCCGTGACCAGGCGAGGCGAAGGCGGCGGTGCTTCCGGTATGGGTCTTGCGGACCCACCGGGCCGCGTGGATCTGATCGTTGAGGACCACCAGGCAGCCCAGGCCGCGCGCCCGTGGGCTGAGCGCCACCCTGACCGCTGCCAGGATGTTCGCCGGGCCGTCCGCCCCGGCCATCGTCGGGTTGCGCATGGCGCCGGTGACGACGACCGGGGCATCCGTGGGAAGTAGCAGGTCCAGGGCATAGGCAACCTCCTCGATCGTGTCCGTGCCCTGGGTGACGACCACGCCGGTGCAGCCGCCAGCGAGCGCGTCGTTGATCGCGGTCACCAACTCGAAGAGGTCGCCGAACGACAGGGATGCTCCGGGCTTCTGGCGGAAGTCCACGGCACGTATGCCGGCTTCGACGTCGCTCAGACCAGGCACAGCCGCGAGCAGTTCAGGTGCTGAGAGCGCCGGCGACACCCCGCCGCCTGTCGTCTGCGTCATGGCGATCGTTCCGCCCAGCCCGAATACGGCCACGGATGACTTCACGGCTTCATTCATCGGCGATCCTCTTCGATGACGCGTTGCCCGGCTCAACCGGGGTCATAGCTGGGTACGCGAGCCTATGGGGGACGCTCAGTGAGACGGCTGTTCCCGCGTAGCTCGGTGGCCCGCGCGCGGGCGGCCTGGCGGACCAGGTGGTCGCGCTCGGCGACGTTCGTGGCCCGGCGGGCGGCCTCGGCGTACGCCGTGGCGGCGGCGGGGAGGTCGCCGCCCAACTCGTGCAGGTGGCCGCGGACGGCGTGCCAGCGGTGCCGCTCGCCGATCACGTCACGCAGCCGGTCGGTTTCGCGCAGCCCGGCGGCGGCGCCGAGGACGTGGCCGACCGCGACCGCACGCCCGAGCACCGCGGCGGGGTCCTGGCGCATCGGGTCGTCGGTGAAGGCGACGAGGTCGTCGTACCAGGCGAGGATCTGCGGCCAGTCGGTCTCCTCGGCGCTTGCCGCGTCGTCGTGCAGGGCGGCGATG
>DASXKD010000342.1:0-1780 GCA_036497045.1 Streptosporangiaceae bacterium | reverse complement strand
ACAGTGGCCGCGTGCCGTTGGCGCTGTTTGACCTCGACAACTCGGCGCAAGGCGTACCGTTCCGACGCGCACGCCGCATGGCCGCCAAGGGCGCGAGGCGGGGAGTCGCTGTGGACGGCGGATCGTGAGCACCGATCCGAGCGCGGTCCCTGAGTCCCGGACGGCCGGGCTTCATCTGCATCGCTGGAACGACCGGGCCGTGGTTGGTGTGGCCATCGCCGCCTTCGCTTCGGGGTTCGCGCAGTTCGGCATCGTCGCCGCACTCGGCGATGTGGCCCGGGGGTTCGGCCAGGTGACGCATGGCGCAACGTTCGCCGACCAGGCCGGGCTGTCGGGGACCGAGCTGGGCGTTGGACTGGCCATCATCCGATTGGCATCTCTGGGCGGTCTGCCCATCACCGGCTTGGCCGACCGCTTCGGCCGGCGAATGATGCTGCTCATCACGGTCGGCGCCGGGCTGGGGCTGACCGCGGTGGCCGCGGCCAGCCCCAGCTACTGGTGGTTCGTGGCCATCTTCGCCAGCGGGCGTCCCCTGCTGAGCGCCACCAATGGGCTGGCGCAGGTCGACGCGGCCGAGCAGACCGCCTCGGCTGACCGGGCCAAGGCAGTGGCGCTCGTGGCCGCCGGGTACGGCCTCGGTGCAGGGACCATCGCCATCGTGCACAGCCTGGCGGCCCGCACGCTCGGGTTCCGGGGCGTGTTCGCGCTAGCGCTGGTCCCCCTGGCCCTGTTGCCCCTCCTCCGGCGCTGGATCGTCGAGCCCGACCGGTTCGCCGTGGCCGCGGCCGGACCCAAGCATCCGATCCCCGTGCTCGGTGCCGTCACCCGGCCGTTCCGGCGCCGCCTGGTGGTGATCATGGTCCTGGCTTTTGCCGTCAATGCGATCACGGGACCAGCCAACAGCTTTACCTTCCTGTTCGCGCAGAGCTTCCTGCACCAGCCAGGCATCGTGACCGCCGGCATGGTTGCCGGGGCTGGCGTCGCCGGGCTGGCCGGACTGCTGGCCGGACGGTGGCTGGCGGACCGGGTGGGCAGGCGCCTGACCGGCGCACTGGCCATGACGGCAGTGGCCCTGTTCGCCATCCTCGCCTACACCGGCTCCGCTCCGGCGCTGCTGGTCGGCTACATCATTGGGGTGCTCGCCGCCTCGGTCTTCGCGCCGGCGGCCGGAGCACTGAACAACGAGCTGTTTCCCACCTCGGTACGAGCCTCGGTAGCCGGCTGGTCGCTGGCGGCGGGAGTGCTGGGGGCGGCGATCGGCCTGGTCGTCTTTGGTTCTGTGGCCCGCGCCGGTCACCCGTTCGCGGTAGCCGGGTTGTCCACCTTCCTGCCCGCGGTCCCGCTCATGGGGCTCTTCTGGCTGCTCCCCGAGACCCGCGGGCGTGAACCTGAGGATCTCTGGCCCGACTCGTAGCAGGCCTGCTTGCCGATCGGTACACGCGCGCAGTCGGAAAACGGGGATCGCTAAAACCGGCCTTGACGGTTTTCACCCAGGCAGGGGAAGGACACGGCCGCGGCCAGGGCGACCGTCGCGGCCTGCCCTGCCTGGCGGGGGAGACCATGTCGACGGCACAATTGCTGCTGTGAACGGGTTGCTCTTCGCGGGGGTCGTGCTGGCTACCAGCATCGTGCTGGTACTGGTCCTGGCGTGGGTATCGCGGAGGCTGCTCGGGCTGCCGGTCGGCGTGTTCCGGGCACTGTCGGCCGGTCTGCTCGGCTTCGTCGCCGCCTTGCTCCTGGGCAGGGCCCTGCGAGCGGCTCAGCCCGGACATGTGGCCGC
>DASXKD010000341.1:0-1614 GCA_036497045.1 Streptosporangiaceae bacterium | reverse complement strand
CCAGGTCGTACGGCCGGGCGCGGAACCGGTAGGCGGCCCCGGTCAGCGCGCCGACCGGGCAGATCTGCACGGTGTTGCCGGAGAAGTAGGAGTCGAACGGCACCCCGTCGGCGATACCGACCTGCTGGTCGGGCCCGCGCTCCAGCAGTTCGATGAGCGGGTCGCCGGCGATCTGCTCGGCGAACCTGGTGCACCGCGCGCAGGAAACGCAGCGCTCCCGGTCAAGCAGCACCTCGCTGGACAGCGCCACGGGCTTGGCGAAGGTGCGCTTGGTCTCGGTGAACCTGGTCTCGCCCCGGCCGTTGGACATGGCCTGGTTCTGCAGCGGGCACTCGCCGCCCTTGTCGCACATGGGACAGTCGAGCGGGTGGTTGATCAGGAGAAGCTCCATCACGCCGCTCTGTGCCTTCTCCGCCACCCGCGAGGTGAGCTGGGTGCGCACCTTCATCCCGTCGGTGCAGGTGGTGGTGCACGACGCGAGCGGCTTGGCCTGGCCTTCCACTTCGACCAGGCACTGGCGGCAGGCGCCGACCGGGTCGAGCAGCGGGTGGTCGCAGAACCGGGGTATCTGGATTCCGAGCAACTCGGCCGCCCGGATCACCAGCATGCCCTTGGGCACGGTCATCTCGAAGCCGTCGATGGTGACGGTCACCCGCTGCTCCACGGGCGCCAGCGCCCCCGTCTCAGCTTGTGCGGTCATTGGTCACTGACCTCCGTCGGCCCAGGCCGTCGAGGCGGCGGGATCGAACGGGCAGCCGCCGCGCTTGAAGTGCTCGATGAACTCGTCCCTGAAGTACTTGATCGAGGACACCACCGGGCTGATCGCACCGTCACCGAACGCGCAGAACGCCCGTCCGGCGATGTTGTCACAGATGTCGAGCAGCTTGTCCAGGTCCTCATCGGTGCCGTGGCCGCGGTCCAGCCGCTCCAGGACGCGGACCATCCAGTAGGTCCCCTCGCGGCACGGGGTGCACTTGCCGCAGGATTCGTGCTGGTAGAACTCGGTCCACCGGAGCGTGGCGCGGACCACGCAGGTGGTGTCGTCGAAGATCTGCAGCGCCCGGGTGCCGAGCATGGAGCCCGCCGCGCCGACCCCCTCGAAGTCGAGCGGCACGTCGAGGTGCTCGTCGGTGAAGATCGGCGTGGACGACCCGCCGGGCGTCCAGAACTTCAGCGCGCGGCCGCCCCGGACGCCGCCGGCCAGGTCCAGGAGTTCCCGCAGGGTGACGCCGAGCGGTGCCTCGTACTGGCCCGGCGTGGTCACATGCCCGGTCAGCGAGAAGATGCCGAACCCCTTGGACCTCTCGGTGCCCAGCGCGGCGAACGCCGCGGCGCCGTGCTGCACGATGTAAGGCACGCTGGCGATCGACTCCACGTTGTTGACCACGGTGGGGCAGGCGTAGAGCCCGGCGATGGCAGGGAACGGCGGCTTCAGCCGCGGCTGCCCGCGGAAGCCCTCCAGCGAGTCGAGCAGCGCCGTCTCCTCGCCGCACTCGTAGGCGCCGGCCCCCGCGTGCACGGTCACGTCCAGGTTCAACCCGGAGCCGAGGATGTTCTCGCCCAGGTACCCGGCCGCGTAGGCCTCGGCCACCGCGTGGTGCACCCGGCGGATGA
>DASXKD010000340.1:0-4285 GCA_036497045.1 Streptosporangiaceae bacterium | reverse complement strand
CGCTGCGGCTCTCCGTCCATGCCCCGCATCTAGATTCTTGATCTTTTCGGCGGGCCGGACAGCCCGGACCGCCGAGTGTCGCTATCTGTATATCCCAGCACAGCGTTCGGACATCAACGCATTAATCCGCCGCGGGCCGGGCTTGGGTCAGAGCCTGCCAGCGTCCACGATGCGGCGCAGGAACCGCTGGGTGCGCTCGTCCCTGGGATTGGTGAACAGTTCGGCGGGCGGGGCGTCCTCGATGATCCGCCCTTCTTCAAGGAAGCACACCCGGCGGGCGATGTCCTTGGCGAAGCCCATCTCGTGCGTCGCGATGACCATCGTCATGCCGGTGGCGGCCAGTTC
The DNA here is from genome assembly GCA_036497045.1 of Streptosporangiaceae bacterium. GTDB lineage: Bacteria > Actinomycetota > Actinomycetes > Streptosporangiales > Streptosporangiaceae > DASXKD01. The sequence goes on along the minus strand of DASXKD010000340.1, from coordinate 3,940 downwards.
CCTGATCACGTCGAGCACCTCGGACACCAGTTCCGGGTCGAGCGCGCTGGTCACCTCGTCGAGCAGCATGATCTGCGGTTTCATGGCCAGCGCCCGGACGATCGCCACGCGCTGCTGCTGCCCGCCGGAGAGCCGGTCTGGGAAGTCGGCTTCCTTGTCCGCCAGCCCGAATCTGGCCAGCAGCGCCCGGGCTTCCTCGTCGGCCTGCGCCGCCCGAACCCGGCGGACCTTCGTCGGGGCCAGCGTCACGTTCCGGAGCACGGTCATGTGCGGGAACAGGTTGAAGGACTGGAACACGATCCCGACGTGCCTGCGCACCAGGTTCGGGTCGATGTCCGGCCCGGTGACCTCCTGGCCCCACAGGCTGATCCGCCCGGAGTTGATCGGCTCGAGCAGGTTCACGCAGCGCAGCAGCGTGGATTTGCCGGACCCGGACGCCCCGATCAGGCAGACCACCTCATGCGTGGCCACGGACAGGTCGATGCCCTTGAGCACCTCGTTGGTGTCGAACGACTTGTGCAGCCCCTCGATCCTGATTGCCTCATCGCGGGCCACCGGCGGAGGGCTTGCTTGCGCGCTGGCGCTCATGCGGTGGCTCCGGCGAGGCGGCGGCGGCGGTCCCGCTCGATCAGCCGGTCAGTGAACCGCGCGAGCGGGATGGTGAGGATCAGGAACAGGATGGCGGCCACGGTGAAGCTGGAGAAGTTGAACACCTGCTCGCTGTAGATCTCGGCCGCCTTGTTGGCCTCGATGGTGCCCAGGACGCCGACCAAGGCGGTGTCCTTCTGCAGGCTGATGAAGTCGTTGAGCAGCGGCGGGATGATGTTCCGCATCGCCTGGGGCAGGATGACGTGGCGCAGCGCCTGCCAGTGCCGCAGGCCGAGTGACCGGGCCGCCGCCACCTGGCTCCGGTGCACCGAGTTCAGCCCGGCCCGGTACACCTCGGAGACGTACGCGGAGTAGGACAGCACCAGGGCGGTCACCCCGTACACCGCGTTGGACTGGTTGGAGACCAGCGGCAGGCTCAGGGCGGGCACGCCCAGGCCGATGGCGAAGATCACCAGGATCAGCGGCACGCCGCGGAAGAAGTCGACGTACCCGGTCGCGAGGATCCTGATCGGGAACAGCGCCGGGTGCGCAGACTGCCTGATCAGGGCGATCAGCAGGGCCAGCAGCAGGATGAACACCTCCGCGGCGAGGAACATCCGGATGTTGAGCCAGATCGCCGCGCCCACCGAGTAGTAGCCCTGCTGCGGGTTGCCGATGAACGACTGCCACATGTGCTGTGGGCTGAAGAAGGCGTGCTCCACCGCCCGCGCGCCGGGCGCCAGCAGGAAGATGGCGGCCAGCACCCCGAGCACGACGAGCGTGCTGGCGGTCGAGATGACCGTCCCGCTACGGCCGCCGCCGAGCAGCCTGGCCCCGCGCCCGGTCCGTGCGAACGAACCCGGGGGCGGGCTTCCGCTCAGCGCCACCGCGGCTCAGGGCTGGATGGTGGGGAACGTCAGGTAGATCTGCAGGTACTTCTGCTGCAGTTGCTGCAGCGTCCCGTTGGCCTTGAGCGTGGCGATGGCCTTGTTGACGCAGTTCACCAGCGGGTTGCCCTGGTGGAACAGCAGCCCGTAGTGCTCACCCACCGACGGGAACTGCGCCACCAGGACCGCGTGCTTGAGCTGCGCCGAGGCCATGTACTGCGCGGTGGGGGTGTCGGTGATCAGGGCGTCGATCCGGTGCGCCGCCAGCGCGGCGGACACCTCGCTGAGCGTGTCGAAGACCCTCGGCTGCTGGGTCGGCTGGATGTTGTTGGTGATGTAGGTCAGGCCGGTCGTTCCCACCTGGTCGCCGTAGAGGTACTTTTTCAGGTCGGCCGGGGTGTGGTGGGTGACGATCGGGGAGCCCTTGAGCGCCACGATGGCCTGCTGCACGTCGTAGTAGCTGTTGGAGAACGTGACCGCCTGCGCGCGCTGTGGCGTGTAGGAGACCTCGTTGATGTCGAAGTCGAACTTCTTCGGCCCGGGAGCGTACGAGCTGCTGAACGGCTCGGTGACCCACACCACCTGGGAGTTGGAAAAGCCGAGCTGGCGGGCGACCGCGTAGGCGACCGCGCTCTCGTAGCCCAGGCCGTTGGACGGCTTGTTTTTCTCGAACCAGGGCGTGAAGACCGGGTTGTCGGTCGCGACCGTGAGCATGCCCTTGGTGTACAGCTCGTTCTGGATGCTGGCGTGCGTGCAGCTGGTAGCCGAGCTGGCCGCGCTACTGCTGCCGCTGCCGCTTGCGGTGCTGCTGGACGAGGTGCTCCCGCAGGCCGCTACGACGGAGCCGATGAGCGCGGTGGCAGCTGCCGCAACGATGATGCGCCGCATATATGATCACTCCCCCACCGTGCCGAGGGGCGCGGATCGTTCCTTGATCGTCGGCCGGAGCCTATCGGTTCCGCCGTGTTTACCCAAGTCCGCCGGGCTGCGCACCGTCACCGCCGAGCGCGAAGCGCAGATAGCGCTCCGCGGACCTGGCGACCGCCGCCGTCCCGTCGGTGTCCACCACCCGCCGCCACCAGGCACCATAGACCCGGTCGAACGGGTAGGGCTTGAGCCGGGCCAGGCCACGCCGGATGACCTCGGGCCGCTCCGGTATCAGGTTCGGATAGCTGTACATGAAGGACACGTACCGCCGGTCCTGGACCACGGTCATGATGTCCCCGGAGAACAGTGCGCCCGCCCCGCCTTCCGGCCCGGTCCAGTGCAGCACCTGCCCGCCCTCGAAGTGCACACCGACGTTGATGAGCGTGAGGCCGTCCCCGATCTGCTCGGTCTCGCCGTCCCAGAACCGGACCAGCGGGTCCGGCCGGGTGACCCACTGCCGGTCGGCGGCGTGGATGTAGACGGGGGCGCCGAACTCGCGGGCCCACTCGGTCATCGACCCGTAGAAGTGCGGGTGGCTGATCGCGATGGCCGCGATCCCGCCCAGCGCACGGATCTGTTCGGCCAGGTCCTCGTCCAGGTAGCTGATCATGTCGAAGAGCACGTTGCCGGATGAGGTCCTGATCAGCAGGGCGCGCTGCCCGATGGCGGTCGGGGGCTGGGCCCCGATGCCGAGCACGCCGGGCCCCTCTCCCGCGATATGGCCCCGGTGCCCGGCGGCGGCGAGTTCGGCGAGGCTGGTCCAGCGCTGCCCGTCCCAGCCGACGTACTGGCGTTCGTCCAGGCAGATGGGGCAGTCCTCGCGCGGGGCCGGGTACTGCACTCCGCAGGTCGCACAGATCGGCAGGTCCACGTCCATGCACCCAGGTATAGCCCATGCGCAGGCAACCGGGCCGGCCTGGTCAGCCGCCGGGCCTGGCAGTCAGTCGCCGATGCGGGCGAAGCCGCGGGGGCAATCGTGCAGTGACTCGCAGCCGGATTCGGTGACCAGCATGAGTTCCCCGGTCTGCACGCCGGCCCGCTCGTCCGGGGTGATCACGTTGGGCTGGATGACCACGGTCATGCCCGCGGCGAACGTGAAGCCGGGCGCCTGCCGCGCCTCCAGGCCGGCCCGGGACACCACCGGCTGCAGGTAACCGCCTCCGTACCCGTGCATCAGGTCGTCGTAGATCGTGTACCCGGCACCGAGGATGACGTCGGCCGCGGCCTCGGTGAGTTCGCTGGCGGTCACACCGGGCGCCAGCCGGGCCGTTATCGCGCCGAACGCCGCGCCGGCCACGTCGTGCAGGTCACGGTAGCGCGGCACCGGGTCGGCGGCGATGGCGAAGGTGCGCAGCACCTGCCCCGGATACCCGTGGTAGCTGGCGCTGATCTCGCAGCTCAGTACGTCCCCGGCGGCCAGCCTGCGGGACGACGGCCACTGGGCGGGCACGCACAGCCCCGGGTCCGCCATCGGCGTGACGCCCAGGTAGTGGATGTGGGTGAGCCCTACGGCCGCGATGTAGCCACTCTCCAGGGCG
>DASXKD010000339.1:0-2570 GCA_036497045.1 Streptosporangiaceae bacterium | reverse complement strand
ACGAGGCCGACCTGCCTGCCCTCTACGCGGGGTACACCACGAACTTCCGCCGTGAGGCGGGGGCCGCGGGCAAGGACACCAAGGGCATGTTCCGGGTGCACCAGTTCGACAAGGTGGAGATGTACGTCTACTGCCTGCCCGGGCAGTCCGCCGAGTTCCACGAGCGGCTGCTTGGCTACGAGGAGGAGATCACCCAGGCGCTCGGCCTGCCCTACCGGGTGATGAACATCGCCGTGGGCGACCTGGGCGCACCCGCGGCGAAGAAGTACGACATCGAGGCCTGGTTCCCGGTGCAGCAGCGGTACCGGGAGATCACCTCCTGCTCGAACACCACGGACTACCAGGCGCGTCGGCTGAACATCCGGTTCCGGCGCGAGGGCGCCCTGGAGTTCGTGCACACGCTGAACGGGACCGGGGCCACCGCCAGGGCGCTGCTTTCGATCATGGAGAACTTCCAGGACGAGGGTGGCACGGTCGCGGTGCCCGAGGCGCTGCGCCCATTCGGCGCCCCGGCCACGATCGGCGGAGGCGGCGCAGAATAGGCAGGAGCGCCAGTCGAGCCGGGAGGCCCAGATGACCCAGACGTCGATACCTCGCTATGCCAGCCCGGTGGACTACAACAGCTACGGCCTGTACGGGCCGGGCCGCGGGTTCAACAAGGGCAGCTCGTTCCAGCGCCCGGTGTACCGGTTCCAGGGCCGGATCACCGCGGATGGGTCCAGCGGATACCCGGCCGTCCCCGGCCGGTACCACCTCTATATCTCGTGGGGCTGCCCGTGGGCCCAGCGCACCGCGATCGTGCGCAAGCTCAAGGGCCTGGATGACGTCGTCTCGCTGTCCTACGTGGACGACGTGCGGGACGGCCGCGGCTGGGCGTTCCGCGAGCACCGCGGGCCGGATCCGGTCAACGGATTCACGCTTCTCGCGCAGGCCTACGAGGCGACCGAGCCCGGTTACGACGGCCATGTCTCTGTGCCCGTGCTCTGGGACCGGGAGACCGGCAAGATCGTCAGCAACAACTTCCCTGACATCACGATCGACCTCGGCACCCAGTTTGGCGCCCGGGCCGCGCCATCGCCCGACCTCTACCCGGAGCCGCTGCGCGCCGAGATCGACGCGCTGAACGAGCGCGTGTACACCAACGTGAACAACGGCCCGTACCGGGTCGCCGGGGCCACGACCCAGCAGGACTATGCGGAACTCAGGCAGGCGATGATCGCGATGCTGGAGGAACTCGACGACCGCCTGGCCGGCCGCAGGTACCTGTTCGGCGCGGGGATCACCGAGGCCGACGTGCGGCTGTGGCCGACGCTGGCACGCTTCGACACCGGGTACAACCCGCTGGCCGGGGTCACCGAGCGCCGGCTGACCGAGTTCGGCAGCCTCTGGGCCTACGCCCGCGACCTGTACCGGCTGCCCGCCTTCAGGCAGACCACCGACTTCTCCTCGTTTGGCGGCCTGGTGCGCGGGCCCAGGCCGTCGTTCGTCAACGACGCGTCATGGCGGCTCAAGGTCGAGCCGCGCCTGGCCGACTGGGACTCCCCGCCCGGCCGCGACCACCTCGGCTGAGGCGGTCGCCGGCCCTGCTGGCCCGGGGGAGCACTCCGCCTCCCCGGGGGCAAGCCCCGGACCCCCATGGCCCGGAACCCCCCGCTGGCCTTGAGGCCCGCGCGGCTCCGTCGCGTGGGCCTCGGCCGCGTCAGCCGCCGAGCCTGGCCACCAGCGCCGTGCCGTCCGGCACGCCGAGTCCTGTGCAGGCGTCCCAGCCTGGCCCCGCCTTGTAGGCCCCGTTGCTGCCCTGGGTGATGTCGCGGAATCCGGCCGTGGTGGTCCCGGCGCTGACCCCCGCGTACAGCAAGGGCTGCATCAGGCCGAACGATTTGCCCGTGGCCTGTGCCAGGCGGCAGATGAGCGCCGCCCACAGCGGGGCCACCGCGCTGGTACCGCCGACCACCATGGACTGCCCGTCCACCAGCACCTGGTACCCCGTCGCGGGGTCGGCGTTGCCCGCGACGTCGGGCACGCCCCGGCCGGCCTGGCCGGACCCGGCCTGGCCGGGCACCCCGGCCGAAGCCTGCCAGCCGGGCAGGCCGAACGCGTCGCTGATCCCGCCTCCGGTGGCCCCGCCTCCGGACCCGTCGTTCCAGACGGTCTCCGCGGACACCGCGCCGGTGGCGGTGTTCACCCGCAGGCTGGTGCCACCGCAGGCGAGCGCGTGCGGGCTGGACGCGGGGAAGTCGGCGTGGACCTTCCCGTCGGTCACCCGGTCGCCGCTGCCGTTGTCACCCGCGGCCGCGGTCACCGTGACGCCGAGCGCGGCGGCGTCGGCGAAGGCCTGGTCCAGCGCGGTGCGCGCCTGGCCGGTCCAGGAATCTTCGGACTGGCCCCAGCTGATGCTCACGACCGTCGGGGTGGGGCTGGCGTGTACCGCCGTGGTGACCGCGTCCACGAAACCGCGGTCGCTGTTGGGCGCGAAATAGACGATCTGCCTGGCGCCCGGTGCCGCCGCCCCGGCGACCTCGATGTCCAGCAGCACCTCCCCGTCGGCGCCCTGCGGGTCCTGCCCCGCC
>DASXKD010000338.1:0-4517 GCA_036497045.1 Streptosporangiaceae bacterium | reverse complement strand
CCTCGCGCCGCTGGTGATGGTGGGAACAGCCGCGACGGCGGCCCCACCCGATCAGCGACAGGCAATCCGGCACAACCCGGGCTACACCAAGGAGACCGCAATGCACCCGGCCCATCGCTCCGCACATCGCACAGACCCCGGCCGCTGGCCCGACACGGCCGCTGCGGCCATGGCGAGCCCCGGCCCCGACCCGGCTGACCTCGTCCACCGGCGGCACCTGGAAAAGATGGTCTCCTGGACCGGCCCCGAACGGCTGCGCTGCCTGTGGTACCGGCTCCGGCTGACCGTGGCCGAGATGAACTACGCAACCCGGCGGGTCGTCGAGTTGCAGGCGCCCTGGATCTGCGACGACCAGCCCAGCCACTGACGCAGTACCCGGACCCGGGCCGGCTGATCGGCCAGTCGCCGGATCCAAGGCCCGCCTCCCGGCACTGCGGCTACGACGCCACCAGCCAGTAACCCTGCCCAGCACACCGGCCGGGAGCTGAACTACCCGGCCACAGACTAAGGAGAACAAGATGACCGCACTCACCCACCAGATCACCAGCCGCACCCTGGTTGTGGCCGCGTTCTTGGCCGCGGCGCTGGCCGGCTTGATCGTCGCACTGGCCCTCGGGATCAGCGCGACCAGCGGGCACTCACCCAGCGGCCAGGGCGCCCGGCCAGCCTCGGTGAACCAGCCTGCCCCTGGGCCGGGCTTCCGGCAGCCCGGCTGCCTGGCGTGCTATCGCTAGCCAACACGACGGCCCGCGAGCCGGGTTTCCCCCGCCTCACCGGCCGCCGCGCGTTATCAGCCGCCCGGCCTGCGGCCTGGCGGGCGTTCTGGCACCGGACGCTAACCGCCGATCAGATCTCGCCGGATAACGGGCAACCCACAACCCACCGGCGGCGGTGCCCCGAACTCGGCCTCCGGGCAGCAGCCCGGCCAATGCACCGCCCCGGCCAACTTCCAACTAGAGCAGAAGGTGATCCCATGAACAACACCAGCCATCCAACGCCACGGCGCCACCGCTGCCGCCTCGCCGTGGCCGGCCTGGCCCTCGCCGGCCTGCTCGGCGCGGTGTTCCTGGCCGCCGCGACCGCCCAGGCCAGCCAATCCGCGCACCCGGCCGCCACCACCGGCGCCGCCACCGGCCAGACCATCCACCTGGTGGCCCACGAAAAGCAGCGCAAATTCCTGTCCGAAGGCGGCTTCGGCGACGAGGAAATCTTCCGCGGCATCCTGGACAACGCCGCCGGCACCACCCAGATCGGGATCTTCGCCGGCACCCTCACCTCCATCAGCGCCAACGACTCGCTCAACCTGGCCACCGTCGACCTGCAACTCCCCGGCGGCCAGATCACCATCCAGGGGTTTTTCTTCGGAAGCAAATCCCGCATCGTGCACGCGATCACCGGCGGCACCGGCCGCTACACCGGCGCCGGGGGCGAATTCTCCTTCACTTTCCCTTCCCCGGGCGTGCTCGACATGACCCTCACGCTCCTGCCAGCAGATCCCGGGTGACCCGGCCGGGCCATCCCTGCGAGCAGTTTGGAGGCATTTACCATGACGACTCGACGACCGCGCCGGCTGAGCTGGCGGACCACCTTGCCGCTGGGCGTGGTGCTGGGCCTGGGCCTGTGTCTGGGGGTGGCGGCACCGGCCGCCCCGGCCACCGCTGCCCTCACCGCCCCCCTTATCAGCTCCTTCACCCCGACCACCGGGCCAGCGGGGACGCCGGTGACTATCACCGGGGCGAACTTCACCGGCGCCACCGCGGTCACCTTCACCGGCATGGCCGCGGCGTTCACGGTGACCTCCGCATCCAAGATCACCGCCACCGTGCCCGCCATGCCGTCCGCGGCTGGCCCGGTCACCGTCACCACCCCGCCGGGACCGGGAAAAGCCCGGCCGCCTTCACGGTCACCCCCCAGGTGCTGCTCAAGCCGACCACCGGGCCACCCGGCACGGCCGTGACCGTGTCCTGCACCGGGTTCGGCGCCTCCGAAGGGGTGGACCTCTTCGTCGACACCACCGACCAGGCGCTGGCCGGCACCACTGCGGCCGGCAGCTTCGGCCCCATCACGATCACATCCCCGCCACGGCCGCCCCCGGGACCCACTGGATCTCGGCCTCATGCCGCCACTCCGGCCTGTTCGCCCAGGCCGCGTTCACCGTGAACACCGACTGGGCGCAGTTCCGCGACACCCGCAAGCACAAGGGATTCAACCCGTATGAGAACGTGCTCAACACCGGCACTGTCGCCCTGATTGACAAGGACGCGTTCCTCACCACCGGGGCCGCCGTCAACTCCTCCTCGGCGGTAGTGGGCGGAGTGGTCTACGTCGGCTCGGACGACGGCAACGTGTACGCCCTCACCACTGCCGCCCAGCTGTGGACCTTCCCCACCGGAAGCGCCGTCGCCTCGTCCCCGGCGGTGGCTGGCGGGGTGGTCTACGTCGGCTCTTACGACGGCAACGTGTACGCCCTCAACGCCGCCACCGGCGCCAAGCTGTGGGCTTTCCCCACCGGGGCCGCCGTCTTCTCTTCTCCGGCGGTAGCTAACGCGGTGGTCTACGTCGGCTCGAACGACGGCAACGTGTATGCCCTCAACGCCGCGACCGGCGCCAAGCTGTGGGCTTTCCCCACCGGGGCCGCCGTCGAGTCCTCCCCCGCGGTGCTCGCCGGGGTGGTCTACGTCGGCTCGGACGACGGCAACGTATACGCCCTCAACGCCGCCACCGGCGCCAAGCTGTGGAGCTTCCCCACCGGGAGCTTCGTCATCTCCTCTCCGGCGGTAGCTAACGGGGTGGTCTACGCTGGCTCGCTCGACGGCAACGTGTATGCCCTCAACGCCGCGACCGGGGCCAAGCTGTGGAACTTCACCACCGGGGCCGGCATCCAATCCGCCCCGGCGGTGGCCTACGGGGCGGTCTACATCGGCTCAAACGACGGCAACCTCTACGCCCTTAACGCCGCCACCGGCGCCAGGCTGTGGAACTTCACCACCGGGAACGCCGTCATCTCCTCCCCGGTGGTGGCCGACGGGGTGGTCTACGCCGGCTCCTACGACGGCAACCTCTACGCCCTCAGCGCCGCCACCGGCGCCAGGCTGTGGAGCTACGCCACCGGGAGCGCGGTCTTCTCCTCCCCGGCGGTGGCCAACGGGGTGGTCTACGCCGGCTCCGGCGACCACACCCTGTATGCGTTCGACCTTGCCGGCGGGCAAGCCGCCCCGGCCCGCCCGGCCCGGACCAGCCTGCACCCCAACTACCGTCTCCAAGAGCAGCGATAGGGCCCTCCGCCAGCAGGGAATCGGCACGCGCGAGGGGCGGCACGCCCGGCCGCCCCCGCGCGGTGGGGCCGGCGAGGCGCGCGGGTTCCTGGACTCCGCTGGTCGTGACGGTGACCCGCGGCACCCCCCCCTTTGTGCTGGTCCTGGGGCCCGGCCTTCGGCGGGGTGCTGGGGCTTAGCTGGTCCGACGTCCTTCCGATGCGATGGAAGCCCACACACGGTGGCAGCCCTGGCGACCTGGTCACGGGCGGCGTCACCCTGAGACGAAACCAGCTTCTCCGGCGGCCGTTCTGCCAACGCCGGACATCTGCGCCAGGCCAATGCCCGGCAGACCCGTCCGCCAGCCTGGCGCCCCGGCAGCAGGCACTATGCCGCCAGCGACGGTCATGTGGTCTCCTCGTGTGCCCCGGGACCCGCAGCCCAGACCCAGAATGGTCAATATGCGGGCCGCGCCAGGACCCTCCACCCTCAAGACGTGCCGCAAATAGTCGGCAGGGCCACATGGCCGCTGAGGCTCAACGTCACTTTCTGTGATCGGTTCAGTTGTGGCTCAGGTGCACGAACCCTTATTGGGTGTCCGCGCCGGTCCGGCCTTTAAGATCGGCTCCCAAAATCGGACACCGCCGCTCCCAGAATCGGACAATACGGACTCGCCAAGCCGACATGATCGCAAGTCAGAGTGCTGACATGCGGTTATTTGGTCGGGGTGGCCGGATTTGAACCGGCGGCCTCTTCGTCCCGAACGATGGACGGCTCGCAGGCCAGCGGGGGGAGTCGCTGCCTGGCCAGCGGATTTACGTCTCAGGGTGTCTCAGCATCCCCCACCGTGACGTGTGCTCATGACGCATGGATGACGCACGCGCTAGGACCGGCCGGTGACGTGTTCCCGCGGCCAGGGTAGCGGACGACCAGCCCCTCCGTTTCGAGCGTGTGCACTGCGTGCTGCGCGGTGTCATAGGCGACGCCGTAGTCCTGCATCAGCGTGCGGGCTGAGGGGATCTTGCCGTCACTGTCGAACTCGCCGGCCTCGATCCGTGTGCGTAGTTCACCGGCAATGCGCACGTAGATACGCGGATCGCGTGGGTCGTCGCTCACGTCTTGGACGGTAGCTCACCGCCCGGCATCACCCCTACAGCCCGTGCTAAGTAGAGCAGGGTAGTGCTGTACCTAGCAGTGGAGTAGCGTGGCAGGTCCGGCGGATGTGGTCATGAGCTGGAAGTACTCGGTTCCGGAACTGCCCGC
>DASXKD010000337.1:0-4873 GCA_036497045.1 Streptosporangiaceae bacterium | reverse complement strand
GCCCTCGGTGATCTGGTACACCATGCTGCGCAGCAGCGCACGGGCCAGCTGAGCCCGGTCGAGCCCGCGGTCGTCGATCTGTTGCCCGGCTGCCCGCAGGTTGACTCCGTCCAGCCATTCGATGACGAGCACGTGCTCGGTGCACAGTTGCTCGTGCATGCCCGGCATGACCACGGAAACCTCGCGCCCGACGGCCTGCTGCTGGCCCGGCCAGGTGGCGGCGACGGCCGCCATGTTGCGTGCCTCGACGCGGAAGTCCAGCTCTTCCCTGATGGCCGCGGCGAACCCGCGGGCGACGCCGGCCGTGCCGACCGCACGCGCCCAGCGCGCGCGATCCTCGAGCCGGTCCGCCAAGCGCAGCAGGATGTCCAGGTCCTGTTCCACGCTGGCCCGGATCCCCGGGCGCTGCACCTTGACGGCCACCTCGGCGTCCGGGCCGGTCCCGCAGCGCAGCCGTGCCTTGTGGACCTGGGCGATCGACGCGGCCGCGGCAGGCTCTGGCTGAAGCTCTGCGAAGATCTCCTCCGGCGGCGCTCCCAGCGACTGAGCGATCACCTCCGCCACCTGCTCCCACGGCGCCGGTTCGGCCTGGTCCTGCAGCTTGGCGAGTTCCGCAGTGAACTCCGGCGGGAGCAGATCGCTGCGCGTGGAAAGCAACTGGCCCAGCTTGGTGAAGGTGACGCCGCCCTCCTCCAGGGCGCGGCGCAGCGACTGCGCCAGTGCCGCCCGCCCGCCGACCGCGTCCGCGTCGCGGACCCGCCGCCCCCTCAGGTAGGGGCCCAGGCCGTGCCGAACCGCGATCCGGCTGATCTGCGCATACCGCCGCGAGCGCGCAATCGCCTTCCTGGTGCCCTGGATCAGCTCCAGCGGCTGTGGCAGCGTCCCGCTCGGCACCAGGATCTCCGCCACCACGATGAAGAGCATCGCGACTATCAACGGGACGCCAAGCACCACGGTGACGAAGGCGGCCACGTGCCCGGGCTGAGCCGCCCGCAGTGACCTGCCAAGAAGCAAGGCGGCAACAAAGCCGAGCAACCCAGCGATCAGGGCGCGCAGCGCACCGACCGGCAGCCCCACCAGGCGCCGCGATACCCACGCCAGGCCCGCTACCAGCACCGTGCTGGTAGCCAGCACGACCACCGCAAAGGCGAGCCCGCCCAGCTGCGACGATGCCCCGGCCAGCATCGTTCCGGTGGCCGCTCAGGCTCCGGAGGGGCAGGCCTTGCCCACGGCGGCAAACAGCTGCTCCGCCGCCGTGGTGACCTGGCCGAGCGCGGTGACGACGCTCGACACGCCAGCGGTGCTTGGGTTCGCGGCCAGTTTCTGAACCTCGGCCTGGAGGCTGGTGAGTGCCGACTTCAGGCTGCTGGTCTGGGATTGCCACCGGCCCTTGGCGTCGTTCGCGAAGCTGTCCGCGGCCGTCTTGACGTTGGCGAGGTCGGCCTTGACCTCGGGCACCGCGCCTTGCCCGGCCGAGGCCTGGATTTGCGTCAGTTTATGCAGAGAGGTGCGCAGAGCAGTGGAGTCGGCACACTGCGCGGAACTCGCTGCCGAAACCGATGGGGCGGCGGCCGCCGACGACGGAGAGGCGGCGGCCGGTGACGAGGACCCGCCGGATGCCGTGCTGCTGCTCGATCCGCACGCAACCGTCAGCAGCGCGACACCGCACCCGATCGCGGCGAGCCGCCACCGCGCGGGCCCGGTCACCCTTCCGCGAGGTTTCATGTCACCGAGCCTCCCGGCTGGCCGGACAACCGCACATCACCCGTGGCGGGGCATTCACCGGAAGAGGCCACGGCTGGTGGCGATCCGCCGGCCCGGCGTGATCGGGAAGCGGGGCGGCGCTGGGGTCAGGCGTGCGGGCCGAGGAGGCCAAGCGGGCTGGGCGCGGTGAACTCGATGCGGAGCACTGCCAAGCCGCCGGCCAGGTGCACCGTCTGCACCCGCGCGGGCCGGAACGGGCCGTGCTGCGCGTGCAGGAACGCGACCATGGACCGCACATACCCGGCTCTGACCACGTGGCCCGCGTGCTGGTATGCGTGCCCATCCTCGGCGAGGTCCGCCTGGCGCAGCGGCATGCCCGGGCCCGCTCCCGGTGCGGGAATGCCGAAATCCACGATGAACATCGGGTGCGTGGCGGCCATCTGTGCGATAGCGCTCAGCAGCCGCCCGTCGACGTGCCCCGCGGCCAGCTGGCGCCGGGCGATGGGAGCCGCCGTGATCCGGCCGCTGTGCAGCAACTGCGTTCCGGAAACTTTCCGGTTGGCCAGGTCCGCGCTGAGCAGGGCCCGGTAGGCGGCGGCACCGTGCTGTGCGGTCGGCCGGATGTCGATCCGGTCCGGGCCCAAACCGAAACTCGCCAGCACCGCTGGTGCGTACACCGAGCTGAGCACGTTGCCGAACTGGGCCCGCACCACGGCTGTCGCGACGATGATCTGGGACCGGAGCGGGCTGGTGGTCTGCGGGCCGAGCTGGTACAGGCGCCCTGCCGCTACTCCGTGTGCCCTGAGTGCCTGGCACATGACCGGGTCGCAAGCGACCATGGCGGTCGGGCTGACCTGGCCGGCCACCCAGGCAGCCGCGCGCGTACGCGCCACTGCCCCGGTACCGCCCGAGGGCGGGCCCAGGCCGGTGCCGTGCCGCGGCGTGGTCCTGCCGGACAGCAACAGTGCGATCACGCCCGCGACGACCAGAGCCACCACGGCGAGAATGACGCCAGCGATGCGGTAGGGCCTGCCGGACCGCCCTGGCCGTTTGGCGGTCGGCAGGGCCGCGGGCAGCGGCACCGCCGCGCCGGTGCCCCGCCCGCTGCCCGGCCGCGTGCCGCCCGGATCGGCGACCCAGCCGTAGCCCGCAGGAGGGGACGCCGCAGGCGAACGCGATGGTGCGGGCAGGGACGGCGCGGGCGTCGGCACGGGCGCCTGGCCCGGCGCGGTCCGAGCAGGCTCGGCCGACGGTGTGAACACCGACCCGGCAGCCAGCGCCGCAGTGCCCACCGGCATGGTGGGTGCCGACGCGGCCGCCAGGGCCGCACTGCCCACCGGCATGGTAGGTGCCGATGCGGCCGCAATCGCCGAAGCCGATGGCGCGGACGGCGGCGGGGCCGAGTCCGGCGGCGCGGTTCCAGGTGGCACCTCTTCTGCCGGCGGGGCTTCCGGTGGCACAGGTTCTGCCGGCGCTCCCGGTGGTGCGGCGGTCGGCGATCCGGAGGCCGGCGGTCCGGGCTCCGCCGGTGAGCCGGCCGGGGAAGGAGTGGCCAGTGACGCCGCGGCGGGCCGTCTGGGCGAGAAAACGGACGTGGACTGGCCGCTGCCCGAGGCCGCCGGACCGCCGGGGCCGGTTCCGGGGACCCTGGGGAGTGGCTCGGTGTGCGCCTCCGGCTCCAGCCTGCGGCCGGGCAGGGACGACGGCAGGTACTCGCGCCGCAGGGGGGCGGGCGGCGGCGGCGCGCCATTCGCGCCAGGGGCACGCCGCGGCAGCGGCACCGCCGGCCACGCGGCCGCCCCGTCCGAGCCGCCCACCGCGTCATCGGCCGGGGTGGCGCCAGCCCGGTCATCCAGGCTGTTCCCGGGCTTTGTGCTGCTGCCGTTGGCAGCGCTCACCTCGTGGCTGGTGGCCAGGCTTGCGTCGGCCCCTTCGGCGCTCGCGCTGTTTCCGTTGACCGGGCTTACGCCGCCGATGTTCTCCGTGCCTGCGCCGCCGCCGTTGGCCGGGCTCACACCGTTGCCGTCGGCCGCGTCACCCGTCCGGATGGCTTGCTCCGTGCCCGGCACGCCGTAGGAGGCCCGGGCGCCGGCTCCGTCCTGCACCTGGGCGTTGCGCCGCCGCTCGGCTTCGTCCCGCTCGAGTTCGCTCGCGATCGCGGTCAGCACACGCTGCCGCAGGTCTTCGGAAATGACCCCAAGCTCGACCCGCACCGTGGCCCTGGGTGAGCCGGACGCCCCAGGAACGCGGCGCGGAAGCGGCGGGACGCCGCCGTCATCTACCATGCGGCCACCCCCCGGAGACCCGCGCATGAGGGGGACGTGTGCCTGGACAGCGGAACATACATAGCCCGGTTAATTCAACCGAAATCGCATATTGTCGCAATGAAACTACCTAAAGTGCGCACGCCCGTTGGGATTGCGTGACCGGCCGTATAGCAGGGTAGCCACATTTGGCTACCCTGCGATAGGTGTCATCGTCACGATCTCGGTGCTTCCGTACCGGTTCCGGCGCCCGCCCAGCGCGCCAAGTCCGGGGCTGACCTGCAGCCCAGACCGGGCAGTTCACCGATGGCCACGCTCGGTGATATTTGGCGGCCGGAGATGGCCAGCCGCTGATGCCAGGCAGAGGCTCTTCAATCCCGGCAAACGCGCTTCCGGGCGGGGCAGTTCACGAAGATCAGCGACCTGTTCAGCGGGATGAGGCAGTACCGGACGCCGGGCCTGGCCTGGTTCGGCAAGGTACCGAACGACGGCATCTATCATCAGGACTGGCGGATTGAAAACGACCCGCAGGCGGACGCCGCCTTCCGGCTCGGCCTGTCCGAGCTGAACCTGGCACGGCACTGACGGCGTCCGCCGGGATCGCCTCGCGGCGGCCCCGGGCCGGTGCCACCGGCGCCAGGGCCTGCGCGCTCATGTCTTCGCGGCGGAGCACTCGTGACAGCCAGCACAGAACCGGTCCTCGCCAGCCTGAACACCCACGGCGGGCGGGGCGCGGACGGCCGGCCCTACGACCTGGAGGCCGCCTGCCGCCGGTTCAAGGCGGACATCATCGTGCTGCAGGAGGTGTGGCGCCCGCGCAGTGGGCCGGATCTGGTCGCCGATATCGCCGCGGCGCTCGGCACCGAGCTGCTCAGAGCCGATCTGGTGAAAGACACGAACCTGCG
>DASXKD010000336.1:0-1922 GCA_036497045.1 Streptosporangiaceae bacterium | reverse complement strand
AGCGCCGCCGCACCGCTGCGCGCGGAAAAGCCCTCCCAGCCGGGCTCCGCGACCCACATCGGCAGCGACTCCTCGCCCATGTACTCCTCGACCCCTTGCTCGCGCAGCCAGGCAGGCTCGGCGGGGACCACCGGCCCGGTGTGCCCGCCCGCCGCGCGGGACAACTCGATCCACTCGCCGAACGGCACGACCGGGCCAACGGCGTCATAAGTCCCGGTGACACCGGCCTCCGCGCTGGCGACCAGCCAGCCTGCAAGATCGCGCACGTCGATGACCTGCGTCGCCATGTCGGGGCAGGCGGGTACCAGCATCGGGCCTGCCGGGTCGCGTGCGGCGCGGGCGACCCAGTAGCCGGACCGGTCGCTGTGGTCGCCGGGGCCGCCGATGAGCCCGGCCCGCGCGATCAGCAGCCGGCCGTCCGCCGCCGCGGCGGACGCTCGCTCGCACGCGACCTTCGCCTGGCCGTACTGTTCCACGCTGGCCACATCGGCATCGGCCGCCGGGAGCACCTCCGCCGACTCATCGTCGCCCAGGGCGGCGTGGGAGGCGTAGACGCTGCCGGACGACACGTAGGTCCAGTGCCGTGCCCGGCCGCCCAGCGCCGCCACCGCGTTCCGGACGAAGCCCGGCTGCCAGGACACCTCAAGCACCGCGTCCCAGTCGCGACCGGCCACCTTCGCATACCCGCCGGGGTCGCTCCGGTCGGCGGCGGTGAGCACCGCCCCATCCGCGACCGGCCCGGCCTGGCCACGGGCCAGGCAGGTCACCTGGTGCCCACGCGCCACCGCCTGGCGCGCGTACTCGCGCCCCAGCCAGGCGGTTCCACCCAGAATCAAGATCTCCATGACCGCATTGAAAACCCGCGGGGCGCCCCCGCGCACCGGCTTACGCTGCCAGCGCATCTACGCGGCCTGCCCAAGGTCCCACGGCGCGGCTCCGGCGTGCGCCTGCCCGGTCCGGCGCGGTGGCCATAGTCTGGCGCCCGTGTATGACCACGATCTCGAAGAACTGGTGGCGCTCGGCTGGGAGGAGTTCATCGCCCGGCAATGGGAGTCCATCTTCGCCGGGTACCGGGCCAGCGCGGGGCTGCGGCGGATCTGCCGCCGCTGGAGCGACCTGTTCGAGGTCGGCCTCGGCTGCTCCCAGGAACTGGCCGACCTGCTGGTCCGTCGCGAGATCATCGACCGCGCCGACCGTGACCTTGAGGGCCTCACCGATGCGGGCGCCCTGGTCGCCGGGATGGCCGGGGTGGTCGCCGACGTGCGTGCGGAATTGCGGGAGCTGGAACGTGTCCAGCCCGATCCGGCGGCCACCCTCCTCGAGGCACACGCCAGGCTGCTGGCGTTCCTGCGTGCATACGCGTTCGGCTCGGATGACGCCGAGGAGGCTGGCCGCGCGCCCGGCGGACCCGGCTGAGAGGATCACCAGGTAAGCCACGGCAACCGGAAAGGGGGAGGGGTGGCGGGCCAGGCAGGCCGATGCCCCGAGTGCCGATGGAGCCGATGCCCGGAGCGGCCGAGCTGGCGGAGGCGTTCGCCCGCGACGGCGTGGTCTGCGTGCGTTCCGCCTTTGACCCCGGCGAGGTGGTGGCCGCGGCCGCGGCCGTCGAGGCGGTCCTCGCCAGCCCGGGGCCGCTGGCCCAGGTGGCTAGCGCCCCGGGGGACCCCGGCAGGTTCACCGAGGACTTCTGCCGGTGGCAGGACATCCCGGGCATCGAGGACCTGGCGCGCCACTCGCGGATCCCGCGGCTGGCGGCCACGCTGATGCTCACCCCGCAGGTCCGCTTCTACCACGATCACGTACTGGTCAAGGAGTGCGGCACGAGCCAGCGCACCCCCTGGCACCAGGACCAGCCGTACTACAACGTGGACGGCCGCGGCGTGAGTGCCTGGATCCCGGTGGATCCGGTGCCCGAGGAGGGC
>DASXKD010000335.1:0-5202 GCA_036497045.1 Streptosporangiaceae bacterium | reverse complement strand
GCGGGAGTCGTCATCGGCGACCTGTCCAGCGCAGCCGAGACCCGAGAACTCGCCCGCAGGTGAACCAGATCGGCCGGATGGACGCGGTCATCCAGAATGCCGCCGTCTTCCTCGAGCCGTCCCGCGCCACGACCGCCGACGGCCACGCGAAGACTCTGGCGGTGAGCACCCCCGCGCCCTACCTGCTCACCGCGTTGACCGGCCGTCCGGCTCGGCTCATCCACCTCAGCAGCGGACTGCATCACGCCGGTGCGGGGTCCCTCCGCGACATCGACTGGACCGGGCGGCCCTGGAACGCCGCACAGGCGTACTCCGAGAGCAAGCTCTACGTCACCGCGCTCGCGCTCACCCTCGCGAGCGCCTGGCCCGAAGTACTCAGCAACGCCGTCGACCCGGGCTGGGTCCCGACCAAAATGGGCGGCCCCGCGGCAACCGGCAATCTGCAGATGGGCTACCTCACCCAGAGATGGCTCGCCGTCAGCACCGACGCGGCCGCCGTGAGCGGCGGCTACTGGTACCACCGGCAGCGACAGGCGCCCGCACCGCAAGTCCGTGACCCGGCCTTCCAGGACCAGCTGATGGACCGGCTGGCCGCGCTCACCGGCTCTTTTAGCGTTACGGTTGCGTCCAGCCAGATCCGGGAAGAGCCCCCGGCCCGTGTCCCAGGCCAAAAGAGCACGCGATGCATAACACCCGGTTATGCACGGCCGCGACCGCAGCGAGCTCACGCTCGTGAGCTGCGCAGATCGGCGGTTCCATGCGCGCTGCGCCGACGGGGCGGTGGTTACCTTGTGTCACCCGGTTTCTGGCCTTATTTCGCGCGCATCGCCAGGTAGGGCGCGTCCGGAAGGCGTGGGCAGGAGGCGAGGCTTGCCACAGATTGTTCGAGGTGGCATCCGTACAGTGTCTCGGACAGCCGCCGAACGCTCGTTGCGGCCCTGCTGGCGATGGGCACCGGCATAGCCGTGCCAGCCGTCGCACTGGCGGCAACTTCCTGCGCGGTCACGGCCCGCGTGCGGCGGCTGACGGAGCCCGCGCCGCCCGCTCGTCACGCCGGGAACTGGCTGGCCCTGGTCACCGTGATGCTCCTGCTGGCCCTGGCAACTGGACTGCTCACCTGGTTCGCCGGGCCGCTCACCGCGCATGGCATCACTGCGGGCTGACCGTACACGTCATGTGGACATCCAAGACGCCCTGGAAGATGACGCCGGGGAATGGGATCGTCCAGCGCGGCTATGCGCGCACCGCTGAGCGGCATCAGAGCATGAGGATCAGCATGTAACCCATGGTGATGCTCATCGCGATCTTGCCGCACGCAGCGAGCTTGGGGGCGAGCACTGGCCTGCCAGCGTGCTGCCCGTGCCGGGTCACGGGTGCGGCTGGCGTGGCAGGGGGACCGCCCGCGTAGTGGGAGGGCGCAGCCGCCAGAAGGACCATTGATGGCTGGTGGCCACGGTTCCGGGCCAGATCCGCAGTGGTTTTGGCCCGTGCCAGGGTTGCCAGCCGGTCGGCGGTCCAGACGATGTGGCCGAGCATGAAAAGGGCCAGGATCACCGCGAGGGCCGGGAAGCTGCCCGGGCCGGCGGAGGCGCCCATGCCGGCCATCGCCATTCCTGTGCCCCCCTGCGCGGGCCGCGCGCCGTGCAACGGCAGGAGCATGTAGAGCATGGCGGTGCATTCGATCAGGTGGGGCACCGGGTAACGGCACCGCGAGCCGGAGGTGCCCCTGCCTCGGGCAGGCATGGCGTGCCAGCCGAACCATGCCGCCGCGGCGCCGAACACGGCCGCCCAGGCGCTGCCGGGCAGCACGTGGAGCTTAGGCACGAGCATCCCGGCCATCGCGGCACCCATGACGGCGTGCAGGGCGTCGGTATCGAGCTCGGTTGCCCGCCCCCGCAGGCGGGAGGTGACCAGGCGGCTTGCGGAATAGGCGGCGGTGAGGATCATGACGGCCGCGAACGTGCCCGCCAGCCAGGACGGCCCGGCCATCTCAGCGTCCTCCCGGCAGCCCGGAACGGCCAGGAGAACAGGAACCTGGCCCCGTCATGACGCCACGGGGCACGGCCACACCGGCAGCCCTGGCGGGACATTCCGGGCAACTGCCGTGGGGGACCTGGGTTTCATGGCGGCGCATGACGGCACGAGGGTAATGGGCTGGCGGCAGCCCGCGCAAGCGCGAAAGTGCCCATTTTTAAACGCCCTAGTGGTATTCCAGAAACCCTCTCCGGGTATCGGCAGAACCCCCGGGTGGTATCGGGGAAACCCTGGCAGGGTATGGGGGCAACAATGCCGGAGCAAGAATAGCCCGCTCTTGGTTGCAGCGGCCTTCGCTGGTGTGTAGATTTCCGGTGCGGCGGCACCTTCGGGTGCTTCGCCGAAGCCAGCAGCGGACCCGCCCCAGTCCTACTTGATGTGCTGGGCCAGCGGCGCCCAGCGGGATGACTGGCAGGTCATGCTGGAGGGCAGGCGTCAGGTGTCATCAGCGGCAGTCACCGATGGGGCATCATCCACGCCCCGGGAGGTTGACCTCTCGGTCCAGGGGATGACATGCGCGGCCTGCGCGGCCCGGGTGGAGAAGAAACTCAACTCGATAAACGATGTCTGCGCGACGGTGAATTTCGCCACCGAGAGGGCCACGGTCACGGCGCCCGCGTCGGTCCCCGTGCAGCGGCTGATCGAGGCGGTCGAGCAGGCAGGTTACGGCGCTGCGGTGCTCGCCGGGGCAGATGGCGAGGGCCCGGCCGGAGCTGCCCCAGGCGGCCCGGATGCGGACCGTGTCAGTTACCTCAAGAAAAGGTTCATCGTTGCGCTGGTGTTTTTCATCCCGCTCAGCGACCTGGCGGTGCTGCTGTCGCTGTTCCCATCGTTCCGTTTTCCGGGCTGGCAGTGGGTCCTGGTGATACTGGCCGCGCCGGTAGTGATTTGGGCGGCCTGGCCATTCCATCAGGCCGCGCTGAAAGGCGCCCGGCACGGCACGTGCACGATGGACACGCTGGTGTCGCTGGGCATCACCGCGGCGTGCGGCTGGTCGGTGTATGCGATGTTCGTCCTCGACCGTGGCCAGGCCCAGGTGAGCGCCCAGTATCTGCTGTTGCACGCCGCCGGCGGAGGCATCTACCTGGAGGTCGCCGCGTCGGTGACGACGTTCTTGCTGGCGGGCCGGCTGTATGAGGCCAGGGCCCGGCGGGACGCCGGGGACGCGATGCGGGAGCTGGCCGCCGCGGGCGCCAGGGACGCGTGCGTGCTGAACGCCGACGGGACCCAGCGCCGGGTCCCGGCTGCGATGCTGGCGGCCGGGCAGCGGTTCGTGGTGCGGCCCGGGGAGCGGATCGCCGCCGATGGCCAGGTGGAGTTCGGCCAGTCGGCGGTGGACACCAGCATGATGACGGGGGAGTCCGTCCCGGCCGATGCCGCCGAAGGCGACCTGGTCACCGCGGGCACGGTGGTGGTGACCGGGCGGCTGGTGGTGCGCGCGGTCAAGGTGGGCAGCGACACCCAGCTCGCGCACCTGGTCGCGCTGGTGGAACAGGCGCAGTCGCAAAAGGCAGGCATCCAGCGGCTCGCCGACCGCATCTGCGGTGTCTTCGTTCCGGCGGTGCTGGTGGTATCGGGCCTGACGCTGGCCGGCTGGCTGCTGGCCGGCTACCCGGCGGAGCCGGCGTTCAGCGCGGCGCTGGCAGTGTTGATTATCGCGTGCCCGTGCGCGCTGGGGCTGGCCACCCCGGCCGCGCTGATGGTGGCGTGCGGGCGGGGCGCGCAGCTGGGGATCTTCATCAAGAGATACGAGGCGCTGGAGGCCTCCCGCGCGGTCGACACCGTGGTGCTGGACAAAACCGGCACGGTCACCACCGGGGTGATGGCAGTGACCGGCGTCCAGCCAGGTGCAGGTGTCAGCCGGGAGGTCCTGCTCCGTCATGCCGGCGCGGTGGAACAGGCATCGGAGCACCCGGTGGCGGCAGCAATCAGCGAGGCCGCGCGGGCCGAACTAGGATGCCTGCCGCAGGCGGCCGGGTTCGCGGCCATGCCGGGGCTGGGGGCACGCGGGTCGGTGGACGGCCATGACGTGGTCGTCGGCCGCGAGGGCCTGTTCTGCGATCTGGGGATGACGGTCCCGGCCCAGCTGGCCGGCCAGTGCCGGGTGTGGGAGCGGGCGGGCTGCACGGCGGTGCTGGCAGGCTGGGACGGCCAGGTGCGCGGGGCGGTCGCGGTAGCCGACACGGTCAAGCCGTCGGCCGCGGCTGCGGTCGCCGGGCTGCGGGGTTTGGGGCTGCGCACGGTGCTGCTGACCGGGGACAGCCAGGCCACCGCCCAGGCGGTCGCCGCTGCGGCCGGCACCGACGAGGTGATCGCCGGGGCACTGCCCGGCCACAAGGTTGACGTCATCAAGGGCCTGCAGGCCCGCGGTCACCGGGTGGCCATGGTCGGCGACGGGGTCAACGACGGGCCCGCCCTGGCCGCGGCCGACCTGGGGCTGGCCCTGGGCACCGGCACCGACGTGGCGCTCACCGCCGCCGACCTGATCTTGCTGCGGGACGACCTGGGCGCCGTGCCGGACGCCATCCACCTGGCCCGGGCCACGCTGGCGACGATCCGCGGCAATCTCACCTGGGCGTTCGGCTACAACATCGCGGCGATCCCGCTGGCGGCCGCCGGGTTCCTCAACCCGCTGATCGCGGGGGCCGCGATGGCCGCTTCATCGGCGTTCGTGGTAGCGAACAGCGTGCGGCTGCGCCGGTTTGGCGCCCCGGCGGTGGCCCGCCGCCGGGGGTGGCGGCACCGGGCCGGCCCGGGTGGGCCGAGGCGGGACATGGTCCCTGCCCCGGGCACGGAGCCAGTTGAAGCACAGGAGCAGGTGGCGTTATGCCTGGGATGAATTCCGGGGTCAATGTCAACGATCCGACGGTGGTCGCGGCGTTCAAGGCGGTGCTGCTTCACCAGGGGGTGATCGCGCTGCTGATCTTCGGGCTGCTGGGGCTGGGGTGGGTCAGCGTGCGGGCGTGGCAGCCGTTCGCGCGGAATGACGCGGCGGAGGTACCCGGCACGGCGGGGCCTGTCGGTGCTGAGCCTGCCTGGCGGCAGGTGCTGCGGGTCGGTTTTGGCCTGCTGTGGGTCTTCGACGGTATCTTGCAGGCTCAGCCGAAGATGGCGATCGGCCTGCCCTCGCAGGTGATCGGGCCGATCGCGGCGGGGTCCCCGCGGTGG
>DASXKD010000334.1:0-2444 GCA_036497045.1 Streptosporangiaceae bacterium | reverse complement strand
TCGTGGTAGTCGCGGCCGAGGTGATGGTGATGCCGCGCTCCTGTTCCTGGTCCATCCAGTCCATGGTGGCCGCACCCTCATGGACTTCACCGATCTTGTAGTTGATACCGGTGTAGAACAGAACTCGCTCGGTGGTGGTCGTCTTGCCCGCGTCGATATGCGCCATGATCCCGATGTTCCGGACCTTGGCGAGTTCCACGGCGGTCTGAGTGGCCACTTCTTTCGTTTCCTCGTTGTCTCGTCGGTTCCGCCGCTAGGTCGTATAGCAGCGGTGGTGCCGCGTGTCTGCGGCGCCCGGCTTTCTCACCAGCGGTAGTGGGCGAAAGCCTTGTTGGATTCGGCCATCTTGTGGGTGTCCTCGCGGCGCTTCACGCTTGCCCCGAGGCCGTTGCTCGCGTCCAGCAGCTCATTCATGAGCCGCTCGGTCATAGTCTTCTCGCGGCGCTGCCTGGAGTAGGCCACGATCCAGCGCAGCGCCAGGGTGGTGCTGCGGGTGGCGCGGACCTCGACCGGCACCTGGTAGGTGGCGCCACCGACGCGGCGGCTTTTGACCTCCAGGGTCGGCTTCACGTTGTCCAGCGCGCGCTTGAGGGTGACCACCGGGTCGTTGCCGGTCTTGTCCTTGGCGCCCTCCAGCGCCCCGTACACGATCCGCTCGGCCAAGGAGCGCTTACCGCTCCGCAGCACCTTGTTGACCAGCGCGGTTACCAGCGGGGAGCCGTAGACGGGGTCGGTGACAAGCTGCCGTTTGGTCGGCGGGCCCTTGCGCGGCATGTCAGCTCTTCTCCTTCTTCGCGCCGTAGCGGCTGCGCGCCTGCTTACGGTTACGCACGCCCTGGGTGTCGAGGGAACCGCGGATGACCTTGTAGCGGACACCCGGCAGATCCCGCACCCGGCCGCCACGCACCAGCACGATCGAGTGCTCCTGCAGGTTGTGCCCGACGCCAGGGATGTAGGCGGTGACCTCGATCTGGCTGGTGAGCCTGACGCGCGCCACCTTGCGCAGGGCGGAGTTCGGCTTCTTGGGCGTGGTCGTGTAGACGCGCGTGCAAACGCCCCGGCGCTGTGGGCTTCCCTTCAGGGCCGGGGTAGTGGTCTTGGCTACCTTGTCCTGGCGGCCCTTGCGGACCAGCTGCTGGATAGTGGGCACCGCGTCTCCGTCTTCTTCAGGGCACCATTGATGCCCGTGACCTGCTGGTTTCTGTGCCTCTCCGACCCCCGCGGTCGGGTGTGTCGCGCCCGCCACGGCAAACCGGCCCCAGCCAAGGCCGGTCAATCAAAGAGGGGTTGGCCTCCGCGCGTGGCCTCTTGCTGCCCCTGGCCTCGCAGCCAGGGAACGCCGCCTGCTAACGCGCGTGCGCCCGCATACCGGGCACGAGGAGTAAGGATACCCAAGTGCCAGGCAACAGGCAAAGCGAACTGGTGAATCAGACGTCATGGGGAACACATTTGGGTCATCGGCTATTCCTGCCTTTCTGTGGGGTGGGCGTCTGCGTGCCCCGTGGGGCGGGCGTCCGTGGGGCTCCGGCGGGCTTGCACACGTCGCCAGTGGTGGGCCGCCGACGGCCCGAGGCGGGCTGGAACGCTGGCTGGCGTGGGCCACGCTTACGCCCGCCTGCGCCCCACGGGCGCCCGCTGCCTGCGCCCCACGGACGGCCGCCGCGCCCGCCCCACGGACGGCCGCCGCGCCCGCCCCACGGACGCGCGCTGCGCCCGCCTCACGTATGGGCGCTGAGTCCGCCTCAGTCACGCCCCTGCTGGCCTTGCCTGCCACCTGCCAAGCCCGCAGCCTCGCTTCTGGGGCGCATTCGGATGGGGCGGGAAATGGCGAGAGGACCGGCCCAGGGGCCGGTCCTCTCGTTACCGCGGGAGTTAGCGGTTGTAGGGGAAGTCGTAGTCCTCGAGGCGGATGGCCTCGCCGCCCGCGGGCTGCCCGAACGCGTAGTCCGGCACCTCCTCGTAGGCGGCCGCGGCCGGGTAGACCGACGAGCGCGCATCCTCGGTCGGCTCCACCCGGACGCTGCGGTACCGGAGCATTCCGGTGCCGGCCGGGATCAGCTTGCCGATGATGACGTTCTCCTTCAGGCCGAGCAGCGGGTCGGACTTCGCGTGGATGGCCGCGTCGGTGAGCACCCTGGTGGTCTCCTGGAACGAAGCCGCGGACAGCCACGACTCGGTGGCGAGGGAGGCCTTGGTGATGCCCATGAGCACCGGCCGGCCGGACGCGGGGGTACCGCGCTCCTCCACCACGCCGCGGTTCATCTCCTCGAACCGCGGCCGCTCCACCAGCTCGCCGGGGAGCAGCTCGGTGTCACCGGACTCCAGCACGTTCACCCGCTTGAGCATCTGGCGGATGATGATCTCGATGTGCTTGTCGTGGATGGACACACCCTGCGACCGGTACACCTCCTGGACCTCGTGCACCAGGTGCATCTGCACCTCGC
>DASXKD010000333.1:0-2290 GCA_036497045.1 Streptosporangiaceae bacterium | reverse complement strand
ACGACCAGCAGGATCGACCCGAACAGGACCAGGCCATAGCCATGACCTCCCTCATGGGCTCTGGCCTCGCCGATGGTCGGTGTGGTTGATGGCGGCAGCATTGGGTGGCCTCCTGTGCCGGAATCGCGAGATTCGCTGACTCCTCCACAGTGGGAGACCCGTCTGCCGATGTCCTCACCCTGTCGGGGGTGATTGGGGCCGCCCGGCGCCGCCCGGCGCTCCGCCGCGTCGTTCGGCCCGCCGTGGTGCCGCCGGCCTGCCTGTCGCAGCTCTTCGTGGGCAGACCGGCGGCACCGGCACGGCGCGTCCTGACCACCCGGAACGGGTGATGACGCTGGATTAGGACCTGCCTGGCCGCGCCCGGCTTGATCTTCACGCGGGCGGCCGGCTGTGGTGACACCCCGCCGGCTCAGTGTGGGTCTGGCCGGCGGGGTGCGCTTCGGGGGCTCCCCCCAGCTCGGCCGGGGCTCCGTTCCCGGGGGGAGCCATGTACATATCATCCTGCGAGCCTGACCGTCCGCTGGGTAAAAACTGTATGTTGTCTGGATAACTCCCGAACGAAATGGATCATGGTCAACGGCCGGGTCATTCCTGGCCACATATGCGCAGGGCAGCGGCCATTTGGCGGGCGGCGGCTCAGGAATGCCGCTACCGGTGCGCTCGTCGCTGGTGTGAGGCAGCGCACACCGTAACCGTGGCGTGCGGCCGCGCACCTGGCCTCCGGCGGCGAAACGTAGGGTTTCCCCCGACGCGGCGGCACGGCCGCCGAGCCTAACTTCTGAGCATGTCAGTGCTGAGTGCGTGCGGTGGCCGGGTGTGGCCCGGCGACAGTGCCGCCCGCGCGGTCCCGGTGAGGGCCCGGTGACCGGGCCCGAGCCGCAGTGGCACGTGGCGGAATGCCTGCTGCCGGGCCTGTCCCATGCGACCGCGGAGGCACTGGGCCGGCGCGTCCACCAGGAGATAGCCGGCCCACCGCGCAGTCAGGTCGCCTACCTGGGCTCGCTGCTGATGCCCGAGGACGAGGTGCTGCTGTGCCTGTTCGCCGGGCCGGAGGCCGAGATCCGCGCGGTGAGCGAACGAGCCGGTCTCCCCTTCGAGCGCATCCTCGCCTGCGTGGGGGTCGGCTGGCGGACGGGGACGGGAGGCAGCCGCCCATGAGACGGCCCGGCGAAGGCGCTGGCAGCGCCGGTGACAGCAGCGGCGCCTCGCGGCATGGACGAGAACTCACGGCGATATCGGAACGGAAGGAATGACGATGCAACTCCACAGCAACGCGGGCAGGCGCCCGCGGCGGCTTGTGATCGGTATGACAGCCACGGCCGCCCTGGCGATGACGCTGGCGGCGTGCTCAAGCTCCAGCAGCAGCACCGCACAGGTGACCGCCACCCGGTCGGCCAAGGCAGCCGCTGCCCCCGCGGCCAGCGCATCAGCGCAGCCCGCCGCGAACAGCGGGCTCTCGGGGAAGTGGCGGGGCCAGTACAGCGGCGCCTACCAGGGCCACTTCATCCTCAGATGGCACCAGTCCGGGTCCAGGCTGGGCGGCACGATCACCCTCTCGGCCCTCGGGCGCGGCACCGTGCCCATCCACGGGACAGTCCAGGGCGGCACGATCAAATTCGGCACCGTCGGGTCGGAGGCCATCACCTATTCGGGCTCGGTGTCCGGCAGTTCCATGTCCGGCACCTGGCAGATCAAGGGCCCCAGCGGAGCCGCCGGCGGCGGCCAGTGGAGCGCATCCAAGTCCTGATGATCTGATCACCGGCAGGGCGATCGGCACCGGCGGCGCAGGCCCCCGGGGCCGATCGCCGCTGCTGGCCCCCGGCCGACCGCGGGACTATCCACGGGCCGCCGATCGCGCGGCCTCGTGGGTGCAGGCGGTTCCCGGTCAGCGGATGCGGAGCGGAAGCGAGCGCGGGCCCCGGATCTGGCCCGCCGACCAGGTCACCGCCGCCGGGTCGGCGAGGGTGAACTCAGCGATCCGCTCCAGCCAGACCTCGAGGGCGACCCGGAGTTCCATCCGGGCCAGGTGCGAGCCCACGCATCGGTGAATGCCCAGGCCGAACGCGGCGTGCCGGTTGACCGCGCGGTCGATCACGACCTCACCGGCCCGGTCGAACTGTGCCGGGTCGCGGTTGGCCGCGGGGAAGGACAGCAGGATCCAGTCGTCGGCCTTCATATCCACGCCGTGCCACTGCATGTCCTCCTTGACCAGCCGCGCCATGGTGACCGGCGCGTAGGCACGAAGGAACTCCTCCATGGCGGTCGGCAGCAGGGCAGGATCGGCGGCGAG
>DASXKD010000332.1:0-11693 GCA_036497045.1 Streptosporangiaceae bacterium | reverse complement strand
TCGCGGATGCTGTGGCCACGAAGGCCATTATTACGACACCACGTAGGCGAGCGCCGCCCGACCCCCCGTGTCGGTAGCATCCAGTCCATGAAGGTCGTCGTTTACAGCCATGATGCGGACATCCGGGCCAGGGTCCGCCTTGCCATCGGACGCCGCCCGGCACCAGATGTCCCGGAAGCCGAGATCATTGAGGTTGCCACCGAACCTGCCCTGTTCCGGCTGCTTGACGCCGGGCAGGTCGAGGTGATGGTGCTGGACGGCGAGGCCCAGCCGGCCGGCGGCATGGGTGTGTGCCGGCAGGCCAAGGACGAGATTCACGACTGCCCGCCGGTGCTCCTGATCGTCGGCAGGCCGGACGACGGCTGGCTCGCCACCTGGTCGGGCGCGGAA
Source organism: Streptosporangiaceae bacterium (assembly GCA_036497045.1). Lineage (GTDB taxonomy): Bacteria > Actinomycetota > Actinomycetes > Streptosporangiales > Streptosporangiaceae > DASXKD01. Next base: position 11,303 of record DASXKD010000332.1, on the reverse strand, counting down.
GCGGTGGTCAGCCATCCCATCGAGCCGCGGGCCCTGGCCGCTGCGCTGGCCGGCCTGATGCGCGAGCGGGCCGGGCACGCGGCCGCCCAGGCCTGATCGGTTCCCAACGTCTCACCCCGCCTGTGAGGGGGCGCCATGGATTCCCGCACCACCTGGCCCGCGCTGATCGGCGCGCTCGTCAAAGGGGAGACGCTCACCGGTGATGAGACCGCGTGGGCGATGAACGAGATCATGGAGGGCGCGGCGACGCCGACGCAGATCGCCGGCTTCGGCGTGGCACTGCGGATGAAGGGCGAGACCGTCGCCGAACTCAGCGGGCTGGCCGACGTGATGCTGGCGCGCGCCACTCCACTCAGCATTCCCGGGCCGCTGGTCGACCTGGTGGGCACCGGGGGAGACGGTGCGCGCACCGTGAACATCTCCACGATGGGCGCTATCGTCGCCGCTTCGGCCGGCGTCCGGGTAGCCAAGCACGGCAACCGGGCGGCGTCATCCGCGTGTGGTGCGGCCGACGTGCTCGAGGCGCTGGGCGTGGTGATCAACCTGGCACCGGAGGCGACCGCGCGCCTGGTGCAGGAGGTCGGCATCGCGTTCCTGTTCGCCCCGCTGTATCACCCGGCGCTGCGGCACACCGCCGTACCCCGGCGGGAACTCGGGGTGCCCACCGTCTTCAACTTCCTCGGACCGGTGGCGAACCCCGCCAGGCCCGGCGCCCAGGCGGTGGGGGTGTCCGATCCGCGGATGGGGGCTGTCCTCGCAGGGGTCCTGGCCGCCCGGGGCTGCTCGGCGCTGGTCTTTCACGGCGACGACGGCCTGGATGAGCTCACCACGGCGGACACCTCGACGGTCTGGGTCGTGCACGACGGCACGGTCAGCCAGACCGTGCTCGACCCCGCCGACCTCGGGCTGCCCCGGTCCAGGCGGGGGGACCTGCGCGGCGGGGACGCGGCGGGTAACGCGGCCGTGGCCCGGGCGGTGATGTCGGGCGAGCCAGGGCCGGTCAGGGACACGGTGGTGCTGAACGCGGGTGCGGCGCTGGCCGCGGCCGCGGGGGTGCCCCGTGCCGAGGACCTGGCCGGGGTGCTCGTGGGTGGCTGCGCTCGGGCGGCGGCGGCGCTGGACTCCGGAGCCGCGCAGTCCCTGCTGGACCGGTGGGTCGCGGCGAGCCAGCGCCTCGCCGCGGAGAATTCCTGAGCCAGGGCTCAGATAAGGCCGAGGACCCGGCCGAGGACCCGTTAGTCGCCCGCCTCGGGGTAGCCGAGAGCGAACGCGGCCTCGAGGTCGTGCCTGGAGTAGGTGCGGAACGCGATGTGCGTCTCCGTGTGCGTCACGCCAGGGACCCGGTTGAGCGTGTCGGGAATGACGTCCGCCAGTTCCTCGTGCGCCCGGACGCGCACCAGGGCCACCAGGTCGAAGTCGCCGGTCACCGAGTACACCTCGGTGACCTGAGGAATCTGGGCGATGGCCGCTCCCGTTTCCGGTATGCGCGCCACGTCCGCCCGTATCAGCACGATCGCCGTGACCACATCTGCCTCCCTGTTAGCCCGGGGAGCGACCCCCCGGAACCCCCGGTGGCTCAAGGCCCCGGTTCCTTCGTCACGGCCTTGGCCCTGTTAGCCCGGGGGAGCGACCCCCGGACCCCCGGTGGCTCAAGGCCCCGTTCCTTCGTCACGGGGCCCTGGCCCTGCTGGCCTCGGGGAGGGACCCCCGATGGCGGCCGACTCTCCGAGGACGGCGTAACGCCGCCCTCCCTGTTTATACACACCCCGCCTCGGCGAGTGTGCGCACACCGGTGGCGGCGAGCCGGCGCAGCAGCGCGGTGAGCACGTCCGCGGTGGCCAGCGCGTCCGGCAGCGCCCGGTGCCGCGGCTTGATGCGCGTGTTGAAGTGGGCGGCGAGCGTCGTCAGCTTGCAGTCGGCCACTTCCTCCTCACCCAGCACGCGGTGGGCCAGTTCCACGGTATCCAGCACCTGGAACTCCGGCCATGGCAGGCCGCAGGCCTTGCACGCGGCGGTGAGGAAGGCGACGTCGAACGGCGCGTTGTGGGCCGCGAGCACGCATCCCTGCGCGAACGAGAGGAAACCGGGGAGCACGGTGGCCAGGGGCGGGGCCGAAGCCACCATGGCGTCACTGATACCGGTGAGCACCGCTACCTGCTCGGGAATCGCGCCGCCCGGGTCGACGAGAGAGGAAAACTGCGCGCGCACCCGTCCGCCGCAGACCAGGACCGCCCCGATCTCGGTGATCGTCGCCTCTTCGGGAGCCCAGCCGGTCGTCTCCAGGTCGACGATGGCGAAGTCGATCTGGTCGAAGGGGGATGGGGCGGCCGGCGGGCGGCGATTGCGCCAGAGCTGTTTCATAAGCGATTCCGCAGACGTGTCCCTGGTGAGCACGAGGCAACCGTAGAACGGGCCACCGACATTCCGGCGGCAGGCTCGCCACTTGACCTTGCCGTGGTGCCCTGAGGGCGGCGGCGCGGCTGCCACGGCGAAACTGTCGGCATTGCCGCCTACCGTAGTGCTTCGCGGGGCTGGGAGCCCGCAAGATCCCAGGAGGGAACATGCTGATCGAGTGTGACCGGTGCGTCATGCGCGACATTGCGTGCTCGGACTGTGTGGTCACGGTGCTGCTGGCCACGCCGGAGCCCGACGGCGGGCTTGGCGAGGCGGAACGCCGGGCGCTGAAGGTCCTCGCGGACGCCCGGATGATCCCTCCGCTGCGGCTGCGCGCGGACCTGCCCAAGGCATCCTGACGTTGACCGAGCCTGCGCGGCAGGCCTGGGTGAACCCTGCTCCGCTGCTGCACGGTTCGCCGCAGCCCGCCGCAGTGTTAGCCCGGGGGGGCGCCCCCCCGGACCCCCCGATGGCCTGCGGCCCCGTTCCTTCGTCACGGCACCTTGGCCCGTTAGCCCGGGGGGCGAACCCGGATCCGCCGGTGGCCTGCGGCCCCGTTCCTTCGTCACGGCACCTTGGCCCATTAGCCCGGGGAGACCTCGGAACCGCCGATTGCGCCACCTGGGCAGCGGTTCCAGGCCGGGAGGCCTGCCAGATGAAGTTGCGGCAGAGTGCGCGAAGCGGTTGAATCCAGGGCTCGTCTTTCACTAGTGTCAGCCCCGGCTGATCACTCCACAGTCGTCACGACGGCGACGGTGATCGGTACCGCCGTAACCAGGCACTGGCCCTGTGGGACCGTTTGGGGAGCTGGTGACCAGGTGGAAAGTTCCGGGCGCGCCCCCGCTCCGGGACCACTTCACCGGAGTGTCGCCAAGGCCGGTCGCGGCACAGGTCGTAGGGTGCTCGTGTCGGCCCGGACCCGTCGGATCACCTGGTCGGCGGGGGTGGAAAGGGAGCGCGTCACTACGTGGATACGCATCCGGTCGCCAAACTCTCCTATGCCCGGCGCTGCGCTACCGTCGCAGTCGCCGCAGTTGCCGCCGTAGGGCTCTTCACCATGGCGGGATCTGCCGGGGCGCAGCCTCAGCCGACCATCAGCCAGGTGCAGGCCAAGCTCAAGAAGCTGACCGACAAGGAAAACTGGCTCATCCAGCGGTACGACCAGGCCAAGCAGAACCTTGCTTCGGCGCACCAGCGGCTTGGCGTGGTGAACACCGAGGTCAACAAGGACGCGGCCACGGCCAGGAGCATGCAGGCCCAGATCGCCCAGATCGCGTCGAACGTCTACGAGAACGGCGCCATGAGTTCGGTGGCGGCGCTGCTGACCTCGGGGAACCCGCAGACGCTGCTCAGCCAGTCGGCCTACCTCACGCACCTGTCGACCGACCAGTACCAGCAGCTCCAGCAGGTCATCACGACCGAGGAGCAGCTTGCCGGTGCGAAACAGATGGCCAAGCGCACCGAGAAGGCGGTGGCCTCGCTCACGAAGCAGCTCGGTTCACAGCGTGCGGCCTTGCAGAAGACCATCTCCCAGCAGCAGGCCCTGCTGGCCAGCCTGACCCCGCAGCAACAGCAGCAGCAGCTCGGCGGCGGCGGGACCAGCACCGGCCGGGGCGGTTACTCCGGGCCCACGAGCACCCAGGCCCAGCAGGCGGTGGCGTTCGCCTACAACCAGCTCGGCTGCCCGTATGTCTTCGGTGGCACCGGGCCCTGTGGCTCCGGGTTCGACTGCTCCGGGCTGACCATGGCGGCTTGGGCCTCGGCCGGGGTGTCTGTCCCGCGCACCAGTTACGGTCAGGCCACACTGCCGGCCGTCTCCCTGTCCGCGCTGCAGCCGGGCGACATCCTGGAGTTCGCCGGAGACAGCCACGTCGGGATCTACGTGGGCGGCGGGATGCTCATAGATGCGCCAACACCAGGCATGAACGTGGAAAAGGTGAGCCTTCAATCGTCGTGGTACAGCGCGAACCTCGACGCCGCCGTCCGGCCCTGATTGCGGGGCGGCGCGGCGCAACATGCTCGCCATTGGCCTGCAGTGTTAGCCCGGTGGCGGCCCCCGGAACCCCCGGTGGCGGAGGCTGGCCGCCGCTCCTGTGATCTGTGCCGCGAGCTGTGGCTCGCCGGCCTGGGAGGTATGCCGTGCAGGCTGCTCAGCCTGCACGGGCGGCTTCGCCCTGGCCCGGCGTTTAGCCCCGGGGCAATCCTGGGCTCCCGGTGGAGGGCGGGCCGCGGCGCCCGGCTGTGGACAACCGCTGATCGGTGGGGGGCAAATCCGCAAACTCCTGAGGTCGAGCTGACGAGGCTGAGGGTGCACGGACTGCCAGGTACTTTAAGATCTTTGCCATCGCTGCCGGTGCGTGCCGGTGGCGCGCCGCGGTTTGCCGGCGCCGCGGCCCGGGAGCGCTGTTATGCCGAAAGTCCTCGTCCTGACGAATGACTTCCCGCCCAGGCCGGGCGGGATCCAGTTCTTCGTGCACGCTCTGGCGATGCGGCTGCCGCCGGAAAGCGTGACCGTGTACGCGCCCGCCTGGGAGGGCGCAGCGCAGTTTGACGCGGGACTGCCCTTCCCCGTGGTGCGGCATCCCACGTCGCTGATGCTCCCCGTGCCCTCGGTGGCGCGCCGCGCCGAGCGGATCGTCGAGGCCGAGGGCTGCGACACGGTGCTCTTCGGCGCCGCGGCGCCGCTCGGCCTGCTCGCGCCGGGCCTGCGTAAGGCGGGCGTCAAGCGCCTGATAGCCCTGACCCACGGACATGAGGCCGGCTGGGCTGCGCTCCCCGTCGCCCGCGCCATCCTGCGGCGGATCGGTGATTCCGTGGACACGGTCACCTACCTGGGCGAGTACACGCGGGTGCGGCTGGCGCGCGCCCTGTCCCCGGCGGCGGCTGCCCTGATGACCCGGCTCACCCCCGGCGTGGACACCAGCGAGTTCTACCCGGGGGCAGGCGGGCAGGCGGTCAGGGAGCGGCTCGGCCTCGGCAGCCGGCCGGTGGTGGTCTGCGTCTCGCGCATGGTCCCCCGCAAGGGGCAGGACACCCTTATCCACGCCTGGCCGCTGGTGCTGGCCACCACGCCGGACGCCACCCTGCTTCTGGTCGGGGATGGCCCGTATCGCAGCCGGCTGGAGCGAATGGCACGTCACCTCGGGGTGGATGGCTCGGTCGTGTTCACCGGCGCGCCGTCCCGTGCCGAGTTGCCCGGCTACTTCGACGCTGGCGACGTGTTCGCGATGCCCTGCCGGACCCGGCGCCGCGGGCTCGACGTGGAAGGCCTCGGCATGGTCTTCCTGGAAGCCGCCGCGGCCGGGCTGCCGGTGGTGGGGGGTGACTCGGGTAACTCGGCCGACGCGATCCGCGACGGGGAGACCGGCTATGTCGTGCCGGGCGTGAGCGTAGCGGACCTGGCGGACCGGCTGAAGCGCCTGCTCACCGATCCCTGTGCGGCCAAGGCCATGGGCGACAAGGGCCTGGCCTGGGTACACCAGGAATGGCGCTGGGAGATCATCGCCCGGCGCTTCGCCGAGATCCTGGCCGGGGAGTGAGCCTGCCGGCCGCGGCGCGGGTCAGGAGTACAGCGCCTCGATGTCGGCCGCGAAGTCCTTCACGATCACGTTCCGGCGCACCTTGAGCGAAGGGGTCAGGTAGCCGTTCTGCTCGGTGAAGTCGCCAGGCAGAACGCGGAACCGCCGGACCCCCTCGGCCCTGGACACGGCCTTGTTCGCCTCGTCCACCGCGGCCTGCAGTTCGGCGTGCAACTCCGGCGCCTCGGTCAGATCCGCTATGGCCGTGTCCTTCAGGTGCGGGAACCGCGCCTTCCAGATATCCACCGACTCCTCGTCCAGGGTGATCAGGCACGCTATGTAAGGCCGGCCATCACCCACCACCAGGCACTGGCTCACCAGTGGGTGCGCGCGGATCCGGTCCTCCAGCACCGCGGGCGCCACGTTCTTGCCACCCGCGGTCACGATCAGTTCCTTCTTCCGGCCGGTCACCCGCAGGTACCCGTCGTCGTCGAGTTCGCCCATGTCTCCGGTGCGCAGCCAGCCATCGGCCAGCACCTCGGCGGTCGCCGCGTCGTTTTGCCAGTACCCGCCGAAGATGGTCGGGCCGCCCAGGAAGATCTCGCCGTCGTCGGCGATCCGTACGCTGACCCCCGGCAGTGGCTGCCCAACCGTACCGATCTTGATGCGCTCCGGGCGGTTCACCGTCGCCGCGGCGCTGCTCTCGGTCAGCCCGTACCCCTCAAGGACGGTGATCCCGGCACCGCGGAAGAAATGACCGAGCCGTTCCCCGAGCGGGGCGCCGCCGGACACGGCGTAACGGACCCGGCCGCCCACCGCGGCCCGCAGCTTGGCGTAGACCAGCCGGTCGAACAGCGCGTGCCGCAGCCGCAGTGGCATCCCCGGCCCCCCGCCCGGCGCCGCCGTGCCGGTGCCGGATGCCTGGCTCCACGCGATCGCGGTCTGCGCCGCGGCTTGGAATATGCGGCTCCGCACCGGGCTGCCGGACGCCTGCTGTTCCGCGCCGTTGTAGACCTTCTCGAATACCCGCGGCACGGCGAGGATGAACGTGGGCTGGAACGAGGCCAGGTCGGGAAGCAGCCTGGCCACGCTGGGGGTGTGCCCGAGCACGACCCCCGATTCCAGGCAGCCCACCTGGATGATCCGCGCGAACGAATGCGCCAGCGGCAGGAACAGCAGCGTGGCCGCGCCGGGTGTCTCGAAGATGGTCGGGAGCCAGCCGTGCATGACGTTCCGCACGTCCGCGAGCAGGTTCCCGTGGCTGAGCTCGCATCCTTTCGGCCGGCCGGTGGTGCCGGAGGTATAGATGATCGTCGCCAGGTCCGCCAGGTGGCGCGACGTGCGGCGCTGGTCCACCTGCTCGCCGGTCACGTCCGCGCCCGCCGCGGCCAGGGCGCTCAGCGGCTCGACCGGCACCGGGTGGCCGGGCACGGCCAGGCCGGCACCGTTCCCTGCGGCACCGTCCCCTACGGCGCCGTCCTCGATCATCCATACCCGTCCCACCCCGGGCGCCGCGGCCAGCGTCTCGGCGGCGGTCTGCAGGTGGACAGGGGTCTCCACGATCAGTGCGTGGGCACCGGAGTCGGTCAGGATCCATTCGACCTGCTCCGCCGATGACGTCTCGTAGATCGGCACCGTGGTCGCACCCGCGGCCCAGATGGCGTAGTCGATGACCGTCCACTCGTACCGGGTCCGCGACATCAGCGCGACCCGGTCTCCCGTGGCGATTCCCGTGGCCATAAGCCCCTTGGCCAGCGCCGTCACGTCATCGGCGAACTGCCGGGCGGTGACGTCCTGCCAGCCGGCGTTTCCCGCGGGGCTCTTGCGCCGCATGACCACGCGGCCCGGATCGCTCGCGGCCCGCTCGAACACGGCATCGGTCAGGCCGGCCGACGACGGTATGTCCACGGATGCAGGGGTGCTGTACTCTCGCATCCCGCCAGACTATTCCGGGCGGGTCGCCCGGCCCAGTGCTAGCCCGGGGGGCGACCCCCGGAACCCCCGATGGCCTGCGGCCTCGTTCCTTCGTCACGGGGCCTTGGCCGGTTGCTTCTAGCCTGTGGTCATGCGGGTGCATGTGATCAGCGATGTACACGGCCGGGCTGGCGCCCTTCGCACGGCCGCAGCCGGTGCGGATGCCCTGTTCTGCCTGGGTGACTTGCTCCTGTTCGTGGACTACGCCGACCAGGGTCAGGGGATCTTCGCGGACCTGTTCGGCGCGGACGCGGCCAGGCAGTTCATCGCCCTGCGCACCGCGAAGCGGTTCGGTGAAGCCAGGGAGATGTCGATAGGCCTGTGGCAGCGCCTCGGCGGCGACGCGGCGGCACAGGTGCGGGCCGCCGCCGCGAGGCAGTACGCGGACATGTTCGCCGCCCTTCCCGAGCCTGCCTACCTGACCTACGGGAACGTGGACCTGCCACAGATGTGGGCCGAGCATCTGCGGCCGGGCCATCACGTCCTCGACGGCGAACAGGTGGAACTCGGCGGTTGGACGTTCGGCTTCGTGGGCGGCGGGCTGCGCTCGCTGTACCGGACGCCCAACGAGCTTGACGACGATGCTTACGCGGCGAAGGTGGCGGCGGTCAGCGGCGCCGACATCCTGTGCACGCACATCCCGCCCGCGGTGCCGGAACTCCTCTACGACACGGTCGCGCGGCGGCTGGAGCGCGGTAGCACCGCCCTGCTGGCCGAGATCAAGCGATCCCAACCCCGCTACCTGCTGTTCGGGCATGTCCACCAGCCACTCGCCGGCCGGGTGCGGGTGGGCCGGACCGAGTGCATCAACGTGGGACACTTCCGGGCGACCGGCAAGCCCTATGTCCTGGCGTTGTAGTACGGCGGCGGAACTCGCGGATGGCGGTACGCTCCGAATACTGGGAGGGCATGGGCTGACAGCCTATCGCCGCAGGTCAGAGACCTGGGCGGCGTCGCTAGTCCGCACTGAGTCCGCAACATGGTTGATCTTGGCGTTCCACGCCGCGTCAACCACGGACCTCGTGCGCTCCTCGGAATCGGCGAACAGGTGACTGTACACGTCCAGCGTCATCGACGGGTTCGCGTGACCGAGGCGCCGGGCGACCACCACCACCGACTCGCCGCCCTCGATCAGCATCGAGGCATAGGCGTGGCGCAAGTCGTGCGGGCTGGTGTCCCCCGGGACTGACGGCAGCGGCGGCAGCGTGGTTCGCCCGGCTTTGCGGTCGCGGTCGCGCTCCGCTGCCTTCGCGTTGACGGCGCGTACCGCCTTGGCGAAGTTAGTGCGGAATGCGTGCTCACCAAGAGGCTTATCGCTGCGGCTCGACATCGCCTCGCGGAGAGCCTGCTTCTGCACGGATGCGTCGGCACCGGGATGGTTCCTGCTGACGCTGGCAAGGCGCCCAAGGCTGGCGCGCACAGCGGCCGAGTTGGGCGCGGTGAACACGATCTGGCCCCGGCCGAGGCCGTACGTGGCGATATGGGCGGACAGCGCCTCCAGGACGAAATCCGGCGCCGGCACGAGCCGTTCCGAGCTTCGCGTCTTGGTCGGCCCGAGCTGCCCGCTGCGGAGCATCTGCTGGGTGACCGCAACTTGCCGCGTCATCCAGCGGATGCCGGGCTCAAGCAGCCCAGTGATCTCGCCGACGCGCAGCCCGCAGCCAGCGCCGAGCAGCACGCCGGCCTTGCAGCGCGGCTCGATCTCTCCGGCGATCGCCAGTATCTGCTCTACGGTGAGCGGGACGATCTGCTTCGCCACGATCTGCGGGCGCCTGATAGCCACGCACGGGCTCTTGGCGACGAGCCCGTCCAGCACCGCATTCTTGAAGACGAGCCGCAGCGCCTTGAAGTAAGAGTTTGCGACCGAGTTCGCCGATGCCCCCTCGGCCGCCCACGCGTTCACCAGTGACTGCACATCGCTGCGCCGGATCGTGGCCAGCGGGCGGTCGCCGAGGATAGGCAGAATGTGCAGCCGCAGTGCTTGCTCGTACTGGCGCCTGGTCGCATCCCGCAAGTGCACCTGGTTCGCCAGCCACGCCGCCGCATAGTCGGCGAACCTGACGCGCCCCGGTCAGGCACCTCGGCAGACGCTCTTGTCGCCAAGGGTTACAGCCGGGAGACGGCCGAGCTGGCGCAGCGGGAGGTCAGGCGGGGGCACGCGGCGCCGCCGGGGGTGTCCTGGGGGCGGCTCTCGGGCTGGATCGCGCAGGGCTGGCGGCCGTGAGCACCGATCAGGCGTGGGCGGATCTCGCCGGTTCGCTGCCGACTCACCAGGATGAGGTGATGGCCGCCGCCCACGAGGGCCAGCCGTCGCCCGAGGTGCAAGACAGGACCCACGGCGCCGGATCGCCAGCCGTGGATCTCGGCACCGACGACCAGGCGAAGTACTGCTGATGGACGCCTACCGGCTGCCCGTCGACGCGGCGATGCAGGCATCCCCGGTCGATGCCGGATGGGCCCGGTCGATCCGGGAGGGCCCGAAGACCGTGGAGCAGGTTCTCCGCCGCGCCAGCGCGGCCATGGACGCGCAGGACGAGGCGGAGGCGCGCCCGTGACCCCATCGCCTATGTGCGGGCACAGCGGCGCAGGCGGACGCTGCTCGGGCGCCTGCTGAACAGGAAGGAGGTAGAACGTGGACATCGCAACAGGCAACAGCGAGAGTCACCCGGTGCTGCAGTCCAGCGTGATACCGGCGACGGCGCTGCCTACGGCGGTGATGCCGGGGCCGCTGTCCGGGCCGTCACCCGTGCTGGAGAGCGGCGTGCGGGACCTGACGGGCGAGCGGCTGGCCGACCTGGAGACCATCGAGGCGGACTGCCGGGCCGCGCAGTCGGCGGGGATGGCCGCCGAGATGGACCGCCGGAACGGCTATCACGCGGATATTCTCCCGCCAGGTGCTGACTATGGCGCCCTCATGGACCTCCCGCCGGTCCCGGCGAACGCTGTCCCCGTCCGAAGTCAGCGACCTGCACCCGTGGAGCGGGGATGAGCCGGTCCCGGCGGGTGCCGGCCTGCCGCCCGGCGCGCTGCCGCAGTAGGGGCTGCCCGCTTGAGTCGTCCCCGCCCGTCCCGGGTTCTGGTTACCAGCGGGCGCCGGGGACAGCAGGGCCCTCCGCCGTTCTTCCCGGTCCGGTGGGGGGCTCTCACTCTCGCACACGTGTTCTAATCGCGGCATGGGAGTCCAGCGTCCGGCATGGTGGTTCTACCCGGAGCGGTGCCAGAACGGGCATGAGTGGGGACCTGGCCTGATCCTCGTGTCGTGGGAGCGTTGCCACTGCGCCCCGGCGCGTGCCGCGCACCCGGACCGGGCGTGCTGGGGGCACCTGACGGTCGCGTGCCAGGCGCCCGGCTGCCGGTCGGTGTGGTACCGGCCGCGGCATGAACCCGCGGGTTAAAGCTGTTCCGGCCCGGGACGGC
>DASXKD010000331.1:0-5805 GCA_036497045.1 Streptosporangiaceae bacterium | reverse complement strand
GAACGTGAACGGCGAGTTGAGCAGGTACACGTCGTCCATGAGCGCGACCTTCTTGAGCCACTCGCGCGGGTGGTAGTACCAGTAGGCGAGCCGGTCGATCACCAGGTCGGTCCGCGGCTTGGACCGGAGCGAGAACGGCTCGATGGTCAGCCGCTCGGTGGCGAAGACGTGCCGCCGACCGGTTCCGTCGGGCACCGCGCCGAGGCCGGCGACCAGGTGCTCGAACGCGCGGGGCCAGTCCTCCTCGGTCCCAAGCAGCAGCCCCACCAGGTGCGTGACCTCTCCATCCACCGCGCCTCCCGGGCGTGCTCCGCAATGTTCGCATTTTGGACGCTAGTGCGGCCGGCCTGCCGATGTCGAGAATGCGGTCGGTCAGCACCGGGCGGGTCCCGGCAGCCGCGGGCGGCCGGCCGGCCACGACGTACGATCGGCATATGGTCCTCGTCCTCGCCGTCTCCGATGAAGTGGACGACGTGCTGCTGGCGGATTGGCATGCGATACGCCGGCCCCAGCTCATCGTCGCCTGCGGCGACCTCCCATTCGAATACCTGGGCCAGCTGATGAACCGGTTCGACGTACCGCTGGTGTTCGTACCCGGCAACCACGACCCCGATATCTCCGGATACCGGATCTCCCGGGCCGGCCTGCCGCTGCGAGCCGGGCTGCCGGCCAGGCCGCCCTGGCCGGACGGGGCGATCAGCGCCGAGCAGCGGGTCGTCGACGCGGCCGGGTTGCGGCTGGCCGGGCTGGGCGGCTGCCTTCGGTATTCGGCCGGCCCCAACCAGTACACCGAGTGGCAGCAGGCCCGCCGGGCCCATGCGCTGGCCCGCCGTGCCTGGTGGCGACGGGTCCGGGGCGGCCGCGGCGTGGACGTGCTGCTCACCCACGCGCCACCGGCGGGCGTCGGCGACGGCAGGGACCCGCCGCATCAGGGATTCCGCGCGCTGCACCGGCTCACCGCCCGGCTTGAGCCTGCGGTACTGCTGCATGGGCACATCCACCCGTACGGCACCCCGCCCGCCGGGCACCAGCTCGGCCGGACCGTGGTGCGCAACGTGGTGGGGCGCCATCTGCTCGAAATCGAGCCGGGCGACGGCGTCCGGCAGTCCCCGAGCGGCCACTCCCATGCCCGCTGAGACCGGATTCCCCCGCGCCGACGTGGCCGATGACTTCCTGCGGGCCCGGCGGCGCCAGGTGCTCTCCCGGCTGGCCCACCGGCTGCGCGGGGAGCCCGACGACGTCAACCTGATCCTGCCCTTCGACCAGGTGGTCGCCGCGCTCGGCCTCCAGGGCGAGCGGTATGTCGGCCTGCGGACCATCAGGCTCGACACGATCGTGGGCACGGTGGACTCGCGGCGCGACTTCGACCGGCACTTCCGGCCTACCTCGAGCCGGGTGCGGGAGCGCTGGGAGCGGCTCGCGCTGGCCCAGCGCCGCGGCGAGGCCATCCCGCCCATCGAGGTCTACCGGATCGGCGACCTGCATTTCGTCAAGGACGGGCACCACCGGGTGTCCATCGCCATAGCCACCGGGCAGCAGACCATCGACGCCTACGTGACCGAGGTCCGGACCACGGTCCCCGCGGACGGCATCCGCAGCCGCGGGGACCTGCTGATGAAGGACTACGAGCGGATGTTCCGGTCCCGGGTGCCGCTGCCCGAGCAGGCGTACGCGCGGATCTGTTTCGCCGACCCGTGGGCCTTTGCCGAGCTGGGCGAGGCGGTCGAGGCCTGGGGGTTCCGGTACCTCCAGCACGCCCAGCGCTTCCTCGGCCGGGCGGAGATCGCCCGGCTGTGGTACGCCGAGGAGTTCCTCCCGGTCGTGCGCATGCTGCGCGCGGCCGACCTGATCGGCTCCGGCACCGAGGCCGAGGCCTACCAGCGGGTGGCCAGGGAGCGGTACCGGCTGATGCGCACCCACGAGTGGAGCGACGAGGTGATCGAGCGGCTGCGCCGCGAGATCAGGTGACGTCGCCGCCCGTAGCCGGGTCGCCGGGGGCGGCCGGAGCGGAGCCTGCTGCCTGAGCCGGACCGGGGTCAGCCTGAGCCGGCTCGGCCGGGGCCGGGCTCGGGGGTGCCTGCCCACCGGCCGGTGCGGGGCTGGGGGGCGCCGCGCTGGCCGCTGCCGAACCCCCCTGCACCGTGCTCCCGCTCCCGCGGTCAATGGCCCCCAGCGACAGGTTGCGGCCGCTGGACGGGTCGAAGATGTGCAAGGCCCGGGCATCTACCCAGAGCTCGGCGTCCTGGCCCTCGCGGATGGCGGTCGCCGCGTCCAGCCTGGCGACCAGGGTGTCGCCGCTGGCACCGGTGTCGGCCCGCCCGGAGTCCCTGGCGAGTTCCTCCAGTTCGGCGGCGTTCACGCCTTGCTCGATGTCTCTGGTGAAGTAGACGTACACGTCGGAGCCCATGGACTCGAGGACGTCGATGCCGGTGTTGAACGTGATCCCGTGCTGGCGGTTGTCCCGCTGGACAAGCGACGCGTCCTCGAAGTTCTCCGGCCGCAGGCCCACGATGACCTCACGGCCCGCGCCGGCCGACTCCACTTCGCGCCTCATCCGGTCACCAAGCCGGAAGTCCCCGAGCGTGGTGCGCAGCACGCCGGCCTCGAGGGTGCCGGACATGAAGTTCATGGCGGGCGACCCGATGAACCCGGCCACGAACAGGTTGACGGGCGTGTCGTAAAGCTCCTTCGGCGAGCCCACCTGCTGTAGCAAGCCGGTCCGCATGACGGCGACCCGGTCGCCGAGGGTCATCGCCTCGGTCTGGTCGTGGGTGACATACACGGTCGTGGTGCCCAGGCGCCGCTGGATCCGCGACACCTCGGTGCGCATCTGCACCCGCAGCTTGGCGTCCAGGTTGGATAGCGGCTCGTCCATCAGGAACACCGCCGGGTTGCGGACGATGGCCCGGCCCATCGCGACCCGCTGCCGCTGGCCACCGGACAGGTTGGCCGGCTTGCGGTCCAGGTGCTGGGTGAGGTCCAGGATCCGGGCCGCCTCCTCGACCTTCTCGTTGATGGTGGCCTGGGGGGTCTTGGCCAGCTTGAGCGCGAAGCCCATGTTCTGCCGCACGGTCATGTGCGGGTACAGCGCGTAGCTCTGGAACACCATCGCGATGTCGCGGTCCTTAGGCGACTTTTGGTTCACCACCTGGCCGGCGATGCGCAACTCGCCCGAGGAGATGTCCTCCAGGCCGGCGATCATGTTGAGCGTCGTCGATTTCCCGCAGCCGGACGGGCCGACCAGGATGACGAACTCCCCGTCCGCGATATCGAGGTTGAAGTCGTCCACCGCGAGCGCCCCGTCGGGGAAGCGCTTGGTGATGTGATCAAGAATGATCTCAGCCACTTGATTCTCCTGTCCGGCCTAGCCTTTGACCGCGCCCGACGTCAGCCCTGCGACGATCCGGCGCTGGAAGAACAGCACGAAGATGATGATCGGGATGGTGATGACCACCGCTGCCGCGGTGATCGTCCCGGTGGGCACCGCGAACGCTGAGTTCCCAGTGAAGAACGCCATCGCGGCCGGCGCGGTGCGCGCCCGGAGCGTCGAGGTCAGCGTGATCGCGAGCAGGAACTCGTTCCAGCAGAAGAGGAACACCAAGATCGCGGTCGTGACCATGCCGGGCGCGGCGAGCGGGGCGATGACCCGCACGAACGCCTGGAACGGCGTGGCGCCGTCCACCTTGGCGGCCTTCTCCAGCTCCCAGGGGATCTCGCGGAAGAACGCCGACAGCGTGTAGATGCCCAGCGGCAGGCCGGTGGCGACGTAAGGAATGATGAGGCCGGGCCAGGTGTCGAACAGGCCGAGGATCCGCTCGATGTTGAACAAGGGGGTCGCCAGCGCGATCGCCGGGAACATGGCGATGAGCAGCGACACCCCGATCAGCACGCTCTTGCCGGGGAACCTCAGCCGGGCCACCGCGTAGGCCGCCATCGAGGCCAGCACCACGGCGATGAAAGTGGCGATCACCCCGATCCCGATCGAGTTGATCAGCGGCCGGATGAACTCGGAGCTTTTCAGGATGCCGGAGTAGTTCGAGGTTGTCCACTGCGAGGGAAGGAAGCTGGGGTCGGTGATCGCGGTCGGCGTCTTGAACGACAGGGACACGATCCAGAGCACCGGGATGAGCGCCAGCAGGACCGCGAATGTGTTGGCGGTCCCCCAGCCGACCCGCTGCCGTGCCGTCGTGGCTGCCATCAGCGTCCCACCTCCGTTTCTGTGCTAAGAGCCGTCCTCATTGGAGGCTCGATCCGGGAGCGGCGGTGCCGAAGCCCCTGATGAAGACCGTCGCGATGATCGCGACGCAGATCAGGATCAGGATCGACATGGCCGACCCGATTCCGAAGTTGAAGCCGGTGAACAGGTTGTCGTAGTTGAGCATCGACACCGAAGACGTGTTGTTCGCGCCGTTGGTGAGGATGAAGATGTTGTCGAATATCCGGAACGCGTCCAGCGTCCTGAACAGCAGCGCGACCAGGATCGCCGGCTTCATCAGCGGCACCATGATCCGCCAGAACCGCTGCCAGGCGGTCGCACCGTCCACCTTCGCCGCCTTTAGCAGGTCCTCAGGCACCAGCGAGAGGCCGGCCATCAGCAGCAGCGCCATGAACGGGGTGGTCTTCCAGATCTCGGCCGAGATGATGATCGCGATGGCCTCATTGGTATTGGTCAGCGGGGCGCTGTTGTGGAACAGCGCCGACAGGTAGCCGGTGCTCGGCGTCCAGGCGTACTGCCAGCCGAACGCGGCGACGATCGTGACGATCCCGTACGGGATGAGCATCGTGGTGCGGACCGTGCCCCGCCCGAAGATCGTCCGGTACATGAGAAGCGCCAGCAGCATGCCGAGCACCAGCTCGACCGCCACGGAGACCACCGTGATGACGATCGTGACTATCAGCGCGTGCCACCAGAACTGTGAGCTGAGCACGGCGGCGTAGTTGCTGAACCCG
This sequence comes from Streptosporangiaceae bacterium, assembly GCA_036497045.1. Lineage (GTDB taxonomy): Bacteria > Actinomycetota > Actinomycetes > Streptosporangiales > Streptosporangiaceae > DASXKD01. The sequence continues at coordinate 855 of DASXKD010000331.1, read as the reverse complement.
ACGAACTTGTTCAGCTGGGGGGCGGACAGGATGTACCGCTGGAACGACAGGTAGATGGCGTAGCCGATCGGGTACGCGGTCACCGCGACCATCACGATCACCGCGGGCGCGCACAGCAGCCAGCCCAGCCGCCGTTCCGAACGAGCGCCCTCGGACAGCGGTGGCTTGCGGCGCCGGCCGGCGGCGCGCGGCTCCTGGGCGGTAACCGGAGGAGTGGTGGTGGTCATCTGTCCGCCTCTCTGCGCGAACGCGCCGCACTCATGGAGTCAGCCCCTTGCCCTGCAGGGCGTTGTTGATGCCTGTGCGCAGGCCCGCCTCGGTGGGCACCGGGACGATCGAGCCCGGTGGCGAGACCTGGTGCGAGATAGCCACGGACACCACCTGGTAGAGCGGCGTCTTGGGGCGGACGGCGCCGTTGTTGACCTGCTGGAGGATCAGACGCCGGAACGGGTACGCGGACTGCATCTGCGGGTTGTTGTAGACGCTGGCCAGCGTCGGCGGCAGCCCGCCCTTGACCGCGGCGATCAGCTGGTTCTGGGCGTTGCGCAGGCACAGCGCCGCCTGGAAGGCAAGCTGCGGATGCTGTGAGTAGGAGCTGACCGCCAGGTCGATGCCGCCGATGGTGACCCGGGCTGGCTTGCCCTGGAAGACGCTCGGGTACGGCGCCCACTTGAAGACCTTGAACAGCTTGGGCTGGTCGGCCTTCATCGACGGGTAGACGTAGGGGTAGTTCAGCTCGAACGCCGCGCTGCCGGCCTCCATCGCGAGCCGGTTCTGGTCCTCCATCTGCACCCCGAGGCTGGGGTCCGCGGCAGAGGAGTCGGCGAGCTGCTTCATGATCGACAGCGCCTTGAG
>DASXKD010000330.1:0-4704 GCA_036497045.1 Streptosporangiaceae bacterium | reverse complement strand
GCGCGCTTTCTGAACTGGCCACCACGGCGCGGGAAGGGAAGACCCCGCCCGCCGACCTGGCCCGCGGCACGATCACGATCACCAACGTGGGCGTGTTCGGCGTGGACACCGGAACGCCGATCCTGACCCCAGGCGAGACGGCGATCCTCGCGCTCGGCCAGGTCAAGCAGGCGCCCTGGGTCCACGAGGGCGAACTGGCGGTGCGCCAGGTGACCACGCTCGCGCTGTCCTTCGACCACCGGATCGTGGACGGCGACCTGGGCTCGGCGGTGCTGCGCGACATCGGCGCGATGCTCACCGACCCGATCCGCATGATCGCCTGGAGCTGACGCCGGCCCGGTGCACGCTCGTGCGGGCCGTTCCGCCATAGTGGCGGAACGGCCCTGCGGTCATGGTCCCCCCGAAGGAGAAGGCATGATCAGGCACGTCGTGCTGTTCACCTGGACGCCGGAGGCGACGCAGGAACAGCAGCAGGCGCTCGACGCCGAACTGGCGAAGATGCCCCCGGCGATCGGTGTCATTCGCGCCTACAAGTACGGCCCCGATGCGGGCATCAACCCCGCGAACAGCGACTACGTGGTCGTGGCCGACTTCGACGACGCGGCGGGCTACGTCGCCTACCGCGACCACCCGGCGCACCGGGCCATGGTCGAGCGCTACGTAAGCCCGATCGTGGCCAGCCGGGCGGCGATCCAGTTCGAGATCTGACGCCGCTCAGAACGCCTCTTCCGGCAGTTCCATCAGGTCCAGGGTGGTGGCCTCGGCGATCTCCCGCTCCACCGCCAGGCGCGGCAGCACGGTCTGCGCGAAGAACCGCGCGGTGGCCAGCTTGCCCTGGTAGAAGGCCCGGTCCGCGGCGGTCAAGCGGTCCGCGCGCTCGCCGTCCAGGGCCGTGAGAGCCACCTCCGCCTGGCGGGCCAGGAGCCAGCCGATCACCAGGTCACCCAGGGCCATCAGCAGGCGGGTGGTGTTCAGCCCGGCCCGGTAGATCTCCTCCGGCCGCTCCAGCGATGACGCCGCGTACCCGGCCAGCGCGCTGACCAGGCCCTCGACGTCCCCGGCCGCACGGGCCAGGGCCGTCCGCTCCGGCTTGAGCCTGCCGTTGCCCTCCTCGCCGGCCGCGAACGCGGTGATCTGTCCCAGAAGCGTGCGCAGCGCTTTGCCCTCGTTGCGGAGGATCTTGCGGAAGAACAGGTCCAGGCCCTGGATGGCGGTGGTGCCCTCGTACAGGCTGTCGATCTTGGCATCCCTGATGTACTGCTCGATCGGGTAGTCCTGGAGGAAGCCGGAGCCGCCGAACGTCTGCAGCGACAGGGTGAGCATCTCGTAGGCGCGCTCCGAGCCGACCCCCTTCACGACCGGGAGCAGCAGGTCGTTGAGCGCCACCGTGTCCTGGTCCGCCCCGCCGCCGGCCGTCTGGATCTGGAGTGTGTCCTGGAGGGCCGCTGCGTAAAGCACCAAAGCCCGCATGCCCTCCGCGTAAGCCTTTTGCATCATCAGCATCCGGCGCACATCGGGGTGGTGGGTGATGGTCACCCGCGGCGCGGCCTTGTCCGCCATCGTGGCCAGGTCGGCGCCCTGCACCCGGGTCTTGGCGTACTCCAGCGCGTTCAGGTACCCGGTGGACAGCGTCGCGATCGCCTTGGTGCCGACCATCATCCGCGCGGCCTCGATGATCATGAACATCTGCCTGATGCCGTCGTGAGCGTTCCCGACCAGCGTCCCGACCGCCGGCCGGCTGGCACCGAACGTCAGCTCACAGGTGGTCGAGGCGCGCAGGCCCATTTTGTGCTCTACGCCTGTCACCTCGACGCCGTTCCGTTCGCCCAGCGTGCCATCGGGGCCGACCAGGAACTTGGGCACCAGGAACATGGACAGCCCCTTGGTGCCCGGGCCGCGTCCCTCCGGGCGGGCCAGGACCAGGTGGAAGATGTTCTCGGCCATGTCGTGCTCACCGCTGGTGATGAACCGCTTCACGCCCTCGATGTGCCAGGTGCCGTCCTGCTGGCGAATGGCCTTGGCCCGGCCGGCGCCCACGTCGGAACCGGCGTCGGGCTCGGTGAGCACCATGGTGGAGGTCCAGCCCCGGTCGATCGCGATCTCGGCGAAGCGCTGCTGCTCCGGGGTGCCGAGCAGCCAGAGCACCTGGGCCATGGACGGCCCGCTCGCGTACATCCAGACGGCCGGGTTGGCCCCCAGTACCAGCTCCGCGACCGCCCAGTGCAGCGACCGGGGTGCCCCGGTGCCGCCGAGGCCGGGCGGCACGTCAAGCCGCCACCACTGGGCGTCGGTGAAGGCGTGGTAGGAGCGCCTGAAGGCGTCGGGCATGGTGACCGTGCCGGTGGCGTGGTCGAACACCGGCGGGTTGCGGTCGGCCTCGGCGAAGGAGTCCGCGAGCGGGCCGACGGCCAGCCGGTTCACCTCGGCCAGCACCTCGCGGACCGTCTCGGTGTCCAGTTCCTCGTAGGGGGGGCTGCCGAGCACGTCCTGCCGCCGCAGCACCTCGAACAGGTTGAACTCGATGTCGCGCAGGTTGCTCTTGTAGTGGCTCAACTACGCTCCGCCTCTCGCGCGGAGACCGCCCGGCCCGTTCCGGTCCGGCAGTCCTACTGGTCGGTAACTTACCTAATCCTACCAGCCGGTAACGAGATTTGGACAGGGTGGTTCCGCTGAGCTCAGCGCCGTTTTACAGTGAGGCCGGAGCGAGAGTATCGGCGAGTGAGGTGGGCAATGACGCTGGCCCTGACGGAAGAGCACCTGGCACTGGCCGAGTCGGTGCGCGGCTGGGCCGGGCACGCCGCCCCGGCCACCGTGATCAGGTCGGCGGTGGACGCCGAAGATCACGGTGCCGCCCTGTACCGGGACACGCTGCGGCCGGGACTGGCGGCCCAGGGACTGCTCGGCCTGTGCCTGCCGGAGGCACTGGGCGGCCAGGGCGCGGGCCTGCCGGAGCTGGCGGTGGCGGCGGCGGAACTTGCCCGGGCGCTGGTACCCGGCGGGTTCCTGCCCACCGTGCTGGCCGGTGCCGTGCTGGCCAGCGCGATCGACGCGGCGGCTGACGGAGCCGGCACCGCTGAGCTGGAGAGCCTGGTCAAGGAGCTGGCGGCCGGCACACTGACGGCCGCGGTGGGGCTCGGGCCCGGGCTGAGCGCCGCGCCCGGCGGCGACGGCGGCATGGTGATCGACGGAACCTGCGGGCCTGTGACCGGCGCGGGCCTGGCCGACCTGCTGATCCTGCCCGCCGGGCGGGGCGAGGAGCAGGCCTGGGTGGCGGTGGACGCCAGCGACGTGACGCTGACCCCGCTGGACAGCATGGACCTGACCAGGCCGGTGGCGCGGGTGAGCCTCAGCAAGGCAGCGGTGCCGCCCGGGCGGGTGCTCTCCGGGCTCCCCCAGGGCCTGGTAGCGGGCCTGGCCGCGGCGCTGTTCGCCGCGGAGGCGTGCGGGGTCGCCGCCTGGGCGGTGGACACCGCGGCCTCCTACGCGAAGATCCGCCACCAGTTCGGCCGCCCGATCGGCCAGTTCCAGGCGGTCAAGCACCGCTGTGCGTGGATGCTCACGGCATCCGAGCAGGCCGCCGCGGTGGCCTGGGACGCGGCGCGGGCCTGGGCGGAACCGGCCGGGACGGAGCCGACCGGGGATGGCGGCCGTGCCTTTGCGGCCGGGGCCGCCGCCACCGTCGCCATCGACGCGGCGGTCAGTTGCACGCACGAGTGCATCCAGGTGCTCGGCGGGATCGGCTACACCTGGGAGCACGACGCCCACCTGTACTACCGCCGTGCCCTGTCGCTGCGCGCGCTCGCGGGCAGTTCGGCCGCCTGGGCCAGCGAGGTCGCGCGGCTCGCCCTCGGCGGCGCCACCCGGTCGCTGGCGGTGGAACTCCCCGACGAGGCCGCCGCCGTGCGGGCCGGCGTCAGGGAGGAACTCGCGGCCATCGCCGCAGCACCCAAGGCCGAGCAGGCACGGCTGCTGGCGGACGGCGGCTGGGTCACCCCGCACCTGCCGGCGCCGTGGGGCCGGGACGCGAGCCCGCTGGAGCAACTGGTCATCGCCGAGGAACTGCGCGGCGCCGGGCTGCGCCCGCCCGGGCTGGGCATCGGTGCCTGGGTCGTGCCGGCCCTGGTCCAGTACGGCACCACCGAGCAGCAGCAGCGGTTCCTCCCCGGCACCCTGTCCGGCGCAACCGTCTGGTGCCAGCTGTTCAGCGAGCCCGGTGCGGGCTCCGACCTGGCCAGCCTCAGCACCAAGGCGGTCCGGGTGGACGGGGGATGGCGGCTGTCCGGGCAGAAGGTGTGGACGTCGCTGGCCAAGCACGCCGCCTGGGCGATCTGCATCGCCCGCACCGACCCGGACGTGCCCCGCCACGACGGGATCAGCTATTTCCTCGTCGACATGGCCTCGCCGGGGATCACCGTCCGGCCGCTGAAGGAGATGACCGGGGACTCGCTGTTCAACGAGGTCTTCATCGACGACGTGTTCGTGCCCGACGGCCTGGTCGTGGGCGAGGTGAACGGCGGCTGGAAGGTGGCGCGTACCACGCTGGCCAACGAGCGGGTGTCGCTGTCGCAGTCGTGGACGTTCGGCTGCGGCGCCGCGGACCTGCTCGAGGTCGTGGCCGGGCTGCCGGATCCCCCGGACGCGGCGTTGCTGGAGCGCACCGGGCACCTGGTCGGCGAGGGACACGCGATCGACCTGCTCGGCGTG
>DASXKD010000329.1:0-14590 GCA_036497045.1 Streptosporangiaceae bacterium | reverse complement strand
AGCGGGACCGGGTTCACCGCCGCCGCGACGGTCAAGTTCGGTGGCACTCCTGCCACCCCCGTGACGTTTGTGTCCTCGACCGTTCTCAAGGCGACCAGCCCGGCGGGCACCGCCGGCACGGTCGACGTCACGGTGACCACCGCCGGCGGCACCAGCGCCCTCTCGGCGGCGGACCAGTTCAAATACCGCGCCGAGCCGACGGTCACCGGGGTGTCGCCCGCATCCGGCCCAACAGCTGGCGGGACCGTGGTCACCATCACCGGGACCGGCTTCACCGCCGCCGCGACGGTCAAGCTCGGCGGCACTCCTGCCACCGTCGTGACGTTCGTGTCCTCGACCATCCTCAAGGCGACCAGCCCCGCGGGCACCGCTGGCACGGTCGACGTCACGGTGACTACCACCGGCGGCACCAGCGCCACCTCCGCGCTCGACCAGTACACCTACCTCTGAGGCTGTCTGGGCGCTTTGCGTTCAGTGATCGGCGCAACTGAGATGGCGGGAGATTGACTTGCCGAAGATGGAATCCCGGTAACCACTCTCCTGGGACTGGCCGTAACGCCTGCTCAAGTCGTTGCGCGAGCGGGGCACGGAGCGGATGGCAAGCTTCGCGCAGGCGTGCGAGACGTGGCCCCGAGTACCCGGGCACCCTGACCGCCCGCGGCAGCGTCGCCTACTGGACCAGGAAGGCCGACCGCGGCGGGAACTAGTGTGCTGCGCAGGCGCGCGGGAATCCTTCCCGGCGGCACGCCCCGGGCAACCTCATGCCGGGGTCGCGACCCCCTTGATGCTGCGGCGTTCGCCGCCCGGGGATCTCGCCCCGTCGGCAGGCGTACCGTGCTCGTGACGGATCAGGTCGAGTTGCACGGCGGCCATCAGTGCCTGTGCCCGGTTCGTCACGCTAAGTTTCTCGTAGAGCCGTGCAACATACGTCTTAGCGGTGGACTGGCTGATGAACATCGTCGCCGCAATCGCGGGAATCGAGAGGCCAGCGCTCAGCAGCCGCAGCACCTCCGCCTGTTGCGGACTGAGCGCCGCGCGGTCTGGCATGGCACGTCGCCTGGCGAAGGCAACCGCCAACCCGGCCGCGGTGAAGGACGACGCGGCGACGGCGGCGTGGCGGATGGCGGCGAGCACCTCCCCCACCGGGGCGCTCTTCGCGACGAAGGCAGAGACGCCCGTTTCCAGCGCCCGGAACAGGATGTCATCCTCCTCCTGAGAGGTCAGCAGGACGATGCCGAGGCCGGCGTCACGGTCGCGGAACTCCCTGGCCAGGCGCAAGCCGTTGCCATCGGGCAAGCTGACGTCCACGGTCACCACGTCCGGCTGCGTGCGCCATACGTCCGCGCGCGCGTCGGCGGCCGACCCGGATTCGGCCACGATCTCGATGTCAGGTTCCTTCGAGATCAGTTCCCGCAAGCCGTACCGGGTGAGGGTATGACTATCAACTATGGCTAGACGAATCGGCATAGCGGCACCCCCCGGGCGCAATGCATGGTTAGGAACACTGACACTTCAATGCGAAATATTCAGGATATTCAGGCCCTGTAGGACCGAAGGTCCTGCTTAGGACTGAAAGTCCGTTTGTTCTGCCCAGGCAGTATGGGGGGGTGCCCTCCCTGGCAAGCTCTCCAGGCCAAGACGGCCGGATCGCTGCTGTCCGTGAGGCCCAGCTGCTGCTGCAGAAGTTCCGTTCTGGAATTGCAAAGATGACGCGCCTGGGGGATGCGTGGTTGGCATTCGATAGTGGCTGTTATGCACTTGTAATATAAAACCCGGCTTGCACTGATACTGTGCGGCGTTCCATCCGGAATGTCCGGATCTATCCTGCCTGTTTGCTGGTGCGGCCGGGGCCGTTACCGGGCGCCTGCCAGGGCGGCCAGCAGGGCGCCGCCGAGCATGAAAGGCCCGAAGCTGATCATGCTCTGCAGGGTGAGCCTCCGCGCGGCGATCAGTGCCAGGCTGACCGCGCCGGACAGGATGAAACCCAGCGCGGCCCCGGCGATCAGGGTGGGCCAGCCCAGCCAGCCCAGTGCGAGCCCGGCCAGCCCCGCGAGCTTGACGTCACCCCCGCCGATGCCACCGGGCCGCAGCAGCGCGAGCACCAGGTATGTCCCGCCGAGAACTAGTCCGCCCAGCAGTGCGCGCCCCAGTGCCCCCGCGGTGTGCCCGGTGAGGGCGGCGAATGTCAGCAGCACGATCATCACGGGGTAGGCGGGCAGGACGAGCCGGTCAGGGAGCCGCTGGACCGAGAGGTCGATCGCGGCGAGTGCCACACCCAGCGCGCCGAGGAAACAGAATGCCAGCATGTCGGGCTGGCCCCCGAACCGGCCGAGAATCAGCCCGAAGACAAGGGCGGTGACCAGCTCCAGCGCGCCCAGGGTGCCGAAATGCTGTCCGCAATACCTGCAACGGATCACCAGCCAGCGGGGTACTGGGGCGGCGCAGCATGGGCAGCTGGTCCGGTCCGGGGCGTCGCTCGGCACTGATAGCCGGAAGACGGCGCTCCGGAGCACCACACCGGCTGGCACGCCCGCGACGAGACCCTCGACTGCCCACACCGCGCTCATGGCGATCCACCGTAGGTGCCGAGTCGTGATTACGGAACGTTCCGAGCCAAGAACCGGCCGGTCAGGGGGCGTCGTGTCAGCCGATCGGCCGACATGTCGGCCGATCGGCCGAATTTTCATGACCGGGCGGCCGGTTTCGCACGCGGGCTCGTGGCGGCCATGGTTGCGGATCGGGCGGCGCCGTGCCGTCTGGCCGGGGCGGGATCACGCTCGGCGAACGTCTTAAAGGAGTTTCGACATGCTGAACTGCTTCGTGGCCCTGGCCAGCTTCCTCACGCAGCGGCTGGGCCGGGACGAGCGTGGCGCGACCGCCGTCGAATACGGACTGATGGTGGCGCTGATCGCGGTCGCCATCGTCGCCGCGGTCACTCTTCTGGGAACGACCCTCGCCGGTCTCTTCGGTACCGTCACGGCCAGCCTCTGAGCAATCCAGGCCACAAGGCGAAGCATGCGCCGGTACGGCCGGGCCAGCTGGCCCGGCACGGCAGCAGCGCTGACGCTGGGGGGCGTAACCCATGTTCAAGTTCTCCGGGCTCCGGTGGACTCTGCCGAGCCATCCGCTGTGGCAAAGCCAACGCGGCGCCACCGCCGTGGAGTACTCGCTGCTGATCGGGCTGATCGCAGCGGTGATCGTCGGTGCAGTGACCGCGTTCGGCCTAGGCGTCTTGGGCCTGTTTGCCACGATCCCCCCCGGGCTCTAACTCACGGCAGACGGACGGGACGCAGCGGTCCCGTCCGTCGCCATGAACCGAAGGGAAAGGCGACCGTGAGCCTTGGATCAGCTAGGCGTCGCGCCCGGCGTGGCCGCTATGTCCGGGGCGGGGACCGGGGCGCGGCCGCGGTGGAGTTCGCCCTGCTGCTGCCGCTGCTGCTGCTGCTGGTCTTCGGCATCATCGACTTCGGGCGCGCGATCAACGCGCAGATAACGCTGACCCAGGCGGCCCGGCAGGGTGCGCGGCTCGCCGCCCTCGGCCAGCCGAACGTGGTAAGCGCCACCCAGGCCGCCGCGACCGGGCTGAACCCGGTCACGGTGACCGTGACGCCCTGCCCGTCCGGAGCCACGCAGACCACGGGCGCCGTCGTCAAGGCCAGCTATTCGTTTAACTTCGTCACCCCGGTCGGGGCCATCGCCGGGTTGTTCGGTGGCGGGGGCTTCGGGTCTCCGATCACGCTCACCGCCACGGGAGAGATGCCATGCGAGACTTGATCTTCCGTCTCGCCCGCCCGATGATGCGGTTGCTCGGGCGCGACGAGCGCGGCGCGATAGGTGTGCTGATCGCGGTGCTGATCGGCGGAGGGGTGCTGTTTGGCCTAGGCGCCCTGGCGATCGACGTGGGCCAGCTTTACCAGAACCGCGCCGAACTCCAGAACGGCGCCGATGCGGGTGCCCTCGCTGTGGCGGACAGCTGCGCTCTCGGTACCTGTACGACGGGCATCGCGAACACGTACGCGACCGGTAACGCGTCCAAGCTCACCGGGGGCCAGGCGGGGGTAGACCTGGTGTGCGGCTCGGGGTCCGGCATGAGCGCCTGCCCGAGCCCCGGCGGAGCGCCCTACGACTGCCCGGCCAACCCGTCCGGCGGGGCGAACTACGTCGACGTGTACACCTCCACCCGGACCCCGAGCGGCACGCTGCTCCCTCCCGTCTTCGCCCGCACGCTGACAGGCAACTCGGGTTACGTCGGCACCCGCGTGAAGGCCTGCGCCCAGGCGGAGTGGGGCGCTCCCAGCAGCGCGAATACCATCGCCTTCACCATCTCGGCCTGCTCGTGGTACGTGTACACCAACAACGGGACCACGTTCGCGCAGCCGCCCCCCTATCCGCCGAACACGCCGCCCGCGGCGTCGGACGACCACGTCATCTTCGAGCACGGCAGCCAGGGCTCGAAGACCACGGGATGCCCGCCTTACCAGCCGTCCGGCCAGGACGCTCCGGGCAACTTCGGCTGGACCACCGACTCAGGGAACTGCTCGGTCACCATCAACAACAGCAGCTACGGGGGAAGCACCGGCGCGTCCGCGTCGAACGACTGCCAGACGGTGCTGGCAAACGACCAAGCGAACAAGACAATCGTCTATCTCCCGGTCTACTCCGCGATCAGCGGCACCGGCAACAACGTCAGCTACACGCTGCTGGGGTTCGCCGCGTTCGTGGTCACCGGCTATCACATCAGTGGCGCCAGTTTCCAGGCCAAGGACTGGGTGACCAATAAGTTCCCCTGCACGGGCAGCAACTTCTGCATCAGCGGCTACTTCACCCAAGGGCTGATCCCGTCCACGGGCGGCCTGGGCGGCAAGGGCCTGGGTGCCAGCATCGTCAAGCTCACCGGCTGAGCCGCGCAGGCAAGGCTGAGCCAGGCAAGGGAAGAGGAACCTTGAAACGTCGCGTACTGACCGTCACATTGGCGGTGCTTCTGGCAGTGCTTGGGGTCGCAGGCGTGCTCGCCTACGTCCACAAGGCCGACTCCCGGGCCCTGGCGGGGATGAGGGCGGTCAGCGTCCTGGTGGCACAGGGCCAGATTCCGGCCGGCACTTCCGCGAGTTCGGCGCAGCAGGGCGGCCTGCTGCGCAGCGAGACGCTGCCGGCCTCGTCGGTGCCGCTGAACGCAGTCCACTCGATCACCCCGGACCTCGCCGCCCTGGTGATGAGCGCGCGGGTCCAGCCGGGACAGGTGCTGCTGCGGCCGATGCTGGTCACGTCGGCCCAGCTGACCGGCGGGGTGGCACTGCCGGCCGGGATGCTCGCGGTATCGATCGCCCTGTGCCTGCCGGAAGCGGTGGCGGCGAACATAGGCCCCGGCTCGGAGGTGGAGGTGCTCAACACCTTCGCCAACGTCTCCAACCTCACCGCCGGGCCGAACTGCACGGGGCCACATCAGCAGCAGGCCAACGGCAAAGCCCGCACCCGGGTGATCCTCCCCCGTGTGGAGGTGCTCTCCGTGGGGCCCGCGGGCGGCGCCGGCCATGCCACGTCATCCACCAGTACCTCGGTGTTCTCGCGAAACAGCACCGATCCGGCTCCTTCTGCGCAGCAGAGTGGAGTAAATAGCCAGCTGGTAACGCTGGCCGTGACCCAGGCCGCTGCGCTCCGGCTGGTACAGATCACCGTGACCGGGCTGCCGTACCTAGCTCTGCTCGGGCACTGAGGGGGAGTCGTGGCTATTCTCTGCGGGCCCGCCGTCCGGGCGGGCGCGACGTTCCTGAGCATTCGCAGCGAGGCGCGCGCCGTGGAGAACCTGCGCGCGGCGGCGCAGGTGCTGAGTAACGACCCGGATGAAACCCTGGTGGTGATCGGGCCGGAAACCCCCGCAGCCGAGGCGCTCTCATTCGCCTCGGGCTTGCGGCTGAGCCGGCCCCACGTGGGCGTGGTCCTGGTACGCGATCGGGTTGACGTCGACCTGCTTACCCTCGCGCTCCAGTCGGGGGTCCGGGAGGTCGTTCCGCTGAACGATCCCGCAGCCTTGAACGCCGCCTGCCGTCGTTCCCGCGACGTGTCGGAGCGCCTGGCCGCCACGACCCCGGCCGAGGCCGGGGAACCCGCGCGCGACGGCCAGATCGTCACCGTCTTCGCCGCCAAGGGCGGCTGCGGCAAGACCACGCTCGCGACGAACCTGGGCGTGGCGCTCGCCCGGGACACCGGCCACCGGGTGTGCATCGTCGACCTGGACCTCGCGTTCGGCGACGTCGCGATCAGCATGCAACTCGACCCGGCGCGGACCATCGTGGACGCGCTGCCGATGGCCGGTCACCTGGACACGGCCGGCGCCGCCTCGCTGCTCACCCGCTACGGCCCGGGCCTGGAGATGCTGCTGGCGCCGGTGGCCCCCGGTGACGCGGAGAAGGTGCCCCCGGCGCTCGTGGGCGAGTTGCTCACGGTGCTGCGCGGCATGTTCGACTACGTGGTCGTGGACACGCCAGCCCAGTTCAGCGAGCACGTGCTCACCGCGATGGACAATTCGGCCCACCACGTGCTGCTCACCACCCCGGACGTTCCGGCGCTGAAGAACCTTCGCGTCACGCTCGACATGCTGGACCTGCTCTCCTATCCGAGAAACATCCGTTCGGTGGTGGTCAACCGCGCGGACTCGAAGGTGGGCCTGAGTTCCGAAGACGTGGAACGCGCGGTGCGCTGCCCGATCGCCGCGCACGTCCCGTCCAGCCGCGCCGTGCCCATCTCCATCAACAACGGAACGCCGATCACGATCTCCACCCCCGGGCATCCGGTGAGCCAGGCCATCATCGGGTTCGCGCGCCAGCGACTGATGGCCGCATCTGCAGAGCCCGCGCCCCGGCGTCTGGGCAGGAGGCGGCGCTGATGAGCCTGTCTGACCGGCTTGCGCAGCGTGGGGCGCCGACGGGCCTCGTGCGCGAGCAACTGAGCGTGCTCCGGCGCGCCACACGGCATGCCGACCCGTTCGCCGAGGTCAAGCGGAGCGTACACGAGGGGCTGCTGGAGGCACTCGGGCCCAAGCTGTACGACGCGCACCTCGACCAGCGAGAACTCGAATCCCGGGTGACGGAGACGCTGCAGGCGGTGCTCCAGCGCGACGAGACCCCGATGACGGCAACCGACCGGGCCCGGGTCGCCCAGGAAATCGCCGACGACATTCTCGGCCACGGGCCGTTGGAGCCTTACCTGCGCGACCCGGAAGTGTCCGAGATCATGGTCAACGGCCACGACCAGATCTACGTCGAGCGCGCCGGGCGCCTGTACCCGGTGGCAGCGTCGTTCGCCGATGAGGGCCATCTGCGGCGCACCATCGACAAGGTGGTAGCGCGGATCGGCAGGCGGGTGGACGAGGCCAGCCCGATGGTGGACGCGCGACTGCCGGACGGCAGCCGGGTCAACGCCGTGGTCCCCCCGGTCGCGCTGGACGGTTCGCTGCTGACGATCCGGAAGTTCGCGGCCGATCCGTTTACGGTGGACGATCTCGTGTCATTCGGCACCATGAGCAGTGCTGTCGCCGAACTGCTCCAAGCGTGCGTGCGCGGCAGGCTCAACATCGTGATCGGCGGTGGCACCGGCTCGGGCAAGACCACCACGCTGAATGTGCTGTCGTCCTTCATCCCGGCCGATGAGCGGATCATCACCATCGAGGATGCGGCAGAACTGCAGTTGCGCCAGGAGCATGTGCTCCGGATGGAGTCGCGCCCGTCCAACGTGGAGAACCGCGGCGAGATCGCCATCCGCGACCTGGTCCGCAACTCCCTGCGCATGCGGCCGGACCGGATCGTCATTGGCGAGGTCCGCGACGCTGCGGCGCTGGACATGCTGCAGGCCATGAACACCGGCCACGACGGGTCGATTACCACCGTGCACTGCAACTCGCCGCGGGACTCGCTGGCCCGGCTGGAGACGATGGTGCTGATGGCAGGCATCGAACTGCCGCAGCGGGCGATCCGGGAACAGATGGCCTCGGCCGTCGACCTGATCATCCACCAGGCCCGGCTCAAGGACGGCACCCGGAGGATCACCCACATCACCGAGGTCGAAGGCATGGAGGGCCAGGTCATCACGCTGCAGGACATATTCCTTTTCGACTTTCACGCTGGGGTCGATGAGCACGGCCGGCACCGGGGCGTGCTGCGCAGCACGGGCCTGCGGCCTCGTTTCATCGACGTGCTGGCTGACCGCGGCGTTTCTGTGCCGCATGGGATCTTCGGGTTCGAGGAGCGGAAACGATGACCAGCCGGAAAGCCTCCCGCTGGGGCGGGGCCGTGGCGGTACTGGCCGCCTGGTCCTTGCTGGCACTGCCCGCCAGCGTGGCGGCCGCACAGAGTGCGGCCGCGGCGCACGCGCCCGCCCCGAGTTCACCCGTGGTGCTGGTTCTGCTGGACAGCCACCAGTCCTGGCCGGGGAAGGGCATCCCGGAAAAGCGGAAGGTAGCCGCCCTGCGCTACGTGTCCGCCCTGCCCGGCGATGTCCGCGTCGGGCTCATCACCTTCGACGCCAACTGGAAGCTCCTGTTGTCGCCGACCACAGATCGCTCCCATCTGGGTAAGGTGCTGCGATCGGCTCAGGGCATCGCGGGAAACTCAACCGGGATCTACGCGGCGATAACAGGTGCCGAGTCGCTGCTACGGCACCTTGGCGCGGCTTCGGGCAGGCTGGTTATCCTGTCCAACGCCGAGGAGGTCATCAGCCGCCCTTCGTTCAAACCGGCGGTTCCCATCGACATCGTCCCGTGGCGCTACGACAGCGATGACAACCTCGTCGAACTCCAGGCCCTCGCCGCGGCGAGCCGCGGCCGCGTCGCAGACCCCATCCATGCCCCCTCGCTTGCCGGCGTGTTGCCCCACGCCGCACCTCCCGCCCCTGCCCCCAGCCGCCGCGCCACTGCCCCCGTCAGCCGGGGCGCCGGGCCTTCATGGCTGCTGATCGGGGGACTAGTCTGCGTGTTCCTGGCGCTGTTGCTGATCGCGATGCGGGTGCTGCGCCCGCTGGCACGGGGCGACCCGCGGCGGCTGGCGGACCAGATCGACCGGTATGGCCCGCAGCACGCACCCAGCCAGCCGGAGACCGAGGGGAAGACGGCGCGCACCGTGCTCGGCTGGGCATCCAGCCTGCTGCGGTCCACCAACACCGAGCGCGGGCTCGCCGAACGGCTGGACTGGGCCGGGATCACCCGCAGCCCCTCCGAATGGGTGCTGCTCACCGGGTGCGGCTGCGTGGTCCTCGCAGGTGCACTGACCGTGCTCACCCACAACGCCCTGCTGGGTATCCCGGTCGGGATGCTGGTCGGGTGGCTCGCCATGCACCTCTATGTGAGCTTCAAGATCGGGCGGCGCCGTACTGCCTTCGGCGAGCAGTTGCCGGACGTGCTGCAACTGATCGCGGGTTCGCTGCAATCGGGATTCTCCCTTCCCCAATCGCTCGACGCGGTGGTCCGCGAGAACACCCAGCCGGCCGCGGCGGAGTTCTCCCGCGCGCTTGCGGAGGCCCGCATCGGCGCCGATCTCGAGGACGCGCTGCAGCGGATCGGTGACCGGATGGACTCCACCGACCTGCGCTGGACCGTCATGGCTATCCGCATCCAGCGCGAGGTGGGCGGCAACCTGGCCGAGGTACTGCTCACCACCGTGGGCACCATGCGTGAACGCGCCTTCCTGCGCCGCCAGGTGCGGGCGCTTAGCTCGGAGGGGCGGCTGTCCGCCTACATCCTCATCGCGCTGCCGATTCTCATCGGCGGGTGGTTCTTCTACAGCGACCCGAAGTACATGAGCCTCCTTTACACGACCGTTCCCGGCCTGATCATGTTCGTCGGCAGCACGGTGCTCGTCGTGCTGGGCGCGCTCTGGATGCGCAAGCTCATCAATATCGAGGTGTGAGATGTCAGGTCCTGTACTGCTCGCCGCCGGACTCGCCGCGCTCGGCTTGGCGATCGCCCTGCTTGTGGCCGCGGTAATACCTGGCCGCTCCGCTGACCGGGGCGTCGCACATGCGCTGGCCGCGATCGAGCGGGGCTACTCCCGGCGCTCGGCCGATCAGGGCGCCGACGAATTTATTCTCCCGGGATGGTTGCGAAGCCTGGCGCTCCGGCTCTCCCCCTCCGGTATTGCGGCCAAATTGCAGCGCAGGCTGGATCTCGCCGGTAACCCGGGCCGGTGGACCCCCGACCGGATTCTCGCAGCCAAGGGGCTGGGGCTCATCGCCCTTGCCATGCTCGGGGCCTTGTTCGGGCTGCACAATCCCGGCCTGCTGATCCTTTGCGCAGCGGTCGGCGGCGCCTGCGGGTTTTTCCTGCCCGACATCCTGCTGTACAACTCGGGCCAGAAGCGACAGGCCAGAATTCAGGTGGCGCTGCCGGACGCGCTGGACATGCTTACCGTCTGCGTCGAGGCCGGCCTCGGCTTCGACGCCGCGCTCGCTCAGGTGGCCCGTAACACCGACGGGCCGTTGGCCGCCGAGTTCGCGCGAGCGCTCCAGGAGATGCAGATCGGCAAGTCGCGCAGCCAGGCGCTCCGCGCGCTGGCCGATCGGACCACCGTGCCCGAGGCGCGGGCCTTTATCTCGGCCTTGGTCCAGGCGAGCGACCTCGGCATCCCGGTCGCCCGGGTGCTGCGCGAGCAGGCCAAGGAGATGCGGGTACGCCGCCGCCAGCGGGCCGAGGGAAAGGCGCAGCAGGTACCGGTGAAGATCACTTTCCCGTTGATCCTGTGCATCTTCCCCGCGCTCCTCGTGATCATCCTCGGCCCTGGCGTGATCAACATCGCGCACGCGCTGTTCGGAAGGTAGCGGCATCATGGTCACCGTCTACATCGGAGCACGCCCGGACTTCGGCCGGATCCTCATGGTCCCGGCCGCGGCGGTCATGCTGGTGTTCGACGTAATGGCGCTGACCCACGGCGGCCGCGCCGGCGGCGCTGCCACTGTGCGGTGGGCTGGCGCGGCGCTCGTGTGCGCCTTCTACGCGCTGATCATCTGGTGTTACCTGAGGCGTGGTCGTGCCGTTGCCACGAGCGGATCCGTCACCGGATACGCCGCCGCGGTGACCGCCACATTGCTCCCTTTCGCGCTGCCCTTGCTGCACGGCACGCCGCCCGGGGCCAGCCAGCAATACCTCGGCTACCTGCTGGTCGTGGCGGGCACAGGATGGGCGATATGGTCGGTGCGGTTCCTGGGCCGCAGCATCTCGGTCATCGCGCAAGCCCGCGAGGTGGTGGACCGGGGACCGTACCGGGTGGTGCGACATCCCCTCTACGTTGGCGAACTCGTGTCCGCGCTCGGCGTGGCCATCGTCGTCGGCACCGTGTGGGCACTGGGCGCCTGGGTGGCTTTGTGCCTGCTGCAGGCCTACCGCGCGCTCCGCGAGGAGCAAGTGCTCCTCCGGGCGCTGCCGGGATACCGCTCCTACCGGGCCCGCACCTCGGCGCTGCTGCCGGGCGTCTTCTAGCCCTCACCCACGTCCGGCCGCCGGGGCCGCCCGGTCATGACGGGCGGTCCACACCACCGGCGGCGAGCTGGCGGAGCCGGAAGCGCTGGACCTTGCCTGTCGCGGTCCTGGGCAGGGCCTCGACGAACTCGATCTCGCGCGGGTACTTGTACGGCGCGATCGCCTGCTTGGCGAAGGCCTGCAGCTCGGCCGCCTTGTCCGGGCCGGCCTGCGCACCGTCCCTGAGCACGACGTAGGCCTTCACGATCGTGCCGCGCTCGGGGTCCGGGGCGGCCACCACGGCGGTCTCTGCCACATCGGGGTGCCCGAGCAGCGCCTGCTCCACCTCGGGCCCGGCGATGTTGTACCCGGCCGCGATGATCATGTCGTCGCTGCGGGCCTGGTACCAGTAGTAGCCGTCGGAGTCCCTGATGTAGGTGTCGCCGGTGAGGTTCCAGCCGTCTCGCACGTAGGCGCGCTGGCGCTCGTCGGCCAGGTACCGGCAGCCGGTGGGCCCCTTGACGGCCAGGCTGCCCGGTTCGCCGTCGGGCACCGGCTTGCCGTCCTCGCCGAGCACCGCCGCCTCATAACCCGGCACGGCCAGGCCGGTCGCCCCGGGCCGGATCTGGTCCCCGGCGGCGGATATGAAGATGTGCAGCATCTCGGTGGCGCCGATCCCGTCGATGATCCGCACGCCCGTGGCGCCGTAGAAGTCGTCCCACACCGCGCGCGGCAGGTGCTCGCCGGCCGAGACGCACCGGCGCAGCCCGCGCAGCGCCTCGCGGTGGCCGGCCAGCAGCAGCGCCCGGTACATCGTCGGCGCCGTGAACAGCGCCGTCACGCCAAGGCCGGCGACCACTTCCGCCAGCTCGTCCGGCGAGGCCCGCTCCAGCAGCAGGGTGCAAGCACCGATGCTGAACGGAAACACCACCAGGCCGCCGAGCCCGAACGTGAAGCCGACCGGCGGGGTGCCCAGGAACAGGTCATCCGGGTTCGCCTGGAGCACGTGGCGGCCGAAGGTGTCCTGGATGGCCAGCACGTCGCGGTGGAAGTGCATGGTGGCCTTGGGCTTGCCGGTGGTGCCCGAGGTCGGGGCGAGCAGGGCGACGTCGTCGGCCGCGGTGGCCACCGCGGGGAAACTGGCGTCCCGGCCCTCGCAGCGGCGGACCAGGTCGTCGTCCGCGTCGCCGCCGTACAAGATCGCCGGGATGCCGAGGTTCGCGGCGTCCAGTTCGGCGGCGAAACGGTGATCGCAGATGGCCAGGCCAGGCCGGGTTATGTCGGCCAGCGCGGCGATCTCACCGGCCCGCAGCAGGGCCATGGTGGTCACCGCGACCCCACCAGCCTTGATCACCGCGAACCAGGAGGCAATCAGCCACGGGTTGTTCGGCCCGCGCAGCAGCACCCGGTTGCCCGGCACCAGGCCGAAGTCCTCGACCAGCACCCGGGCGGCCTGGTTGGCGTGGCGGAGCAGGTCGCCGTAGGTCCACGTCTGGGTGGGCGTCCGCAGGCAGGGGCGGTCCGGGCCGAACCTGGCGATGGTGGCGTCCAGCAGCGCCTCGGCGCAGTTCAGCCGGTCGGGATAACTCAGCCCGCCCAGGTCAAAGCGCAGGTCCGGCCACTGTTCGGCGGGCGGGAGGTGGTCCCGGCAGAAGGTATCGATGTGGGCGGAGGGCGACAGCTCCATTGCGGCCCCTCTTCGTTCGGCACCCGCCGAGGGCGGGGTAGCACCAGTATTCCCTGTCCCTGACGACAGTCAATGGACCGAGATATCGTGAGGCCGGAGGTGCGCCCATGAGCCCGTTCCGTGGATCGGTACCGCTGACGCAGGAGTGGCGGCATTTCCGGTTCGAATGCGCCGACGGGATCGCCATCGTCACGCTGGACCGGCCGGACAAGCTGAACGCGCTCACCTTCGACTCCTACGCCGACCTGCGAGACCTGCTGGCCGAGTTGCCGCACCGCGGGGACGTCCGGGTGCTGATGCTGCGCGGTTCTGGCCGGGCGTTCTGCTCGGGCGGGGACGTGCACGAGATCATCGGCGCCACGCTGGCCATGGGCCAGGACGAACTGCTGGCGTTCACCCGGATGACCGGCGAGGTGATCCGCGGCATGCGGGAGTGCCCGATTCCCATCGTCGCCGGGCTGCAGGGCATGGCCGCCGGTGCCGGTGCGGTGATCGCGCTGGCCGCGGACTTCCGGGTGGCCACCCCGGCGGCGCGGTTCGCGTTCCTGTTCACCAAGGTGGGCCTGTCCGGCGGGGACATGGGGGCCGCCTACCTGCTGCCCCGGCTGGTGGGCCTGGGCCGGGCCACCCAACTGCTCATGCTCGGCGACACGATCGACGCCGCGCACGCCGAGCGGATCGGGCTGATCAGCGAACTGGTGGCGGAGGACGAGCTGGACGGCGCGGTGGACCGGCTGGCCCGGCGGCTGGCCACCGGCCCGGCCCACGCCTACGCGCAGACCAAGGCCCTGCTCACCCGCGAGCAGGACATGAGCCTGTCCGCCGCGCTGGAACTGGAAGCCGTCACCCAGGCCCTGCTGATGACCGGCAAGGACTACGCCGAGTTCCACGCCGCCTTCACCGAAGGCCGCGACCCCCACTGGCAAGGCCGCTAGTCGCTAACGGGGATCTCCTATCAGCGAGTCGCGCAGTTGCTGGCCCAGCTGCGCCGGGATACGCGGGCCTGAAACCCGGCGCTCTACGAGTTCAAGTTGGTTAGCAGCCCGTATGTGCCGCCGCCCGTACGGCACATACGGCTCATACGGGTCAGGTTCCGATCTGGGAGCGGAAGATAGACGGAAATGGGCGCCCCAAGAGAGGAGCACATTATCGAACTAGCTATTGAAGAAACCCCAAACCGGAAAAGGAGCATTGACGGAAAACGCAACCGAAAACGTAGCTATTCAGCAAGCAGCAGCGTCTTATGGCTGTTCGCCGGGCGGACTTGGCTCGTTGGTTGCGACATGCCGTGGCGGTTGTTGACTGGCGGGCGGGGATGGTGATGATTGCCTGCTGTGCCCGATGTGCCCGGCCTGCCGTCTGCGGAGGAGCTTGTCGCCCTGCCGCATGAGGAGCTGGCCGCGCGGCTGGCGGAGGCGTACCGGCTGATCAGCGAGCTGAGTGCCCGGGTGGAGCGGCTGGAG
>DASXKD010000328.1:0-2884 GCA_036497045.1 Streptosporangiaceae bacterium | reverse complement strand
GGCCGGGCCGGTGGCGGCCCGCCGCCGGCCCGCATGCAGGTCAGAGCGTTGGCAGGCGCAGCAGGGGCACGAGCTGATCGGCGGACGTGAGCGACCCGTGCATGCCGATCAGCGAGGACTCCAGCGGCTCCGCCCTGGTGGCCACGATCGCGAACGGGCCCACCGGTGCGGCCACCACGTCGCCGATCCGCGCGGCCAGCGCATCGGGCACCGGGCCGAACCAGCCCGCGTCGATGGCCTGGTCCCTGGTCAGCACCCAGGCCCGGTCGCCGATGACCTCGGCCCAGGCCGCGGCGACGTCGGCGGCCGCGCCGGGCAGGGCGTACACGTGCCTGGCCCGCGGCTCCCCGCCGAGCAGCGCCACGCCCTCGCGCAGCCCGGGCAGCGAGTCCACGTCGATCCGGTCGTCCGGGCCCACGTCGACCATGCCGTGGTCGGCGGTCACGTACAGCGGGGTACCGGCGGGCAGCGCCGCCGCGAGCTGCTCGGCCAGCTTGTCCACGTGGCCCAGGTGGTAGCGCCAGGCATCGGAGGTCGCCCCGAAGGTGTGCCCGGTACCGTCGAGCTGGCCGTGGTACACGGTGACCAGGGCACGGTCGGCCCCCCGCAGCGCCTCCGCGGCCTGCGCCACCAGGGCGCCCATGCTGTCCGCCGGCCGGTACTCGGTGCCCCGCATGACCGCGACCGACAGGCCGGTCCGCTCCAGCGCGGACGCCGCCACGCGGTAGGTGCGCACGCCCGCCGCGGCGGCCCGCTCATACACCGTGCTGCCCGGCTGCCAGGTGCGCGGGTCGACGGAGTTATCCCACCGAAGGCCGTTCAGCAGCTTGTTCTTGCCCGGAATGGCGACCTGATAGCCGAGCATGCCGTGCTGCCCGGGCGGGCGCCCGGTGCCCAGCGAGCTGAGGCTGGTGACCGTGGTCGCCGGGAAGCCCGCCGTCAGCGGGGCACCGTTGACCGCAAGCTCGGACAGGAAGGGGGCACTGGCCGGCTGGTCACGCAGCAGCTCCCAGCCCAGCCCGTCCACCACGAGCAGGCAGGCGCGGGCGGTGCCCGGCAGGCCCAGCGGGTTCGCCTCGCCGGCGATCCCCAGGGAGGCCAGCAGGGAACAGGCGAGATCCGACAGGGTGCTCTCGCCGTAGTGCGGCAGGACTGGGACTACGGCAGGCTCGGCTCGCATTCGCACCCCTGTCAATGGTGCGCGTGAGTGGTCGCCTCGGCCAGTGCAGTCGAGAAGTCAAGCACCTGCCGTACTGCCCCCTCGCCATCGGCGGCCTCGCTCACCCGCATCGCCAGGTCATCGGCGGTGATGGTGCCGCTGTAGCCGTGGTCTGCCTCACAGTTCTCATCCACGCACTGGGCCGGCTCAAGCTCGACCCGCGACAGCACGTTCCAGCCGATGGTCAGCACCACCTCGCTCGGCATGGTCACACCCGGCACGTAGGACGCCGGGTCCGGCACCACCCTGGTGAGGGCCACCGAGGAGATGCGGGAGACGCGGACGGCCTCTGTGGTGGTCTCCGCCTGCGGGCGCTCCCCCGGCTCCTCTGCCGGGTGCTCGTCGGTGTGCGAGTGCACCAGCCGGGTCGGGGTCAGCACCAGGACGGTCATGTGACGGCGAACTTCCATGCCCGGATCGAAGACCGCGTCATGGTGCACCACGTAGGAGACGACGGCTTCGGAGCCGAGGGCGGACAGCACAGCGTCGGCGACCAGCCCTGGGTAGTAGCCGCTGCGCTCGATCGCTGACCGTAGTCCGCCTGTCATAGCTCGGGTATCCCTCATGCCTCCATCCTGCACTGCTCCTTGCCCTGTGCCGGCATCACGGCGCAAAACCCTCGGGATGTCCGGCCGGTGGCGATGGCCCGGCCGCCTACAGTGCCCCGGCTTGCGCAGGTCCGAGCACGCCGGGCGGCGTCCTGCCGGTCAACTGGACAACGGGCTCATCGCCTTCGCCGTGGAAGACCTCGATCGACCACCATCCGGCCATACTTTGACGATAGGCGGTTGCCGGCTGAATAGCACCTCGGCGGCACCCGGCAGGTTCCGAGGCTTCTTTGAGGTGATTCCTGATGAATCCTTACCGGAGTTTGGCTGGCTACCCAGGCGCTGGCGCTTAGGTTCTGACTATGGGTAGCCATCGCCTCCGTCCCCTCCTCCTGGTCACCGGCGCCCTGCTGGCCGGCCTGCTGGCCGCCTGCACCCCGTCCGTGAACGTCACCGGACCCGCTGACCCGGCGTCCGCTCAGTCCACGGCGGGCCTCACCGGCATTCACAAGATCCAGCACGTGATCATCGTCATGCAGGAGAACCGGTCGTTCGACAACTACTTCGGCACCTATCCCGGCGCGGCCGGGATCCCCATGAACAATGGCGTGCCCACGGTCTGCGTGCCGAGCGCCTCCGGCGGGTGCGTCCGGCCGTATCACGACAGTACCGACGTGAACGGCGGCGGCCCGCACGGCTTGAAGAACGCGATCGCCGACATCAATGGCGGGAAGATGAACGGCTTCCTGGCGCAGCGCGCCGCGGCGGCCCACACCTGCAAGTTCCCCCAGGACCCGCAGTGCGCGCCGGGCAGCGCACGGGACGTCATGGGGTACCACACGGCGGCGGAGATACCCAACTACTGGGCTTACGCGAAGAACTTCGTGCTCACGGACCACATGTTCGAGCCGGTGAAGTCGTGGTCGCTGCCCGACCACCTCTACATGGTCTCCGCCTGGTCGGCCAAGTGCGCCAATGCCAGCCCGATGAGCTGCGTCAACAACATCGGCGGCCCGGACAAGGGGAAGCTGGTCGGGCAGGCGGTGGACCAGGAGCTGACCACCGGCATCACGTCGATCGACATGGCCTGGACCGACATCACCTGGCTGCTGCACGC
>DASXKD010000327.1:0-5298 GCA_036497045.1 Streptosporangiaceae bacterium | reverse complement strand
GGCGGGACCCGCGCCGTCAGCCGGGTGCCTTCGGCGCAGTGCGCCACCGCAAGCACCTCGCCCTCCCGGTGCGCCCGCGCCACCAGGTCGCCGCGGCCGTAAGGCACGAGCGCGCTGACTTCAGCGTCCCGGGGCAGCGCGTCCTCGATCCGGGCCAGCAGCCCGGGCAGCCCGGTCCCAGCCTGGGCGGATACGACCACGGCGCCTCGTTCGGCAAGGCACAGGCCCTTGATCGCCAGCGGGTCGGCCGCGTCGGCCTTGTTGATCACCACGAGTTCGGGCACGTCGCCGGCGCCGATCTCTGCCAGTACCTCCCGGACGGCCTTGAGCTGCGCGAACGGGTCGGCGTCACTGCCGTCCACCACGTGCAGGATGAGGTCCGCGTCGGCGACCTCCTCCAGCGTGGAGCCGAACGCGTCCACCAGCTGATGCGGCAGATGGCGGACGAACCCGACGGTGTCGGTCAGCGTGAACCACCGGCCCGCCGGGGTACGCGCCCGCCGCACAGCGGGGTCCAGCGTGGCGAACAGGGAATCGTCGACGAGCACACCAGCACCCGTCAGGGCGTTCAGCAAAGTCGATTTTCCGGCGTTCGTGTAGCCCGCTATGGCGACCGACGGGACCTGGCGCCGGCGCCGGCGGCGGCGCTGTATCTCCCGCCCCGCCGATATCTCGGCGATCTCCCGGCGCAGCCTGGCGGTCCTGGCCCGGATCCGGCGCCGGTCCGTTTCGATCTTGGTCTCGCCGGGGCCACGGCCGCCGATGCCGCCGCCGGCCGCGACGCGGCCGCCAGCCTGCCGGGTGAGCGACTCACCCCAGCCGCGCAGCCGGGGCAGCAGGTACTCCAGCTGTGCCAGCTCCACCTGGGCCTTGCCGGCCTTGGTGCGGGCGTGCTGGGCGAAGATGTCGAGGATGAGCGCGGTCCGGTCCACGACCTTGACCCGCACCACGCCCTCCAGGCTGCGGAGCTGGCCCGGGGTCAGCTCGCCGTCGCAGATCACCGTGTCCGCGCCGGTCTCGGCGACCACGTCCGCCAGTTCGCGCGCCTTGCCCGAGCCGATATAGGTCGCCGGGTCGGGCTTGCCCCGGCGCTGCACGAGCCCGGCCAGGACCACAGAACCAGCGGTCTCGGCAAGAGCGGACAGCTCCCGCAGCGAGTTCTCCGCGCTGGCCAGCGTGCCCTCGGTCCAGACGCCGGCCAGGACGACCCGCTCCAGCCGCAGCGCCCGGTACTCGACCTCGGTGACGTCGGTGAGCTCGGTGGACAGGCCGGTGGCCCGGCGCAGGGCATGCCGGTCGGCGAGATCCAGGTGCCCTGTTTGGTCACCGGCCGCGGGCGGGGCGGCACCCAGGCTGATCTCGCTGGCGAATTCGCTGTCAACCTTGGGTGAAGAACTCATCGCTGCCTTGGGTCGGTCTCCGCCCGGCGCGCCAGATCCTGCTGAACAGGCATCAGCACCTCCGGGCCTGGTTGGTCAATGCTGCCATGCCGGCGTATCCAGGTCATTCCAATAACGCCTGGGGGCCGCTGCTTGTGCCCCAGTTACCGACGGGTAAGTTTTGGGGCACGCTGGCTTTGACCGCCATCGCGGTCGCGGGCTAGCGTCGATTTCACATTCCCGGCAGAGAAGGGGTGCGAGATGGCGGCTGGCAACGGCATCGAGATCATTGGCCCGCCCGGGGACCGGTTCGGGGAGATCCTCACCCCCGGTGCGCTGAACCTGGTCGCCCTGCTCCAGCGTGACTTCGGCGCCAGGCGGGCAGAGCTGCTGGCCGCCCGCGCGGCCCGCCAGCAGGAGCTGCTGGCCGGCGGCACGCTGGACTTCCCGCCCGCGACCAGGCATATCAGGGAGGATCCGCTGTGGCGGGTGGCCTCGCCCGCGCCGGGCCTGGTGGACCGCCGGGTGGAGATCACTGGGCCCACCGAGCGGAAGATGACCATCAACGCGCTGAACTCCGGCGCGAACGTGTGGCTGGCCGATTTCGAGGACGCCAACACCCCGCTCTGGGAAAACATGATCACCGGCCAGCTGAACCTGTGTGACGCGCTGGACCGCACCATCGACTTCACCAGCGACGAGGGCAAGGAATACCGGCTTGCGCCCGACGGCGAGCTGGCCACGATCGTGGTCCGCCCCCGCGGCTGGCATCTGGACGAGAAGCACGTGCTGGTGGACGGCAAGCGGGTCGCCGGCGGCCTGTTCGACTTCGCGCTGTACTTCTTCCACTGCGCGCGGCGCCAGCTCGGCAAGGGCAAGGGCCCCTACTTCTACCTGCCCAAGATGGAGAGCCACCTGGAGGCGCGGCTCTGGAACGACGTCTTCGGCGTCGCCCAGGCTGCCCTCGGCCTGCCGGGCGGCACCATCAGGGCGACCGTGCTGATCGAGACGATCCCGGCCGCCTTCGAGATGGAGGAGATCCTCTACGAGCTGCGCGATCACAGTGCTGGCCTGAACGCGGGCCGGTGGGACTACCTGTTCAGCATCATCAAGAAGTTCCGCTCCCGTGGCCGCGAGTTCGTGCTGCCCGAGCGCAACGCGGTCACCATGACGGCGCCGTTCATGCGCGCCTACACCGAACTGCTGGTGAAGACCTGCCACGGCCGCGGCGCGCACGCCATGGGCGGGATGGCCGCGTTCATCCCGAGCCGGCGTGATCCCGAGGTGAACGCGATCGCGCTGACCAAGGTGCGCGACGACAAGACCCGCGAGTCGGCGGACGGTTTCGACGGCTCCTGGGTGGCGCACCCGGACCTGGTCCCGCTGTGCAAGGAGGTCTTCGACGCGGCGCTGGGCACGCGGCCCAACCAGCTCGAAAGGCTGCGCGAGGAGGTCAGCGTGACCGCACCGGACCTGCTCGCGGTCACGAAGACCAGCGGCCCGATCACCGAGGGCGGGCTGCGCAACAACGTCAGCGTGGCGCTGCAGTACCTGGCCAACTGGCTCGGCGGTAACGGTGCGGTGGCGATCTTCAACCTGATGGAGGACGCGGCCACCGCGGAGATCTCCCGCTCCCAGATCTGGCAGTGGGTGCACAACGACATCACCCTGGACGACGGCCCGCAGGTGACCCGCGGCCTGGTCGAGCAGATCATCGGTGAGGAGCTGGGGAAGATTTCCGCCGCACTCGGCGGCGCGTTCGACGCCGCCCGCTACCAGCAGGCCGCCGACCTGTTCACCGAGGTGGCGCTGGCCGACGACTACGTCGATTTCCTCACCCTGCCTGCCTACGAGCGCATGCCCTGACGGCCCACACGCCCCCACACGGCCCTGCCCGGCCCGCCAGGCGCCCGCCGGCGTTGCAGGCAGCCCGCAGCAGGGGCACCCTGGGGGGAACGGCACCGGCCCCGAGGGGAGACGATGATCAAGCAGCTCATCCCCCGGATGGCCGAGATCTGCGGGCCGGACGGCGTGATCACCGACCCCGCGGAGCTGCGCACCTACGAGTGCGACGGCCTCACCTCACACCGGGTCACCCCGGCACTGGTCGTGCTGCCCAGGATCGCGGAGGAGGTCGCCGCGGTGGTGGCCGAATGCGCCGCCGCGAAGGTGCCCTTCGTGGCCAGGGGCTCCGGCACGGGCCTGTCCGGCGGGGCGCTGCCGCACGCCGAGGGTGTGCTGATTGTGACCTCGAAGATGCGCCGCATCATCGCGATCGACCCGGCCAGCCAGCGGGCGATCGTCGAGCCGGGCTGCACCAACCTGTCGGTGAGCGAGGCGGCCTGGCCGTTCGGCTACTTCTACGCCCCGGATCCCTCCAGCCAGGTGGTCTGCTCGGTGGGCGGGAACGTGGCGGAGAACTCCGGCGGGGCGCACTGCCTCAAGTACGGCTTTACCGTGCATCACATCACCGGGCTGGAAATTGTCACCCCGAGCGGTGAACTGACCTGGCTCGGCGACGGCACCGGGGCCGCCCCGGGTTACGACCTGCTTGGCGCGTTCACCGGCTCGGAGGGCACGCTGGGCATCGTCACCAAGATCGTGGTCAAGCTGACGAGGACCCCGCAGCTGGTCAAGTGCCTGCTGGCCGCGTTCGAGACCACCGGCGCCGGCGGGAACGCGGTGTCGGCGATCATCGGGGCCGGCATCGTCCCCGCGGCGATCGAGATGATGGACGCGCTGGCGATCGAGGCCGCCGAGGCCGCGGTGAGCTGCCGCTACCCCGAAGGCGCCGGCGCGGTGCTGATCGTGGAACTCGACGGCCCGGAGGGCGAGGCGGAGCGCGAGTGCGCCGCCGTCCGGACGCTGTGCGAGCAGGCAGGGGCGACCGAGATCAGGGAGGCGGACGACCCGGCGGAACGGGCGGCGATCTGGGTGGGCCGCAGGTCCGCGTTCGCGGCGGTCGGCAGGATCGCACCGGCCTACATCGTCCAGGACGGCGTGGTGCCGCGCAGCGCCCTCGGCCAGGTGCTCGACAAGATCGCTGAACTGTCGGCGGAGTCGGGCATCCGGGTGGCCAACGTGTTCCACGCGGGCGACGGGAACCTGCACCCGCTGGTGCTCTACGACGACGACGTACCCGGCGCCACCGAGGCGGCCGAGACCCTCTCCGGGGCGATCTTGGACCTGTGCATCACGCACGGCGGGTCGATCACCGGCGAGCACGGCGTGGGGGTGGACAAGTCCCGGTACATGTCCAAGATGTTCGGCGCCGACGACCTCGACACGATGCAACTGCTGCGCTGCGCGTTCGACCCGGCCAGCCTGTGCAACCCGGGCAAGGTGTTCCCGACGCCCCGGCTGTGCGGAGAGGTTCCCGGGGTGCGCCGTGCTCCTCATCCGCTGGTGGCCTCGGGGCAGGTGGATCAATTTTGAGCAGCAATACGCCACTGCGCGCAGGCCCGCCGTCCAGCTTCGCCACGCGGGGGTGCCGTGGGCACTGACCCGGTCCTGGCCGCTCTGGCCGCGGCCTGCCCGGCGGCCCGTCCGGCGCAGCCAGGGGACGCTGTCGCCGGGGTGGTGCCGCGCTTCGCCGCCGCTCCGGCCACCGTCGCGGAGGCGAGCGAACTCCTGCGTGCGGCCGCCGCGTACGACCTGGCCGTGGTGCCGCGCGGCGGCAGCAGCAAGCTCGGCTGGGGTGCTCCGCCCCGCCGGTGCGACCTCGTGGTGGACACCAGGGCGCTGGACCAGGTGCTCGAGCACGCCGCGGGGGACCTGGTCGTCCGGGTCCAGGCCGGGGTGAGCCTGGCCCAGCTCGGTGAGGTGCTCGCCGGGGCCGGCCAGCAGCTCTCGCTGGACCCGCCGCCCTGCCCCGCGCCGCCGCCCCGGGCGGCCGCGCCGGCATGGCTGGGCGCGACCG
>DASXKD010000326.1:0-4594 GCA_036497045.1 Streptosporangiaceae bacterium | reverse complement strand
CTGGACTCCGACGCCACCTACGACCCGGACAACTTCTCCTTCCCGCACGGGACCCACCTGTGCGCGGTGGAGGTGGACACCGAGACCGGCATGGTGACGATCCGCTCGTACGTGGCCGTGGACGACATCGGCAAGGTGGTCAACCCGCTGATCGTCGAGGGCCAGGTGCACGGCGGACTGGCCCAGGGCATTGCCCAGGCGCTGTACGAGGAGGCCGTCTACGACGATGACGGCAACCTGACCACCACCACCCTGGCCGACTACCTGGTGCCGTCCGCGGCCGACCTGCCGTCCTACGTGACCGACCGGACCGAATCCCCGGCGGCCAACCGCCTGGGCGTGAAGGGCGTCGGCGAGGCGGGCACGATCGCGTCCACACCGGCGGTCGTCAACGCGATCGTCGATGCGCTCCGCCCGTTCGGCATCAAGGACATCACGATGCCGTGCACGCCGGAGCGGGTCTGGCGGGCCATACAGAATGCGCGGGACAACGGAGGCGCGGCATGATTCCGGCCAAGTTCGAATACGTCAGGCCCTCCTCGGTGGGCGACGCGGTCCGTGCACTGGCAGAGGGCGGCGAGGACGCCAAGGTGATCGCGGGCGGGCAGAGCCTGCTCCCGCTGCTGCGGCTCCGGCTGGCCTACCCCGAACTCCTGGTGGACCTGGGCTCGATCAGCGACCTGCGCGGCGTCACGGACGAAGGCGACACGCTGCTGATCGGCGCGCTCACCACGCACGACGAGGTGATGCACGACCCGCTCATCGCCTCGCACTGCGGGCTGCTTGCCGAGGCGGCGGGTACGGTAGCCGACCCGGCCGTGCGGCACCGCGGCACCCTCGGCGGATCGCTAGCCCACGCGGACCCGGCCGCTGACCTGCCTGCGGTCGTCGTGGCCCTGGATGCGACCATGATCGCCCACGGCCCCGGCGGGGAGCGGGCGATCGGCGCGCCGGACTTCTTCGACGACTACCTGACCACGGCACTAGCCGCCGACGAGATCCTCACCGGTATCCGGGTGCCCAAGCTCGGGCCCGGATGGGGCTATCGTTACGAGAAGTTCCACCGGACCGCCCAGGCGTGGGCAATCGTGGGGGTCGCCGCGCTCGCGCGGCGCACCAACGGGCAGGTCGCCGAGGCAAGGATCGGGATGGCCAACATGGGCTCGGTCCCCGTCCGGGCCAGGGCGGCCGAGGCCGCGGCGGCAGGCGCCGAGGCCAGCCAAGATGCCCTGCGGTCGGCCGCGCAGCACGCGGACGAGGGAACGAACCCGCCGGCAGACCTGCACGGCGCGGCCGACTACCGGCGCCACCTGGCGCGGGTACTGACCGCCAGAGCCCTGGCGGTGGCGTCAGGAGCCTGAACTATGGAACTGGAGCACTCGTTCATCATCCCGGTGCCGCCGGAGCAAGCCTGGCCGGCGCTGCTTGACGTGGAGCGGATCGCACCGTGCATGCCCGGCGCGACCGTCG
The DNA here is from genome assembly GCA_036497045.1 of Streptosporangiaceae bacterium. GTDB lineage: Bacteria > Actinomycetota > Actinomycetes > Streptosporangiales > Streptosporangiaceae > DASXKD01. Next base: position 3,124 of record DASXKD010000326.1, on the reverse strand, counting down.
ACTCTGTCGATGGCGACGTGATCAAGGGCCGGATCAAGGTCAAGGTCGGCCCGGTGGCGCTGACCTACGCCGGCACGGCCCACTTCATCGAGCGCGACGAGCAGGCACGGTCGATCACGCTGGAGGCATCGGGGAAAGAGACGCGCGGCGCCGGTACCGCCTCGGCGACGATCCGCTCGTCTCTTGCGGACGAGGGCGGCCAGACCAAGGTGGTCGTTCACACGACCATGAACGTCACGGGCCGGCCGGCCCAGTTCGGCCGTGGCGTCATGGCCGAGGTGAGCGGCCGGATCATCGAGAGGTTCGCCACCAACCTGGCCGCGCTGCTGGCCAGCGCACCAGCGGCCAGCGTGACGGCAAGCAACGGCTCGGGGCCGGGGGCGGACGCCTCCGGCCCCGGGGCGGCCGGGGGTTCCGCCGACGGCGCCTCGGATCCGGCCTCGCTCGAGGAGCTTGCACTGCCCGTGCGTGCCTACAACAGCCTGCGGCGCGTAGGCATCCACACGGTGGACGACCTGTCCGCCCGCACCGAAGATGATCTTCTCGCCATCGAGAACCTCGGCCCGCAGTCGGTGCGGGAGATCAAGGAACGACTGGCCGGCCTCGGCCGCCACCTCGCGGAGCAGGCGGCAGGCCCCCCAGCCGCCGCCGGGTCCGCCGGGTCCGCCGGTGCGGACGGCGCCTCGGCCAGCGACGTGGGTGCCGGGGCAACCGCGCCACTGGGCGCCCGGCCGCCGAACGAGGACGCCCTCGACCTGTTCAGCGTGGCCGGCTTCCCCGTGCTGAAGCGGGCACTGCCGGTGCTCGCCGCGGTAGTCGCCCTGCTGCTGGTGATCTTCGGCCTGCGCCACGGCCGGCGCGGCGACTGACCGCTGCCGGATTCCGGGCCGGGCGCTGTCGATTCCGCGCCCTGCCGTTCGTCGGCTTCAGTGAGCGCGCACATGGCGCGCTGCGGGGAGCGGACGGGCTCCCCGAGTCACGAGAGGAGCCGAGATGAGCAAGTTCCTGCTGCTGTACCGGGGCCCGGCGACGGCGATGGAGGACTTCACCCCCGAGCAGTCCGCCGAGCAGATGCAGGCGTGGGGTGCGTGGATGGGCAAGGTCGGATCCGCTCTGGCTGACCCCGGCGCGCCCTTCGGTGCCCGCGCCGCGGTCAGCGACAACGGTTCAAGCCCTGCCCCCAGCGACCAGAACGGTTACTCGATCGTCGAGGCCGAATCCCTGGAGGCGGCCCGTGCCTTCACCGACGGCCACCCGTTCCTGAGCGAAGGAAAGGGCCGCTTCACGGTGGAGATCTTCGAACTCGTGCCGATGTAACAGATCGGACGTCAGGGACGTTTGGACCCTCGGGAGGAGGGGGGCGGCTCAGTCCTGTGCATGGACGCATCGGCCGCCGGCCCGCCATGCGGCATGGGCCGGCGGTGGTGCTCCAGCGCTGGGGGTGGCACAGGCCTGGCCGCCCGCACTCCGCACTTCCCCGGATGGCACGCCTAGGGTGGAGCGGTGAGCAGCAGCCTCTCCGCCGACCGGGCCTTCGCGCTTCGCTGCGACGCGGCCGATCCGCTGGCAGGCTTCCGTGAGCGTTTCTTCCTGGACGATCCGGCGCTGATCTACCTGGACGGGAACTCGCTCGGCATGCTGCCGCTCAGCACGGCCGACCGGATCGCCGACGTGGTGCGCCGCGAGTGGGGCGCCGGGCTCGTCCGGTCCTGGAGCCACTGGATCGGCCTGCCCGGTCAGGCGGGGGACCTGCTCGGGAGCTCTTTGCTTGGCGCCGCCCCGGGGCAGGTGGTGGTGTGTGACTCCACCACGGTCAACCTGTACAAGCTGGCCCGGGCCGCGCTGACCGCCCGCCCCGGCCGGCCGGTCATCGTGACCGACGACGACAACTTCCCGACGGATCGTTACGTGCTGGCCGGGATCGCCGCGGAGCGCGGTGCGGACCTGCGTCTCATCCACACCGACCTGGACACCGGCCTGACCGCGGACGCGGTGCGCGCCGCCGTGGACCCCACGACCGCGCTGGTCAGCCTCTCCCACGTGGCCTACCGCAGCGGCGCGCTGGCGGACATGGCGGAGATCACCGGCATCGTGCACGACGTGGGCGCGCTCGTGCTCTGGGACCTGTGCCACTCGGCCGGCTCGGTGCCGGTGGAACTCGACGCTTGCGGGGCTGATCTCGCGGTCGGCTGCACTTACAAGTACCTGAACGCGGGCCCGGGCGCACCTGCCTTCCTGTACGTGAGCAAGCGCCTGCAGACCGCGCTGCGCCAGCCCATCCAAGGCTGGTTCGGCCAGCGCGCGCAGTTCGCCATGGGCCCGTCGTACGACCCGGTACCGGGGATCGGCCAGTTCCTGACAGGCACTCCGGACATCGCCGGGACGGCGGCCGTGGAGGAGGGGACGCGGCTGCTGGCGGAGGCAGGCATCGGCCGGCTGCGGGAGAAGGGCATGAAGCTGACCGGGTACCTGATCGCGCTCGCCGACGCGTGGCTGGCCCCACTGGGCTGCGCGGTCGCGTCCCCGCGCGACCCGGCCCGCCGCGGTTCCCACGTCTGCCTGCGCCATCCGGAGGCGTGGCGGCTCGGCCAGGCCCTGATCCACGCCGGGGTCGTCGGCGACTACCGGACGCCGGACCGGCTCCGGCTGGGCCCGGTCCCCATCACCACCAGGTACACCGATGTCTGGGACGCCATGGACGCCACCCGGCGGATCCTCGCCAGCCGCGAGCACGAGGACTTTCCTGCCGAGCCCGCCCAGGTGACCTGACCGGCAGCCTCAGGCGGCGAGTTCGGACTTGCGCGGGCGGCCGCGAGCCCGCTTGGTGGGCACGACGGCCCCGCGCAGCAGCAACTCCCCGCCCCACACGCCCCATGGCTCGCCCCGGTCCAGGGCTCCGGCCAGGCACGCGGCCCGCACCGGGCAGCCGGCGCACAGTTCCTTGGCCCGGGCCACGTCCCGCGGTGACTCGGCGAAGAACAGGTCCGGGTTGGTGCCGCAGGCCAGCTCGGTGCCCGCGGCCTGGAATAGCCAGGTTCCGGTAACAGTCACGGTGGCCGCCTCAGGCCAGGCGGGGCGTGCCAGGCCGACGGACGTGGCCGCGGCCGGCCGTCACCGGCTCAGG
>DASXKD010000325.1:0-6154 GCA_036497045.1 Streptosporangiaceae bacterium | reverse complement strand
GACCTGCCCGCCCGGCTGATCGAAATGCTCGGCCTGGGCCTGCTGCCGGTCGTGCCCGGCAAGGGATCCGTGGGTGCGTCCGGGGACCTGGCCCAGCTCGCGCACCTCGCCCAGACCCTGATCGGGGAGGGGCGGCTGCGCAGCCAGGGGGACCCGCTCCGGGGCCGGCCCGCGGCCGAGGTGCTCGCCGAGCACGGGATCACGCCGCTGCGGCTGGCGCCCAAGGAAGGGCTGTCGCTGGTCAACGGCACCGAGCCGATGCAGGCGCTGCTCGCGTTCTCGATCATCGACGCGGACATGCTGGTCCGGGCCGCCGACCTGGCCTGCGCCCTGTCCATCGAGGCGCTGCTCGGCACCGACCGGCCCTACGACGAGCGGGTCCAGGTGCTGCGGCCGCATCCGGGGCAGCTCGACAGCGCGGCCAACCTGCGCGCGCTGCTCGCCGGGTCCCCGCTGCTGGCCAGCCACCGGCACAGCAGGCACGCCGTCCAGGACGCGTACTGCCTGCGCTGCGCGCCGCAGGTGCACGGCGCGGTCCGGGACGTGCTGAGGTTCGCCCGCGGGATCCTGGAGACCGAGCTCGGCTCCGTGGTGGACAACCCCGTCGTGGTCCGCGACGGCGAGGTCATGACCACCGGGAACTTCCACGGGGAGCCGCTCGCGTTCGCCGCCGACATGCTGGCCATGGCCGTCGCCGAGCTGGGCAGCATCAGCGAGCGCCGGGTGGACCGGATGCTCGACCCGGCCTTCTCCCGCGGCCTGCCGCCGTTCCTGGCGCCGGACGCGGGCACCAACTCGGGGTTCATGCTTGCCCAGTACACGGCCGCGTCCCTGGTCAGCGAGAACAAGGTGCTCGCGCACCCGGCCAGCGTGGACACGATCCCGACCTCGGGCAAGCAGGAAGACCATGTGTCGATGGGCTGGACCGGGGTGCGGAAGCTGCGTGAGGTGGTCACGAACGTGCGGACCTGCCTGGCGGTGGAGGTGTGTTGCGCGGCGCAGGGGGTGGACCTGCGGGCGGACATTGCGGTGCCGAGTGAGCCGCTGCGGGCCGTGCACGCCGCCATCAGGGAGCGGGTCCCGGTGATGGAGGTGGACCGGGAGGTCTCGGAGCAGATCATCACCGTGGACGAACTGCTCCCCACGCTGGTCGACGTGGCCGCCGCCAGGTGCGGTGGCCTGCGCTAACCCGGCCTCCGGCCGCTTCGTGGCTGGCCCGGCTTGACCTTGACCCTGCGTCAGCCTTCGACCATGGCTCCATGACACAGCAGAACCAGCGCCTGGCGGTCTCGGCCAGCGGGCTGCGCAAGTCGTTCGGCAGCAAGATCGTGCTGGATGGCATCGGCCTGGCGATCGCGGAAGGCACGATATTTGCGCTGCTCGGCCCGAACGGCGCGGGCAAGACCACCACGGTCCAGATCCTGTCCACCCTCATCCCCGCCGATGCCGGCGAGGTGCGCGTGGCCGGCCACGATGTGCGCGCCGAACCCGATCTGGTGCGCGCGGCGATCGGCGTCACCGGCCAGTTCTCGGCGGTGGACAACCTGCTCACCGGCACGGAGAACCTGCTGCTGATGGCGGACCTGTCGCACACCGACCGCCGGGAAGGACGCCGCCGGGCGGCGGAGCTGCTCGAGACGTTCGAGCTGACCGATGCCGCCGGCAAGCCGGCCATGACCTTCTCCGGCGGCATGCGGCGCCGGCTGGATCTCGCCATGACGCTGATGATCCGGCCCCGGATCCTCTTCCTCGACGAGCCGACGGCCGGCCTGGACCCGCGCAGCCGCCGCCGCATGTGGCAGATCGTCCGTGACCTCGTCGCCGCGGGCACGACCGTGTTCCTGACCACGCAGTACCTGGAAGAGGCCGACGAACTGGCGGACCAGATCGCCGTGCTGGACAACGGCCGCCTGGTCGCCGAAGGAACCGCGGACGAGCTCAAGCGCCTGGTTCCCGGCGGCCACGTCCGACTGCGGTTCGCCGGCCAGGAGGAACTCGCCGCGGCGGCCCGCGTCCTGGCCGGCGCGTCGCCCGACGCCGAAGCGCTCACACTGCGGGTCCCGGGCGATGGCAGCGCCAAGTCACTGCGGGTGCTGCTTGACCAGCTCGAGGCGCGGTCGATCGAGGCGGCCACGCTGACGGTGCACACTCCCGACCTCGACGACGTCTTCCTCGCCCTCACCGGCCACTCCGGCCCCGGCAACAAAGGAGAGCCGCGATGAGCACCAGCTCGTACGCGATCCGCGATTCGGCCACCATGCTGCGCCGCCAGCTGCTGCACATACGGCGCTATCCGGGCATGACGTTCGGGGTGCTGCTCATCCCCGTTTTCATGCTGCTGATCTTCCGGTACGTCTTCGGGGCCACGCTGGGAGCGGGCATCGGCGCCCGGACCGGCGGCTACATCAACTACCTGACCCCCGGCATCATCGTGCTGGCGGTGACTTCCGCCTCGGTCGCCACCGCGGTCTCCGTCAACACGGACATGACCGAAGGGATCATCAACCGGTTCCGGACCATGCCGATCGCCCGGGTGTCGGTGCTGACCGGGCACGTGCTGGGCAGCGTGATCCAGACGCTGGCCGCGGCCGTGGTGATCACCGCCCTGGCCGTGGCGTTCGGATTCCGGCCCGCGGCCAGCCCGGCCGGCTGGCTGGGCGCGATCGCCCTCGTCGCGCTGCTCTCGTTCGCCTGCACCTGGGTGTCGGTGGCACTCGGGCTGCTCGCCAAGAACCCGGAAAGTGCGAGCAACTACCCCCTGCCGCTGGCGCTCCTGCCGTTCCTGGGCAGTGCCTTCGTGCCCGCGGCGGCGATGGCGCCGGGATTGCGCTGGTTCTCCGAATACCAGCCGTTCACGCCCATCATCGACACCTTGCGCAGCCTGCTGCTTGGCACACCGGCCGGGAGCAAGCCGCTGATCGCGTGCGCGTGGTGCGCCGGGCTGGCGGTGGCCGGGTACCTGTGCGCGCGGGCACTGTTCAATCGCGGTGCCACCACCGCCCGCAGCCGGTGACTACGGTGGAAGCGGGCTGGTCGCCGTCCGGTGACATCTCCGCAGGAAGGCCCGTGATGCTCACCATCGGCCAGCTGGCGGACTACGTGGGGGTCACCGTCCGCGCCGTCCGGCATTACCATCAGCGCGGCCTGCTGCCCGAGCCCGAGCGGGACGCGTCGGGCTACCGCCGCTACGACTCCGGCGCCGTCATCAGCCTGATCCGGATCAAGGCCCTGGCCGACGCCGGGGTGCCGCTGGCGCGGATTCGGGAACTGCTGGACGCCGGGCCGCCGGAATTCGCCGGTGCCATCGGCGAGATCGACAAGGCGATGGCTGGCCGGATCCGCGCACTCCAGACACAGCGGCACCGGATCGCCCAATTGGTCGCCGGCGACCGGCTCTTCGTGCCCGCGGAGATCGCCGACCTCTTCGACCGGATACGCGGCCTCGGCATCAGCCCGCAGCAGATGCAGATCGAGCGGGACGCCTGGATCCTGCTGGCCGCGCGATTCCCCGGGCAGGCACGGGAGTGGGCGCGGGACAAGCTCGCCGCCCTCGCCGACCCGGAGTTCCAGGACCTCTACCGCGCCTACTACGAGGCATCCGGCTGGGACCCGGCTGATCCCCGGCTGGACGAGGTCGCCGACGTCATCGTGGACTTCGCCGAACGCCACCGCGCCGACCTGGAACGGGTACCGGCTGGCCCGCCACCGGACGACCCGGTCGCCGCGGCCCTGGTGCTGTCCCGGACCGCCGCCGTGCCGCCCGCCTGGGAGCGGCTGGATCAGCTCTGCCGCGAAAAGGGGCGCGCCAAGGGCCTGAACGTGCAGACCACCGGCATCGCCTAACCGGGCAGCCGCCTGCGGGCCAGCGCCCGGCGGTGCTCAGGTCGATGCGCTACTCTGTGGTGGCTGCGGGGCTCGGCTCCGCGATCCCGGGCGATTGGCTCAGCGGGAGAGCGCCTCGTTCACACCGAGGAGGTCACTGGTTCGATCCCAGTATCGCCCACCAGGTATAAGCCCAGATCAGAGACTCCAAGACAGGCCCTATCCCGTCCGTCGGGGTGGGGCTGTCAGGCTGTTTGGGAGGAATTTGGGAGATCAACTTCTCCCTGCCTCCCAGGGGTGATGCGGGTTGTCAGGTGCCGGACGGCGCCGTTCGCGGTGCCGGTGTCCGCTTGGTCGCGGCAGTAGGGTGCCAGCATCTCGTCGAGCAGGGGGATGGGGGAGTGGCCGCAGATCGCGGCGCGGGCCCGCAGCGAGTCGTCCCAGCGGGCCTGGAGCGCTTGGATGAGTGTGTCGCGCATACGTTCCGATACGTGGGTGTAGAGGCCGCGCATGCCCGGCACCTCGTGGCCCAGGCGCTGCTCGGCGAGGATGTCGGGGATGCCGTCCTCGGCCATCCAGGTGCGGTGCCCGTGCCTGAGCCCGTGCGCGGTCAAGCCGGGTACTAGCGGCAGCCAGGAGGCCAGCGGAACGCCATCCGGAATGATCCGGATCCCCCGCCCGCGCGGCGGAACATACCTCTCCGGAGTGCTCCGCCCTTCGCCGCTCTGGGCCACGGCTGGCCAGGAGGCGAGCGGAACGCCGGGCCAGGTGGTGGCGTCGACGGTGACGATCCGGGGCGGGCCGCCGTGGCCGATGACCTCGCCCCACCGCAGCCCGGTGTAGGCGAGCGTGAGGATCAGCGTGAAGTCATCGTCCCGGCCGGTCAGCAGCGCGGCCCGCTCGGCCATGAGTAACGCCTGGAGTGGCGTGGCCCAGGCGCGCTGCGGGCTGCGTGCCAGCCTGCGGCCGGTCTTGCGGCCACGGTTGCGGGGCCGCAACGCCGGGTTGTAGGGGATCAGCGGTGGCTTGTGTGCGGCGGCGTCGCCCAGGATCGTGCCGAGCAGGCTGCGGGCGTCGGCGGCGGTCCGCCGGGAGATGCCCTCCCGGGCCGGAAGACCGTTCTCCCATCTGGTGATGGCCTCGGTGGTCATCGCGCTCAGCATGACCTGGCCCCAGGCGGGCCGCAGGAACCGGCGGATCAGGTACTCCCGGTTGGCCGCCGTGCTGACGCCCATGTCCTGCATGGACAACCACCGGTCGATCCACTGGCCGACCGTGGTCTTGCCGGCGTTCGGGTCGGTCCAGCGTCCCTCGCACCGACTGGAGGTAGCCAAGGCCAGGCCGCAGGCCAGAACGCTTGTGGCCCTCGTGGATCTCTACGGCGTCACGGACGCCGCTCACCGCACTGAGCTGCAAGCCCTGGCTAAGCAGTCGGATGAGCAGAGCTGGCTCCAGTCATTCCCACCGGACCTACCTGAGGCGTACACCACGTACATCGCCTTCGAGGGTGAGGCTCAGTCTCTGCTCAACTACGAGTGTCTGTTCATCCCTGGACTGCTCCAGACCGAGGACTATGCCAGAGCAGCTCTGAGCCGTGGTATCCCCAATGCCACCAAAGAGGAGATCGGGCGCAAGGTCGAAGCTCGGATGGCTAGGCAGGCCGTCCTAACGAGAGAGCCACCCTTGCTCCTGTGGGCCATCGTGGATGAGGCCGCTCTTCACCGCCCGGTTGGGGGAACGGCGGTCATGACAGCCCAGCTTGAGCACTTGGCGTCATGCGCCGACATGCCCCAGGTCACGCTCCAGGCTCTGCCCTACGCTGTAGGTGGTCACCCCGGCATGCCAGGGTCGTTTGCCATCATGAGGTTCCCAGACGCTGGGGCCGGTGATGTCGTCTACATTGAGACACAAGCATCGACCCTGTTTCTGGAGAGCGATACCGACCTTGAGCGGTTCGCGGGCATCTTCGAGCACCTCAGAGCGCTTGCCCTCCCGCCCGACGAGTCAGTAGCGCAGATCCGCGGCGTAGCCCGCGACCTATGAGAGGAGGTGCGGGGAGTCATGCACGACCTTGACCTGTCCCGCGCCCAGTGGAGGAAGTCAAGCTACTCCGGCAACAATGGCAACTGCGTCGAGGTAGCCACCAATCTCCCCGACCTGGTGGCGATTCGGGACTCGAAGAACTCTGACGGCTCCAGGCTGCTCATGTCAGCGGCCTCCTGGCGGGTCTTCGTACGGGACCTCAAGGCTGGTTGACACGCATAGCATCGTCCACTCGCAATGTCGGCGAGCCGGGGGAGGATAGAACCGTGACGGCACAGTCGGCGCATGA
>DASXKD010000324.1:0-5651 GCA_036497045.1 Streptosporangiaceae bacterium | reverse complement strand
CGGCGGCGACGGCACGCTGGCGTGCTCCGGCGACATGCTGTTGCAGGCGCTGGTCGCGTGCGCCGGGGTCACGCTGCGGGCGGTGGCCACGTCCCTGGGCATCGCTGTCGCCGGTGGCACCGTCCGCGCCGAGGGCGATCTTGATTTCCGCGGTACGCTCGCCGTGGCCAAGGACGCCCCGGTGGGCTTCACCGCGATCCGGCTGAACTTCGACATCGACACCGACGCCAGCGCGGACCAGCTCGACACCCTGCTCCGGCTCACCGAGCGGTACTGCGTCGTCTACCAGACGCTGAGCCGCCCCGCGCAGCTCACTGCCGCGCTGGCCGCGACCGGGTAAGGACCCCGGCCAGGGCCTGCCGCGCATCGCAGCCGATCCGTTCGGCGTCCAGCGTGGTGAGGGCGCCGTCCTGCTTCAGCACGCGCCCGCCGGCGATCACCGTGTCCACGTTTCCCGGCTGGGCGGCGGTGACCAGCAGCTGCACCGGGTCGGTGAGCATGCCCAGGTTCGGGCCCGCGGGGCTGATCACGATGAGGTCGGCGCGCTTGCCCGGGGTCAGCGACCCGGTCACCGCGTCCAGTCCCAGGCATCGGGCGCCGTCGATGGTGGCCAGGGCCAGTGTGCGCCGGGCGGTGACGGCGAACTCGTCCCGCGCCAGCGCGTTGGCCAGGCCCTGGGTCACCTTCATGATGGCGAACATGTCGGCGTTGCCGGTCAGCGCTGTCGTGTCCGCGGACAGCCCGACCGGGATGCCCGCCGCGAGCAGCTCGGCGGTCTGCGGCAGGCCGTACCCGATGAGCAGTTCGCTGAACGGCGAGATGCTCACGGTCGCCCCCGCGGCGGCCAGGTGCCCGATCTCGGCAGCCGTGGCGCAGTTGGCGTGCACCACCTGGACATCGGGCCCCAGCAGGCCCTCCCCGGCGAGCGCCTCGATCTGGCCCGCCGCGTGTGGCGGCCCGCAGGCGTGGATGGTCACCGGCACGCCAAGCTCGCGCGCGGTGTCGAACTCGGGCCGGTAGACCGCCTCGGGCACGTGCATGGCGGGGTCGCTGCCCCCGGGCCCGCGGCAGGCCATCCCCAGCGACAACAGCCCGCCAGCCGCGCGGCCGTCCCACTCCGCGTGCAGCCGCCGCAGCCCGGCCAGGTCCATGGCCTGGTCATTGGCATGCGCGGCGGGATACCCGTAGGAGAACCGCGCCCGCAGCCCGGCCTGCGCCAGCGCGCGCAGCCCGGCCTCCGCAAACTCCGGGTCACGCACGTTGTGAGCCCAGTCGTGCACCGTGGTGATGCCGGAGCTGATCGCCTCCGCGCAGGCCAGCAGCGTGCCCTGGAACACGTCACCGGGGCCGAACGCCGGGCCGAGCCCGCGGCATAGCCGGAAATATCCGGGGCCCGTTTCTGACATGCCGCGCAGCAGCGTGTTCCACATATGCCAGTGGGTGTCCACCAGGCCGGGGGCGACGATCATCCCGGTCGCGTCGATCACCCTGGCCCCGGCCGGAGCAGCCAGGCCGGCGCCCACCGCGGCGATCGTATCGCCGCTGACCAGCACATCCCCGCCGGGGAGGTCGCCGGTGCCCGGGTCCATGGTGATCACGTGGCCGCCCCGGAGCAGCAGCGCGCCGCCCCCGCCCGCGCCGGGTACGGGGCCACTCTCAGGGCTGGTCACGTAGCGGATGCATAGGTGCGGGTCACGTCGCGGATAGTACTAGTGACCTTGACTTGCATGGTAGGCATGGCGCATGGCCGAACTTATCCCCAGGCGGGTCCTCTTCGGGAACCCCGAACGCGTCAGCCCACGAATCTCTCCCAACGGCACCAGCCTGGCGTGGATCGCGCCGCATGATGGGGTGCTCAATGTATGGACCGCCCCCGTAGGTGCCGCAGGAGTCGACTGGGACTCGGCCAAGCTGGTGACCAACGACACCGACCGGGGAATCCGGGTATTCAGGTGGGCCCACGATGGGCGGCACCTGCTCTACCTGCAGGACACCGGCGGCGATGAGAACTGGCGCCTGTACGACGTGGACCTGCACACGATGCAGCGCCGCGACCTCGCCCCGTTCGAAGGGGTGCAGGCGCAGATCCTGGCGACCGAGAAGAAGTACCCCAGCGAGGTCCTGGTCGGCCTGAATCGTGACAACCCGGCCCTGCACGACGTGTACCTGCTCGACCTGGTCACCGGCGACCTGGTCAAGCAGGTGGAGAACCCTGGCTTCGCGGGCTGGGTCGCCGACACCGAGCTGGTGACGCGGGTCGGCGTCGGGCTCGAGCCCGACGGGAGCATGGTGGTCAAGGTCCGCGACGGCGCCGACGGCGACTGGCGGCTGCTGCAGACATTTGCCGCCGAGGACGCCATGACCAGCGGGCCGATGGCGATCAGCGCGGACGGCAGCTCGATGCTGGCGATGAGTTCGGCTGGGGTGGACACCGGCCGGCTGGTCCGCGTCGACCTGGACAGCGGCGCGGAGGAAGTGCTGGCCGAAGACCCCGAGGCGGACGTGGCCGGTGTCCGGGTGCACCCGGACACCCGGGAACCGCAAATCGTCACCTGGGTCAAGGAGCGCATGGAATACCGGGTGCTTGACTCTGCCCTGGAGGCGGACGTGGCGGCCGTCCGCGCGCTGCACCCTGGCGACCCGGACATCGTCGCGCAGGATCACAGCGACATGGTGTGGCTGGTGGCGTTCACCAACGACACCGGCCCGGTGCCGTTCTACCTGTACGACCGCAGGCGCCGCGAGGGCCGCTTCCTGTTCGAGCACCAGCCTGAGCTGTCCCAGTACGAGCTGGCTCCCATGGAGCCCTTCTCCTACCAGGCGCGGGACGGCCTGACGATCCACGGGTACGCGACGTTCCCGCCGGGCGCGGGGCGCACCGGGCTCCCCATGGTGCTCAACGTCCACGGCGGGCCGTGGGCCAGGGACATGTGGGGCTTCGACTCGGAGGCGCAGTGGCTCGCGAACCGGGGTTACCTGTGCGTGCAGGTCAACTTCCGCGGCTCCACCGGCTACGGCAAGACGTTCGTCAACGCCGGCGACCGGGAGTGGGGCCGGGCCATGCAGAACGACCTGACCGACGGGGTGGCCTACGCCATCGCCCAGGGCTGGGCGGACTCCGAGCGGGTGGCGATCTTCGGCGGGTCCTATGGCGGGTACGCGGCGCTCGCTGGCGTCACCTTCACCCCTGACCTGTACCGTTGCGCGGTGGACATCGTCGGCCCGTCCAACCTCAAGACGCTCATCGAGACGATCCCGCCGTACTGGCAGCCGCAGATCGCCCTGTTCTACCAGCGGGTGGGGAACCCGGAGACCGATGCAGAGTTCCTCTGGTCCCGGTCGCCACTGTCGCGTGCCGCCAGCATCAAGACGCCGCTGCTGATCGCCCAGGGCGCCAACGACCCCCGGGTCAAGCAGGCCGAATCCGAGCAGATCGTCGCCGCGATGCGGGACGCCGGCATCGACTACGAGTACATGCTGTTCCCCGATGAGGGCCACGGCTTCGCCAAACCGGAGAACCGGCTGAAGTTCTACGCCGCCGCGGAACGGTTCCTTGCCCGCCACCTGGGCGGCCGGGCTGAGGATGACCAGCCGTGATCGAGATCAAGGGCGATGCCGCGATCGAGGCCATGCGGGAGGCCGGCCGGGTTGTGGCCACCGCGCTGGACGCGGTGCGGCGCGAGGCGGCGATCGGGGTGTCCCTGGCCGAACTGGACGAGGTGGCACACGAGGTGCTGCGCAAGGCGGGCGCGCGGTCCCCGTTCCTGCACTACCACCCGTCGTTCGCGCCCACGCCGTTCCCCGCGGTGATCTGTGCGTCGGTCAACGACGTGATCGTGCACGGCATCCCGGACGGCTACCGGCTGGCCGACGGCGACCTGGTCAGCATCGACTTCGGTGCGCAACTGAACGGATGGACCGGCGATGCGGCGATCAGCTTCATCGTCGGCACCCCCGATCCGGCGGACGAGAAGCTCATCGCGGCCACCGAGGAGGCGCTCGCCGCGGGCATCGCGGCCGCGGCCGAGGGCGCGCGTCTCGGCGACATCTCCCATGCCATCGGTACCCTGGCCCGCGGCGCCGGGTACGGCGTCCCCGAGGGTTTCGGCGGCCATGGCATCGGCCGTCACATGCACGAGGATCCGCACGTGCCCAACGAGGGTCGGCCGGGCCGCGGCATGCGGTTGCGGCGTGGCCTGGTCCTCGCGATCGAGCCGATGCTGATGGCCGGTGGCGGCAGCCGCTTCGAGACCGCGCCGGATGGCTGGGCGCTGAAGACGGTCGACGGCTCTCGGGCGGCGCACGCCGAACACACCGTCGCAATCACGAAGGACGGCCCCCGCATCCTGACGCTCCCGTGAGACGGAACCGGCGCGGCCAAGGCCCCGTAACGAAGGAGCACTGGCCGCAGGCCATCGGGGGGTTCCGGGGGGTCGCTCCCCCGAGCTAGCACAGCCGCGCCTCGTCCATCAACCGGGCCAACCCTGGCTCGGGTTCCAGGACGTACAGGCCGCCGCCGATCCGGTCGGTCACCCAGACCAGGCCGGTGGAGTCCACGAACAGGTCGTTGATCTGGGGCACCGGCTGGCCGGGGGGCGGCTGCGGGATCCAGTGCGCCACCTCGGCCGGGTGGCCGGGGTCGGCCAGGTCGTACACCCGCACCCCGGCGCTGAAGTAGCTGGCGAACACCAGGCGCTCGCTGCGGTAGGAGCCTGCCTGGTTCTCGTGCAGGTTGTGCGCGCCGAACCGGAGCGGGAGATGGCCGAAACCGTCCGGGTGCGGGCATTCCGCCAGCATCACCGGGCTGGCGCCGGAGACATCGAGGACGTGGATCGACCGCCGCGGCGCGTGCGGCCCGTCGTGGACCTGCTCGTCGGTGGCGACCACCAGGCCCCGGCCGGGCAGCGGCAGGCAGGTGTGCGTCGACCCGCCCTGCCACTGCGCCAGGCCCGCCTGGCGGGGACGGGTCATGTCGGACACGTCAAGCACCACCATGCCCGCATCGTCGTAGCCGAGGTAGGCCCGGTCCCCCGCGATGAGCGCGTGGTGCGCGGCGTACCGCTTCCCCGAGGGCCAGCCCGGCTGCTCGTCGTCCCGCTGCCCCGGCCACCACCAGCGGGCCGCCTCCGCCGGGTGCGCGGGATCTGCCAGGTCCACCACCACCCAGATGCGGTCGCGGAAGTGATCGGGAATGGCGGACATGTGCGCGTACCGGCCACCGGTCCAGACGACCCGGTGCACTCCCCTGCCCCCGCTGCCCCAGAAGGCAAGCCGCTCCGGGCGCAGCGGGTCCGCCAGCCGGTAGATGGCCAGGCCTCCCGACACCGGCCCGGTGTCCGGCGCCCGGTAGGGGAACTTCTCGTGGTTGACCAGCAGCAGGCCGTCGGCGACCTGCACCTTGTGGGTGTGGCTGCGCGCCGGGGCCGGCCACTGGGTGACCAGTACCGGCCGGGCCGGGTCGGCGGCGTCGAGCACCGACGTCCCGGCCCCGGTAGTGCCGGTGTGCCCGACGTACACGGCGTCGCCGTGCCGGATCACCTGCATGCCGTCGCCGTGGCCGCCGAGGTCGCAATGGGCGGCCAGCCGCAGCCCGGCCGCGCTCGCGGTCCGCGCGGCGGCGGTCATGACCGTGCTACCACCCGTGCGCCGAG
>DASXKD010000323.1:0-3614 GCA_036497045.1 Streptosporangiaceae bacterium | reverse complement strand
TCGGTCCGTATCTCATCTTGAACTCTTCGAAACGGCTCCCGTCGACCACGCGCGCGATGATCTCGCGGGCGTCCACCGCGGCGCGCAGGTCCAGCGGCATCAGCCCGAGTAGTTCCTCCGGGTCGTACCGCGGCGGTTCCGGGGCCGCGGTGACCGGCCCCGGTCCCTGCTTGCGCCAGTGCAGGTGGGCTACCACGTCGCGGGCCATCCGGATCGCGTGGTGCTCGTCGTCGGCCAGGTAGTCGGCCAGGCCGCTGTCGGTGGCGTGCATCTGCGCGCCGCCGAGTTCCTCGTCGCCGGAGTCCTCGCCGGTGGCGACCTTGACCAGCGGCGGGCCGCCGAGGAACACCTTGGCGCCGCCGCGGACGAAGATGTTGTAGTCGGCCAGGCCGGGCTGGTAGGCGCCGCCCGCGGTGGACGAGCCGAACACCACCGAGATCGTGGGGATGCCGCGCGCGGACAGTTCGGTGATGTCGTGGAACATCCGGCCGCTCTCGGCGAAGTGGGTCAGGTTGCGCCGCATCGCCGCGTCCGGGTCCTCGCCGGAACCGCCACCGCCGCGCAGGTCGCCGCCGGCCGACTCGACGAACTGGAGGTAGGGCATCCGGTTGTCCCTGGCGATCTCCAGGGCGCGCATCAGCTTGCGGATGCTGACCATGGTCATGGCCCCGCCGAGGTCGGTCGGGTCGTTGCCGATGATCACGCACTCGGTGCCCTCGACGACCCCGATGCCGAGCACCATGCCGCCGCCGACGTTGTAGTTGGTCTGATAGCCGGCCAGCGGGCTGATCTCCAGGAACGGGCTGTCCGGATCCAGCAACAGCGCGATGCGCTCCCTGATGAGCAGCTTGCCGCGGCCCTTGTGCCGGGCGATCGCCCGGTCCCCGCCGCCGAGCGACGCCTGCCGGAGCAGGCCGTCTATCTCGCCGAGCAGGCCGAGCATTCCGTCCCGGTTGGCCAGGAACGCCGCGTCGCCGGGGTCGACGGCGGTGGGCAGGATCGGCGCGGGCACGGGCTCAGCCGGTGAAGCCGTCGAGGCGGGCCAGGATCTGCAGCATCACCTCGTCGGACCCGCCGCCGATGGACATCAGCCGGCTGTCCCTGAAGTAGCGGGACACCCAGCTCTCCTCCATGTAGCCGAAGCCGCCGTGGAACTGCAGGCAGGTGTCGGCGATCTCGCGGTGCAGCCGCCCGGCCTTGAGCTTGGCGATGGTCGCGAACCTCGTGGTGTCCTGCCCGTTCAGGTAAGCCTCGGCGCACGCGTAGTTGTAGTGGCGCAGCGTGTCCAGGTCGGCGGCCAGTTCGGCCAGCCGGAACTGCACGTACTGCCGGGACAGCAGCGGGGCGCCGAAGGTCTGCCGGTCGCGCAGGTAGGCGGCGGTCTTGGAGAGGGCCCGGTCCATCCCGCCCACGGCCATGTACGCGGCGATCATCCGCTCGTTCTGGAACTGGGCCATCTGCTGCTGGAAGCCCCGGCCTACCTCACCGATCGTGTTGCTCACCGGCACCCGGGCGTCGGTGAACGAAAGCTCGGCGGTGTCGGAGGACTTGTTGCCGAGCTTGCGCAGCTTGCGGCTGACCGAGAAGCCGGGGGTGCCCGTCGGGAACACGATCTGCGACATGCCCCGGTACCCGCCGTCGCCCGAGGTCCGGGCGAGCAGGCACAGCCAGTCCGCCTGGGTGCCGTTGGTGATGTACAGCTTCGACCCGTTGATCACCCAGTCGTCCCCGTCGCGTTCCGCGCGGGTCCGGATGCCTGCCACGTCCGAGCCCGCGTCGGGCTCGGTGACCGCGATCGCGGCGACCATTTCGCCGCGCACCGCCGGGGCCAGGTAGCGCTGCTTCAGCTCGTGGCTGCCGTGGCTGTGCAGCGAGGGGGTGGCCATGTCGTTCTGCACGGCGATGGCCATCGCGACCCCGGCACAGCCCATCCGGCCGAGCTCCTCGCCGAGGACCACCGTGTAGGAGTGGTCCGCGCCCTGGCCGCCGTACGCCGGGTCGTACTCCAGGCCGAGCAGCCCGGCGGTGCCGAGGGCCTTGAACAGCTCGTGCGCGGGGAAGATGCCGGCTTGTTCCCACTCGTCGGCATGCGGGGTGACCTCGCGTTCCAGCACGCCCCGGGCTGCCTGGCGGAACGCCTCATGGTCTGGGGTGAATTGCACCCCCACAGCGTAGGCTGCGGAGCAGGGAGAAGGAGAGCGCGATGGGGTTCGAGCACATCCTGGTGGAGCGGTCCGGCGACTTCGCCACGATCACGATGAACCGGCCGCAGCGGCGCAACGCGCTGTCGCTGGATCACATGCGCGAGCTGATCCGGGCGTTCACCGAGGTCGGGGAGTCCAGCGCGCTGGGCATCGTGCTGGCCGGCAACGGCCCGGTATTCAGCGCCGGGCACGACTTCGCCGACGTCGCCGACGCGGACCTGTCGGGGGTCCGCGCGCTGCTGGTCACCTGCACCGAGCTGATGACGCTGATGCAGCAGGTGCCGCAGCCGGTGGTGGCCCGGGTGCACGGCCTGGCCACGGCGGCGGGCTGCCAGCTCGTCGCGTCCGCCGACCTGGCCGTGGCCAGCGAGGAAGCCGGTTTCGCGGCGCCGGGCGGCAAGGGCGGCTGGTTCTGCCACACCCCGATGGTGGCGGTCGCCCGCAACGTCGGCCGGAAGCGGGCCGCCGAGCTGGCCCTGTCCGGGGATGTCATCGACGCGCGGACCGCGCTGGACTGGGGCCTGGTCAACAAGGTGGTCCCCGCGGCGCAGCTCGACTCGGCCGTGCAGGACATGCTGGAGCGGGTGACCCGCGGGTCCGCGGAGAGCAAGGGCATCGGCAAGCAGGCGCTGTACGCGCAGATCGACCTGGACCAGCCGAAGGCCTACGCCTACGCCATCGAGGTGATGGCCGCCACCAGCCAGCTCCCCGACGCCCGCGAGGGGATGCACGCGTTCCTGGAGAAGCGCAAGCCGCAGTGGCGCCAGCCCAGGTGAGCCCGCTCCCCCGGCCGTGATGACGGCCACAGGAGGGGCCGAGGAAGGCCACGGTACACGCCAGACGATCGCGGTCACCGGCGAGGCGCTGATCGACCTTGTCGCCGGCCCCGACGGCCGCTTCGCCGCGCGGCCGGGCGGCGCCGCGTTCAACACCGCAAGGACCATCGCCCGGCTGGGCGCCGCGCCCACGTTCCTCGGCCGCCTGTCGGCGGACCGGTTCGGCGCGCTGCTGCGGGACAGCCTGGACACCGACGGCGTGACGCTGGCCGTGCCCGAGCCGCCCGGCCTGCCCACCACCCTCGCCCTCGTCGACGTCGACCCGGCCGGGCTGCCGCGGTACCGGTTCTACCTGGACGCCACCTCCGCGCCCGCGGTGGACTACCCGCCCCTCGCCCGCGCGCTCCCGGCCGGGGTGACGGCACTGCACGCGGGCGGCCTGGCCCTGACCGCCGAGCCCATCGCCACCAGCATCGACCGGCTGATCGCCGCGGACCTGCCGCCGGGCACGCTGCTGATGATCGACCCCAACTGCCGGCCGGAGGTGATCGCCGACCGGCAGGCGTACCTGGCCCGGCTGTCCCGGATCCTGCGCCGTGCCGACGTGGTCAAGGTCAGCGTGGAAGACCTGGAC
>DASXKD010000322.1:0-5673 GCA_036497045.1 Streptosporangiaceae bacterium | reverse complement strand
AGGGCGGGCGCTGGTCGTCGGCGCGGAGCACGTCAGCTTCTCCGCCATGGTCACCCTGGCGCACGCGGGGGCGCAGGTGATCGCGCTGGTCACCGACCGGCCCCGGCACACCAGTTATGCCGCGTTCGGGCTGGCTGCGTCGTGGCGCTGGCACGTGCCGGTGTGGCCGTCCACCGTGGTCCGGCGGGTGGCTGGCCGGGGCCGGCTGGAGGGCGTCGACCTCGCGGACCTGCGCGCCGGGGAAACCCGGTTCGTACCGTGCGACCTGGTGGTGTTCACCGGCGACTGGATTCCCGACCATGAGCTGGCCCGGGCGGCAGGCCTGGCCATGGACCCGGGCACCCGCGGCCCCGCCGTGGATACCGCGCTGGAGACCTCGGTGCCCGGCGTGTTCGCGGCCGGCAACCTGGTGCACGCGGCGGAGACCGCGGACATCGCCGCGCTCGGCGGCAGGCACGCGGCGCGCGGGATCGCGGCGTTCCTGCGGGGCGGGCGCGGGGGCGGGCCAGCCCCGGGACCCGTGCGCCTTCCGGTGACCGCCGAGCCGCCGCTGCTGTGGATCGCCCCGAACGCGCTGCGCGCCGGGGGCCCGGCTCCGCCGCGCGGGCGTTTCGTCCTGCGCAGCGACACCTTCGCCAGGCTGGCCAGGCTCGAAGTCTGGCAGGACGGGCGGCGGCTGGCCACGGGCGTTGCGTATGGCATGAAACCAGACAGGCCGGTCCGGCTCGGCGCTTCCTGGACGGGCCGGGCCGACCCCGGCGGCGGCCCGGTGACCGTGCGGCTGGCCTGACGCGCGCTCATCGGGCACGGCGGTCACGGCCCCCCTTCCAGCGTGTACGGCTGATACCGTCCCGGGCCGGTGCGCAGGTACACGGCCATCGCGCACACCTGCCCGGGAGGCCGGTTGGTAGCGCCACCAGTGTCCGCGAGGAGCAGGCGCCCCGGGCCGAGCGGAGGGTAGTAGCCGACCGCCCTGACGGCCACCGGGGCTTGCGCTGTGACCTGCGCCCAGGTCTGCGGCCCGGCAATACCGTCGGAGTAGTCCCGGCCGCACCAGTGCACCACGGCGGGAACGCCCAGCCCCGGCCACGTGTGATAAGTCGCCCGGTACCAGACGGCCATGCCGCCGACGGCGATCAGCAGCACGGTGACACCTGTGCCCGCGGCGTTACGCCAGAGCATCCTGGTCCGTGCGGTCATGCGCGGAAGGTCCTTCATGGGCCGGGCGGAGGGCGGCGATAATGACCGTCGTGACAGAAGACTATTCGCCGGGCACGGGGCGGGTCGCCGTGCTGGGACTGGGCACCATGGGCGCGGGTATGGCCCGCAGCCTGTTGCGGGCCGGACTGCCGGTCGACGTGTGGAACCGGACCCCCGAGCGGGCCACCGCTCTCGCCGAGGCCGGGGCGGTGGCGCACGCCGACCCGGCCGGCGCCGTTGCGCACGCCGGGGTCGTCATCACGATCCTGTCCGAGGCGGCGGCGACCCGGTCGGTGGCCCTGGAGGCGGGGATGCTCGCGGCCATGGTGCCCGGCGCGGTCTGGGCGCAGATGGGCACGATCGGGGTCGGCGCCACGGCGGAGTTCGCGGGCATCGTGGCTGCGCAGCGCCCGGACGTGCTGTTCGTGGACGCGCCGGTGTCCGGCACCAGGGCCCCTGCCGAAGCGGGCGAACTGCTCGTCCTGGCCTCGGGCCCGGAGCAGGCCAAGGCACTGCTGGAACCGGCGTTCGGTGCGGTCGGGCGGGCCACCCGGTGGCTTGGCGAGGCCGGCGCGGGCAGCAGGCTCAAGCTGGTCATGAACACCTGGCTGATGTTCCTCGTCGAGGGCGCGGCCGAGGTGATGGCGCTCGCCGACGCGGTCGGCGTGGACCGGTCCGAGGTCCTCGACCTGCTGGGCACCGGGCGGATGGCCTCGCCGGTGGCGGCGGGCAAGGCGCAGAAGATGGTCAGCGGCGACCACTCCCCGGACTTCGCCCTGGAGTGGGCGGTCAAGGACCTGACCCTGGCCCTGGACGCCGCGCCCGGCCGGTCCCTTGATGTGCTCGCCGCGCTGCGGGACCGCTGGCAGCGGCTGGTCGACCAGGGCATGGGCGAGCTGGACATGAGCGCCGCCCGGCACGGCCTGTGAGCCTTCGGGGGGTGGCGCAGTCAGACCCGTTGTCTACCCTGGTCATGTGACGCATCAAGATGTCGAGCAGGAGCAGGCCTACGTCTCCATGCTCTACGGGCATCTTGACGAGCGTCGCGACCGCGCCTCCGAACGGCTGAGCCAGACGCTGCGGCAGGCCGGCGGCACCCCGCAGGCACGCACCGAACGTGACGTCATGGTGGGCATGTACACCCAGCGGATTGCCCAGCTCGACGCGGCCGAGAGCGGGCTGTGCTTTGGCCGGATCGACTCCGACGATGGCGACCCGCGCTACATCGGCCGGCTCGGCATCCGCGACGAGGACGCCGACTACAAGCCATTGCTGCTGGACTGGCGCGCCCCGGCCGCGCGGCCGTTCTACCTGGCGACCCCGGTGTCGCCGGAAGGCGTGCGGCGCCGACGCCACATCAAGACCGTGGGCCGGGAGGTGACCCGGCTGGACGACGAGGTGCTCGACCTGACCGCGGCCGGGCAGTCCGGCCCGACCAGTGGGCTCAACGGGGAGGCGGCCCTGCTCGCCGCGCTGAACGCCACCCGCACCGGCCAGATGACCGACATCGTCGAGACGATCCAGGTCGAGCAGGACTGGATCATCCGGGCGCCGCATAAGGGCGTGCTGGTGGTGCAGGGCGGGCCCGGTACCGGGAAGACGGCCGTGGCGCTGCACCGTGCCGCGTTCCTGCTGTACACCCACAGGGAGCAGCTGGCCCGGCGGGTGGTGCTGGTGATCGGCCCCAGCCCCACGTTCCTGCGTTACGTGGGGCAGGTGCTGCCGTCGCTGGGGGAGACCTCGGTCCTACTGTCCACGATCGCGGACCTTTATCCGGGCATCACCGCGCAGCGCGAGGAGCCGGTGTCCACCGCGCGGCTCAAGGGCCGCCTGGACATGGCCGAGGTGGTCGCGGCCGCGGTGCGTGACCGGCAGGGACCGGCGACCGGCGGCCTGGAGGTGACCTTCGAAGGGGACACGCTGCGGCTGGACCGGCGCAGCTGCGTCCGGATCCGCGATCGGGCCCGCCGCGCCCGGCTGCCACACAACCAGGTCAGGCCCATGGCCCACCGGCTGCTGGTGGACGCGCTCACCCGGCAGGTGGCCGACAAGATCGGCTACGACGTCCTCGGCGGCGGCAACCTGCTCAGCGAGGAGGACGTCGCCGGGATCCGGCAGGAACTGTGGGAGACCCGGCAGGTCCGGATCGCGCTGGAGGAGTTCTGGCCCGCGCTGACCCCGCAGCGCCTGATCAGCGACCTGTTCGAGTTCAAGGAACGGCTGGAGGCGGCCGCCCCGGGGCTGGAGGCGCCGGACCGGGATGCCCTGCTGAGGCCACCCGGGGACGGGTGGACCGCCGCGGATGTGCCGCTGCTCGACGAGGCCGCGGAACTGCTCGGGGAGGACGACCGGACGGTCCGCGAGCGAGCCAAGAAGGAGCGGCGCAAGCGGATCGCCTACGCGCGCGGCGTGCTCGACCTGGCGTACGGATCGCGGTCGGTGGACCTGAACGCCGAGGAGGAGGCCGAGATCCTGTCGGCCTACGACATCCTGGACGCCGAGCGGCTGGCGGACCGGTACGAGGAGGACGACGACCGGACCGCCGTGGAACGTGCGGCGGCCGACCGGACCTGGGCGTTCGGGCACATCGTGGTGGACGAGGCGCAGGAGCTTTCGCCGATGGCGTGGCGGATGCTGATGCGGCGCTGCCCGTCCCGGTCGATGACCATCGTCGGGGACATGGCCCAGGCCAGCGAGCTGGGCGGCGGCTCGTCCTGGCAGCAGGTACTCGGGCCGAACCTTGGGGACCGCTACCGCCTGGAGCGGCTGACCATCAACTACCGGACCCCGTCCGAGATCGCCGAGGTGGCCGCCGACGTGCTGGAGGCCATCGACCCCAGCCTGCATCCGCCGCGCCCGGTCCGGGAAACGGGAATCACGCCGTGGCAGGCCCAGGCGCCGCCTGGGGAACTCGGGCCGTTCCTTGGCGAGCTGACCCGGGAGGAGTCGGCCGCGATCGGCGCGGGGAACCTGGTTGTGATCGTGCCCGCCGACCGCCTCGACGAACTGACCCGCGCGATCGGGGTGAGCGTCCCGGACGTGGTGCTGGACGATCCGTCCCTGGACCGGCCCGTCGTGGTGCTCAGCGTCAAGCAGGTACGGGGTCTGGAGTTCGACTCGGTCCTGGTCGCGGATCCCGCGCGGATCGTGGCCGACTCGGCGTCCGGGCTGAACGACCTCTACGTGGCCATCACCAGGGCCACCCAACGCCTCGGCGTCGTGCATGAGGGAGACCTGCCCGGGGTTCTGTCCCGGCTGCGTTCCCGGTGACATGCGGCAGCTGGTCTTCCTGCACGGGACCGCACCACCTTCCCGACAACCCGCAAGCCCCGCTCAGCCCTTCTGCCCCCACTTCTCCCGAAACCGCTCGATCAGGTCGTTCGCGTCATCGTCACTGATGGCTGCAAGCTCACCCGACAGATTCCCGTACTCCCATTGCGTGATGGAGGATGTTGGGCGCCACGACAGGTCGCGCTGCAGAGATTCGTCGACCCTGCCCGCAGGGGTGAAGCGGCGGCGCGCAAGTCCAGATGGATTGGCAAGGGTGCGACCAGAACCAATGATCGCGTAGTGTTCAACTCGCTCAGTTTCTGTCACCAGCCCTCCTTACGATAATTTGTAATGCTTTCCCACTCCGACGGTAACACGAGACTCGAACTAATCTCGCGTTGATAGGCGCGCAGGCGCTCTCTTTCATCTGCTGGTGTGCTTGTGTCGTGAATCTGGGCATAGGCGCTGTGGGTCGCCTGTTTCACCTGCCAGCTTTCGTGAGTGTGGAACTGGATCTCAAAACGGCAGCCACTCTCGTGGTCTCGCCAGCGCGTGTTGACGCCCTTATACTCATCATTCGACCATTCGTTTTTCCGCACGCCCAATTCAAAGCCGTTAGCTTTGAGGATATCAGCTGCTTGATTCACAGTACGAACGTAGTCATCACCATCGGAAACAAATGTGTAGCGAATGCCATCATGAATCTCGTCTACATGTTGTTCCACGGACTTATCTGGCTCGTCTCTGATCGACTCAAAGAGTTTTTTCTTGAACCGATCAGGGTCTTTAAGTATGTACTTCTCTGTATCTTCGACCAGTGCGCCACAGTCGAGTTGGGCCTCGACTCGGCGCATGGCGGGCGTTAGGCCGTGGTCGCCATAGCTGCCGTCTGCGTCGCGCCCTTCGGCGTTGTGACGTTTGGTAAGACCCAGATCGGCGGCCCGAGACTCTTCTCGTGTCAGATGGCAGTCCTTCCAAGCCCACGAGCCGTCCGGGCCGATGCAAGCCCGGTCTTCCATAGATGAGTCTGGCTGGTCGGGAGAGTTGGGTTCGTCGGGAAGGGGGAGTTCATACTTGGACAGGTCCAGGGGCGAGGGTTTGCGGGAGCCGTCGTCGCGATACGGGGATGACGGGTGCCCAACCGGGAGGCGTTCCAGTCGTGCAGCCAGCTCAGCCCGAGGCGGCAGTGGCCCGGGCGGCCTG
>DASXKD010000321.1:0-7661 GCA_036497045.1 Streptosporangiaceae bacterium | reverse complement strand
CGGCGATCGCGCGGACCTGGCGGGTGAGGTTGCCGGCCAGTTCGTTGACGTTCTCGGTCAGCCTCTTCCAGGTCCCGGACACGCCCTCGACCTCGGCCTGGCCGCCGAGGCGGCCCTCGCTGCCCACCTCCTTGGCGACCCTGGTCACCTCGGCGGCGAACGAGGAGAGCTGGTCGACCATGGTGTTGATCGTGGTCTTCAGCTCCAGGATCTCGCCGCGCGCGTCCACGTCGATCTTCTTCGACAGGTCGCCCTGGGCCACGGCGGTGGTGACCTGGGCGATGTTGCGGACCTGGCTGGTCAGGTTGTTGGCCATCGAGTTGACGTTGTCGGTCAGGTCCTTCCAGGTGCCCGCCACGTTCGGCACCGTGGCCTGGCCACCGAGCATGCCCTCGGTGCCCACCTCGCGGGCCACCCGGGTCACCTCGCCGGCGAACGCGCTGAGCGTGTCGACCATGCTGTTGATCGACTCGGCGAGCGCCGCCACCTCTCCCCCGGCCTCGACATTGATCTTCTGGCTCAGGTCGCCGCGGGCGACCGCGGTGGCCACCTGGAAGATCGACCGGACCTGGGCGGTGAGGTTGGAGGCCATCACGTTGACGTTGTTGGTGAGGTCCTTCCAGGTGCCGGACACCCCGCGGACCCTGGCCTGGCCGCCCAGGTTGCCCTCGGTGCCGACCTCGCCGGCCACCCGGGTCACCTCGTCGGCGAACAGCGACAACTGGTCGACCATCGTGTTGATGGTCTCCTTCAGTTCCAGGATCTCGCCGCGCGCGTCGACCGTCACCTTCTGGGTCAGGTCACCCTCTGCGACGGCGGTCGCGACCTGGGCGATCGCCCGCACCTGACTGGTCAGGTTGCCGGCCATGAAGTTCACCGAGTCGGTGAGGTCACGCCAGGTGCCGCCCACCCCGGGCACCCGCGCCTGGCCGCCCAGCCGCCCCTCGGTGCCCACCTCCCTGGCTACCCGGGTCACTTCATCGGCGAACGCCGACAGCTCGTCCACCATCGTGTTGACGGTGTTTTTCAGCTCCAGGATCTCGCCGCGCGCGTCGACGGTGATCTTCTGACTCAGATCGCCCTTGGCCACCGCGGTGGTCACCTGGGCGATGTTGCGCACCTGGCCGGTCAGGTTGCCGGCCATCGAGTTCACCGAATCGGTGAGGTCACGCCAGGTGCCGCCCACCCCGGGCACCCGCGCCTGGCCGCCAAGCCGCCCCTCGGTGCCCACCTCCCTGGCCACCCGGGTCACCTCATCGGCGAACGCCGACAGCTCGTCCACCATCGTGTTGAGGGTGCCCTTGAGCTCGGCCATCTCGCCCTTGACGTCCACCGAGATCTTCTGGCTCAGATCGCCCCTGGCCACCGCGGTGGCCACCCGCGCGACGTCGCGCACCTGGCCGGTCAGGTTGCCGGCCATCGAGTTCACCGAGTCGGTGAGGTCCTTCCAGGTGCCCCCCAGCCCAGGTACCTCGGCCTGCCCGCCCAGCCGGCCCTCGGTACCCACCTCGCGCGCCACCCGGGTCACCTCGGAGGTGAACAGTGCGAGCTGATCGTTCATCCCGTTGAACACCGAGGCGATCTCGTCCATGAGCGGATCGCCGTCCGTGGGCAGCCTGGTGCTGAAGTCCCCGCTGCGCACCGCCGAGAGGCCGGCCAGCAGTTGCTGCAGGCCGCCGTCGGCGGGCTGTACCGCCCGCTGGTGGATCGTCGTCATCGGAAGAACCCTTCCATGGCCAGCCAGATGCCGCGCGGCGGCGATATGCCAGGCGAGACCGCGCGAAAGGATCCTGTCACGTCTGGTGATGGTCAAGAATGGAACTTGACACGATGCAGGCGTGGCCTGGGCAGTTGCCCCGGGCGATAGTGCCCTGGTGCGAAGGCTGGTGCCCGTGACCGAACCGAGCGGAGCCGACCCAGTGCGGCTGACCGCCCTGGTCGAGCGGCAACGGCGGGAACTGGACAAGCTGCGCTCGGCGGCCGCGGCCCGCTCGGTCGTGGATCTGGCCAGGGGCATGCTGATGGAGCAGCTGGGCTGCACGCCCGCCGAGGCCCAGCGCCAGCTCGTCCACCTGGCCGCCGAATCCGGCGTCACCACGACCGAGCTGGCCGCGCAGATCACCCACCAGGACCCGCCCGGCGAGCCGCCTGACCCCGGCATGCCCCAGGTCGGCTTGGCCAGGGCGATGATCGAGACCGCGGCCTCGGGCAGCGCCGTGGCCAGCGCCCTGCTCGGCGAGGCCCTGGGCGGCCTCGGCGCGGTGGCGGTGGCGATCTGGCTGACCGCGCCGGACGGCGGCCTGGAACTGGCCGGCGAGGCCGGTTTCGGCAGCCACGAGGCCAGCCGCTGGCGCCGGTTGCACCCGGACATGCCCTCGCTGCCCCAGCAGGTAGCGCGCGACGGCCTGGAGACCTGGTGGCCCGCGGGGCCGCCGCCCGGCGACGAGCGGCCGCTGCCAGGACGCTGGCGCGACGGCGCCTGGGCCGGGCTGCCGCTGCACGACGCCGGGGTGGCCCGGGGCGTCATGGTGGTCTGCTGGCCGGAACCGGCCGCGGAGTTCCCCGCGCCGCTGCGCCGCCAGCTCATCTCGGTGGCCGACGTCGCCGCCCAGGCGCTGGGGATCCGGCTGTCCCAGGGAGGCCTGCCCGCCGACCACGAGGCCGCCGCAGTGCTGGCGGTGCTGGGCGGCCTGATCGACGGGTTCGTGTTCGCCCGCGCCGTGCGCGATCCCGGTGGCCAGGTGACCGACTTCCGTATTGACCATGTCAGCGACGGGTTCCGTGCTCCGGACGGGCGTGGCGCCGCGGAACTGACCGGCAGGCACCTGCTCGAGCTCTACTCCGACACACTCACCGCGGGCGGGCTGTTCGGCCGGTGCCTGGCGGCGCTGGAGGCCGGCGAGCCGCAGCGGCTCCCCGTTGACGCCGCGGCAGCCCAGGCCAGCTCCGGTCCGCCGGCCGCTGGGATCCGGATCGCGCGGCTGTACGACGGGGTCGTGATCGCCTGGCGCGTGGCCGGCGACGCCGACCGGCTCGCGGCCCTGCTGCAGCACGCACAGCGGCTGGGCCGGGTCGGCGGCTGGGAGGAGGACGTCCGCACCGGCGAGGTGAACTGGACCGAGCCGACGTTCGCCCTGTTCGGGTTGCCGGCCGGGGACCCGGTGCCGGTCGCGGACCTGCCGTCGCACGTGGTCGCCGAGGACGTCCCCGCGGTCCAGGGCTTCCGTGAGGCGCTGCTGCTGCATGGCCGGATGGAGAGCGCCGCGGCATTCCGGGTGGTCCGCGCCGACGACGGCAGCGTGCGGCAGATCCGCGCCTACGCCGAGCCGGTCACCGACCAGGGCGGCACGGTGATCGCCATGCGCGGCGTGTACCAGGACGTGTCGGCGGACTACCACACCCGGCTGGCGTTCGCGGCAACCCGCGAGCAGCTTGCCGACACCGAGGAGCGCGCCGAGGAGGAGCACCGCCTGGCCATCAGGCTGCAGGAGGCCATCACCCCGCGGTCGGCGGCGGCGGACGAACTGGTGGAGGCGGCCGGGCTGGACGTGGCGGCCAGGTACCGGCCGTCCGGCGAGGGCAACCTGGTCAGCGGCGACTGGTACGACACGGTGCTGCTGCCCAGCAAGATGGTGCTGCTTGTGGTGGGGGACATCGCGGGGCATGGGCTCGACGCGGTCACCGGCATGGTCGCGGTGCGCAACAGCCTGCGCGGCCTGGCGATCACCGGGGCCAGCCCGGCAACCCTGCTCGACTGGCTGAACAGGGCGGCCGCTCACTTCACCGACGGCGTACTCGGCACGGCCATCTGCGGCCTCTACGATCCGGCCGACCGGACGCTGCGCTGGGCGCGGGCCGGTCACCTGCCGCCGATCCTGGTCCGCGACGGCCAGGCGGAGCAGCTTCCGCTGCCCGAGGGGTTGCTGCTCGGCGCGGACCCGGACGCCAGCTACGCCGAGGAAGTGACCAGGCTGCGGCTCGGCGACACACTGCTGCTGTTCACCGACGGCCTGATCGAGCGGCGGGACGAGCCGATCGACGAGGCGATCGCCGGCCTGCTCCGGGCCGCCAGCCGCCCGGTGGCCGAGATCGGCGGGTACGCCGACCATCTGCTGGACCGGGACGCCTCCAACACCGGTGACGACGCGTGCCTGGTCGCGGTCCGGGTGCGGTGAGCAGGCCTCGGGACTGCGCCACGATACGGGGAATGAGGCCCGCATCCTGGGGTATCGGCTGCCTCATGGGACAATGCCGTATCTGAAGGTTGCCGGAGACCATGTCATGGATGAGCCTGTCGGGGTCGTTCTGAGCCACGCGGCGCTCTTCTACCGCAGCCAGCCCGAGTACGCCGACCGGGTCGCCGCCTTCGTCCAGGCGGGCCTGGACCGGGGCGAGCCCGCGCTGATCGCGCTGCCCGGCGGCAAGGCTCAGGCGATCGCTGCCCGGCTGGATGCCGTGCCTGGCGAGGTGGTCTTCGCAGACATGGCCGTACTGGGCCGCAACCCCGCACGGATCATCCCCGAGCTGCGCTCGTTCGCTGACAAGCACCCGGGCCAGCGCGTGCGCTTTGTCGGCGAGCCGATCTGGCCCGGGCGCAGCCCAGCGGAGACCTGCGAGGCGGCCAGGCACGAGGCTCTGATCAATCTCGCGTTCGCGCGAGCACAGGCGACTATTTTGTGCCCCTACGATGCCTCGGGGCTGCCGGATTCCGTCCTGGCCGGCGCCCGGCGCACGCACCAGGAGCCGGCCGCGTCCGGCGCGACCGCCGCCACCTGGCGGGACAACCTCCCGCCGGAATGCGACCATCCGCTTGGACCGCCACCGGCAGGCGCGGAGGCTCTTGCCTACGAGACGGACCTGGCGCGGGTGCGACGACGGGTCGGTTGGCACGCCAAGGATGCGGGGCTCGGCGAGGAGCGCACGGTCGACCTGGTCCTGGCGGCGAACGAGATCGCCGCGAACACGATCAGCCACACCGACGGCGGCGGGGTGATCCACGTCTGGCACACCGATGAGGAGATCCTCTGCCAGGTCCACGACACCGGGCATATCACTAATCCGCTGGCCGGCCGGGTCCGGTTCGGCCCGGACGACCGCGGCCACGGCCTGTGGCTGGTCAACCAGGTGTGCGACCTGGTCGAGCTGCGCTCGGGCGAGGGCGGCACCACGGTCCGGATGCACATGCGCCGGGTGGGCTAGCCGCTCCGGGCCGGGCCGCTCAGGCACCCTTCTGCTCGCCCAGGTCCAGTTGCCGCACCTGATGCCAGAGCTTGCGGTAGTCGCGCAGCGCGGTTCGGAGTTGCTCGGTGCCGGTGTCGGTGCCCTGCCAGGAGGACGCCAGGGCCCGCTGCCTGGCTCTGACCGAGTTCACGAACTCGTCGATGGCCTCGTCCACGACGCCCGCGGCCATCTGGACCGAACTGCGCGGGTCGTCCACGAAGGACACCAGGATCTCGCTCCAGCGCTGCGCGGAGATCCCGTCGGTGGAAGCCGGGGCAGCCTCAGCAGGGGAAGCGGCGGCCGGGGCCGCGGGCCTCACGCCCGGCTGCTGTACCTCGGTTGCGGCAGGCTGCTGCGCCTCGGCCACCGCCGGCTCCGGGGCACCCGTCACGGACGGCTCCCACGCCCCCGGCTGCTGCGCCCAGGTCATCGCCTGGTCGCCAGCCTCGGCGTCGTGCGGCCCAGCTTGGTCCTCGGCCGTCCCGGTCAGGGCCGGGTCCTGGACCACGGTCTCACCGTCGAGCACCACGACCTTGCCGGTCAGCACCGGGACTGGCGCGCCGGTGCCGGCCGGGGACTCGCTCACGGCCGGTGCCGGCGCCTCGCCGGGCGCCTGCTGCCCGTAGGGCGGTGCCGGCGCCTCGCCGGGCGCCTGCTCCCCGTAGGGCGGTGCCGGGGCATCTTCAGGCAGCGCGTCGGCCGGCACGTGCCCGTACGCCAATGGCGGGGCAGCGGCCGGTGCCCGCCCGTACGACGGCGTCTCGCCTTGCGCGCGCCAGAAGGCAGGCGCGGGCTCCTCGGCCGGGCGTTCCGGACCAGCCGGTTCCTGCGTCTCACGCCCCTCGGGCTCGGCCTGGTGTGCTTCCCCAGGCCGCGCTTCCCCAGGCCGCGCTTCCCCAGGCCGTGCTTCCTCGGGCGGTGGTTCGCTGTCGCGATGGCCCCAGACCGACATGGGATCCTCCTTAGTTGGACTGGCTTCCGGCCAGCTCGGCTAGCAGTTGGGCCAGGTGAATGCCCTCCCGGCCGAGATGACCGGCCTGGATCTGGGTGCGGCAGGAGAACCCGTCGGCCAGCACCGCGGTGTCCGGGCGCGCGTCCCGTACGGCCGGCCACAGCCCGTGCTCCGCGCAGGCGGTGGACACCTCGTAGTGGCCCGCCTCGAAGCCGAAGTTGCCCGCCAGCCCGCAGCACCCGCTGTCCAGCACGTCGACGTCGACGCCGCAGGCCTTCAGCAGCTCGGTGTCGGCGTCGAAGCCCATGATGGCGTGCTGGTGGCAGTGCACCTGAGCGATGGCCGCGCGGCGGCCCGGGGCCGGACCGGCCGATGGCCGCCACCCTGCCTCGGTGAGCACCTCGGCGAGCGTCCTTGTCCGCTTGGCCAGCAGCCGGGCGTCATCGGAGCCGAGCAGGTCGGCGGCGTCCGACCGGAACACCGCGGCGCAGCTCGGCTCCAGCACCACCACGCGGGTGCCCGCCTGCAACTCGGGCCGCAACGTCCGGATGGCCCGTTTCAGCATCCGGCTGGCCACGCCGAGCTGGCCGGTGGAGATCCAGGTGAGGCCGCAGCACACCGGCCGGGCGGGGACCTCCACGGTGAACCCCGCGTCCTCCAGCACCGCCACGGCCGCCTTACCGACGTCAGGATGGAAGCTGTTGGTGAACGTGTCCGGCCACAGGATGACCTTCTCGCCTGTCTGCCGGGCACCCCGCCGGGCGTGCCACCGGGTGAACCGTTCCCCGGCGAAGGCCGGCAGTTCCCGGTGCTGGTCGATTCCCCCGGCCGCCTTGATCAGCCGACTCAGCAGCGGTGCCCGCCCGGCCGCGTTGACCAGGCCGGGAGCCCGGGCGGCGAGCAGCGCGGCGACCGGCAGCCAGCCCATCGAGTAATGCGAGGCCGGGCGGATCCTGCCCTTGTAGTGATGGGCGAGGAACTCGGCCTTGTAGGTGGCCATGTCCACGCTCACCGGGCAGTCGGAGAAGCAGCCCTTGCAGGCGAGGCACAGGTCGAGCGCGTCCTTCACCTCCTCGCTCTGCCAACCTGTCTTGATCGGGTCGCCGTGGAGCATCTCGAACAGCTGGCGGGCGCGCCCGCGGGTCGAGTGCTTCTCTTCGCGCGTCACCATGAAGGACGGGCACATCGTGTCCTGATCGCCTTCGCCGGAGAGGCGGCGGCATTTGCCGATCCCGACGCAGCGGAGGGTCGCGTGCGCGAAGCTATGACCATCCTCTTCGTAGTGGAAGTGCGTCTCCGGCTCCCACGGTGCGTAGTCCGCCCCGAGACGGAGGTTCTCGTCGATCCGGTAGGGATCGACGATTTTGCCCGGATTCATCTTCGAGTCGGGATCCCAGACGGCTTTGAACTCACGAAACGCTTGCACGAGCTCGTGGCCGAACATCTTGTGGAGGAATTCGGCTTTCGATTGGCCGTCCCCGTGTTCGCC
>DASXKD010000320.1:0-4175 GCA_036497045.1 Streptosporangiaceae bacterium | reverse complement strand
AGTCCAGCACCAGCGGGAGGGTGGAGGCCGTGGCGAGCCTGCTGGTCAGTGCGGCCATGTCGGCCGCCCCGGGCCGGCCCACGTAGTCCACGCACACGTCGAGCAGGTGCGCGCCGTCCCTGGTCTGCTGGCGGGCGATCTCCACGCAGTCGTCAAGGCGGCCGGCCAGCAGCGCCTCGCGGAACGCCTTGGACCCGTTGGCGTTGGTCCGCTCCCCGATCGCCAGGAACGCCGTGTCCTGACGGAACGGGACGTGCTGATAGAGGGAGGAGACTCCGGGCTCGGCTCGCGGCCTGCGCCGGGCCAGCGGCCTGGCCCGGATCCGGTCCACCACGGCCGCCAGGTGATCCGGGGTCGTCCCGCAGCACCCGCCGACCAGGGCCAGCCCGAACTCCGCGGTGAAGGAGTCGTGCGCGTCGGCCAGGCCGTCCGGTTCCAGCGGGTAGTGTGCCCCGTCGGCGGTCAGCACCGGCAGGCCGGCGTTGGGCATGCAGGACAGCGGGATGGGCGAGTGACCGGCCAGATAGCGCAGGTGCTCGCTCATCTCGGTGGGCCCGGTCGCGCAGTTCAGCCCGATCAGGTCGATGCCGAGCGGCTCAAGCGCGGCCAGGGCCGCGCCGATCTCGCTGCCGAGCAGCATCGCGCCCGTGGTCTCGATCGTCACCGACGCGATCAGCGCCACGCCCGCCCCGGCCTGGGCGATGGCCCGCTTCACGCCGATGATGGCCGCCTTGGCCTGCAGCAGGTCCTGGCAGGTCTCGACGACGATCGCGTCCACCCCGCCGCGGAGCAGGCCTGCGGCGTTGCTCTGGTAGGCGTCGCGCAGCGTGGCGAACCGGACGTGCCCGAGGGTGGGCAGCTTGGTGCCAGGCCCGACCGAGCCGAGCACCCAGCGCGGCCGATCCGGCGCCCCCCACGCGTCCGCGGCCTGCCGGGCGATCCGCGCGCCTGCCTCTGACAGCTCCCCGACCCGGTCCTCGAGACCGTATTCGCCGAGGTTGCCCAGGTTCGCGCCGAAGGTGTTGGTGGTGATGCAGTCCACCCCGGCTTCGAGGTAGCCGTCGTGGACCGAGCGGACGATGTCGGGCCGGGTGAGGTTGAGGACCTCGTTGCACCCCTCGTGGCCGTCGAAGTCGCTGAGGGTCGCCGGGCTGTCCTGGAGCATGGTGCCCATCGCCCCGTCAGCCACCACCACCTGCTGTGCCAGGGCGGCCCGGAGCGATTCCGCCGGCCCCCCGGCCCCCAGGTTCGAGTTGCGGGCCTTGCGGTCGTTCCTCGTCATAGGGTTCCCAGTCTAAACGAGGGCCCAGCAGGCCCAAGGCCCCGTGACGAAGGAACGCGGCCTTGGGCAGCGGGGGTCCGGGGGTCGTCCCCCCTGGCCAGCACCGCAGCTACCGTGCCGCGCCGCGGCGGGCAGGGTAACCAGTGATCATGGGTGACCACGTAGGCTGGGACGGCATCGCCAGCAGGCGGCGAGGAAGGAGGTGGTGCGCGATCGAGCTCATCGGTACCGGCAAGCTCACCGCACCTGTCATCATCGCTGCTTTCGAAGGCTGGAACGATGCCGGTGAGGCGGCCAGCGGGGTGATCACCCACCTGACGACCGCATGGCAGGCAGAGCCGGCCGGCTCCATCGACCCGGAGGATTTCTACGACTTCCAGGTAACCCGCCCGGTCACCGAGATGACCGATGGGACCACGCACAACCTGGTCTGGCCGACGACGCGGCTGCTGATCCCCGCCAAGAACCCGGCCGACCGCGATGTCCTGCTGGTCCACGGGATCGAGCCGAATATGCGCTGGCGCCGCTTCTGCACCGAACTGGTGGAAGCGTTCACCGAACTTGACGCCGAGATGGTGGTGCTGCTCGGCGCGCTGCTGGCTGACTCGCCGCACACCCGTCCGGTGCCGGTGACCACCAGCGCCTCCGACCCGGCACTGGCCGCGGGGCTGCGCGCCTCCGCATCGGACTACAAGGGACCGACCGGGATCACCGGCGTGCTCCAGCACGAGTGCGCCGCGGCAGGCATCGCGGCGGTGTCGCTGTGGGCAGCGGTGCCGCACTACGTGGCCCAGCCGCCGAGCCCCAAGGCGACGCTGGCCCTGATCCGGACGGTGGAGGACCTGCTGGATCTCTCCCTGCCGCTGGCCGATCTCGCCGAGGAGGCCCGCGCCTGGGAGCGCGGCGTGGATGAACTCGCCGAGCAGGACACCGAGGTCGCCGACTACGTGCGCACGCTGGAGGAGGCCAAGGACGCGACCGAGCTGCCCGAGGCGAGCGGGGACGCCATCGCGGCCGAGTTCGAGCGTTACCTGAGGCGCCGCCGTGACCGCGGCGACCGCGGCGGCCGCTAACGGTGCTGGCCCGGGGGGACGACCCCCCTGGAACCCCCCGATGGCCTGCGGCCCCGTTCCTCCGTCACGGAGCCTGGCCCTACACGGGCTGGCCCGGGGGGACGACCCCCCTGGAACCCCCGCTGGCCTAAAGGCCCGTTCCTTCGTCACGGGCCTTTGGCCTTGTCGGCTCAGGTACCCGGCGCCAGGCCGCGCTTGACTCTCATACAGGGGGCCAGGGGACGGCGGGCCAGTTCTCCGGCGGGTAGGGGTGCACCCGGTGCTCGATCAGCAGTTCGATCCTGGACCGCGTCGCGGCCACCTCATCAAGTGACAGCAACTCCTCCAGCGTGGTGGCCAGCGCCCCGCCGTCCAGTTCGGCCTTGAGCTGACCAAGCGCGGTCAGCGCCCGGCCGGGCAGCTTCTGCCCGCGCCACTGCCAAAGCACGGTGCGCAGCTTGTATTCCTCACCGAAGCAGACCCCGTGGTCGCAGCCGTACAGCCGGCCGTCGGACACCGGCAGCAGGTGCCCGATCTTCCGGTCCGCGTTGTTGACCACGGCGTCGAAGACCGCCATGTCCCGCAGCTTGGGCTGATCGCGGCTGCGGGCCAGGGCGACGAGGTCGGTTTTGGCGTCGGCGTCGATCCACAACTGGCACATGCCGGGCCCGAACGGGCCGTCCCGCATCACCGTGGGAGGCACCAGATACCAGCCCGCGGCCTGGGACACGGCATAGGCGGCCACCTCGCGGCCGGCCAGCGTGCCGAGCGGGAAGTCCCACAGCGGCCGCTCCCCCGCCACCGGCTTGTACACGCAGGCCGCGGTCTGCCCGCGCCGCCGCACCGTGCAGTACATGGTCGCGTTGGAAGCGGCCACCAGCCGTCCCTCGATCTTCAGGTTGCCTTCGGACAGCAGCTCGAGCGCGGCCCCGTCGTCACACTGGCCAGATTCCGGCGGGTAATGGAAGGTCACTGGCCTGCCCCGGCGCCGGTTGCGGGACGGCCGCTGAGCCGGCCTATCGTCGGGCTCTTCAGGCATTACTCACCCGGTGGCCGTTCTGGCGCGGGCAGATGTGCCCCTCGGCGTCCAGCGGCAGCCCGCACAGCGGGCACGGCGGGCGCCCCTGGCCCACGATCTGGGTCGCGCGCTGGGAGAATGCCCGCGCCGCCGCCGGTGACAGCCGCACTCGAAGCACGCCAGGCCCGTTCTCTGGCACGTCCTCGGACAGCGGCTCGATCGGGTTCTCCGTCTCCTCCTGGGCCTCGATGACCACCCGCTCCTCTTCGCCGTCCCAGCCGAGGGCGATGGCGCCGACCCGGAAGTCCTCAGTCAGCGGCAGATCGAGCGGGCCTTCGTCGGCGAGCCCGGCAGCCCCGGGGACGCCCCCGGTGCCGCTCAATACCTCGTCGAGCAGCTCGTCGATCCGCTCCGCCAGCAGGCTCACCTGGAACTTCTCCACGACCACGCTGGTCACCCGGCCGCCGGAGCTGGCCTGCAAGTAGAAGGTGCGCTCCCCAGGCTGCCCAACCGTCCCGGCCACGAAACGCTCCGGAGAGTCGTAGG
Organism: Streptosporangiaceae bacterium; assembly: GCA_036497045.1. GTDB lineage: Bacteria > Actinomycetota > Actinomycetes > Streptosporangiales > Streptosporangiaceae > DASXKD01. The sequence goes on along the minus strand of DASXKD010000320.1, from coordinate 277 downwards.
TGTAGACCGCCATGTCCCTATCCTCCTGCCCCGCCACCAATAACGGCATCGCCCTCGCCCAGCCCGGGCCGCCCGGCGGCCTCGCCGGCCGGCCGGCCAGGGCCGCCGGCGGCAGGCTCCGCCTTGGCCAGCCCGCCCATGCCCGCGCCGGTGTCGTTCATCCGCAGGACGAACGGGCGCAACGGCGTGTAGCGGATCAGGCTGACCGAGCATGGATCCACCTGGATCCGCTGGAACATGTCCAGGTGCAGGCCCAGGCTGTCGGCGATGATCGACT
>DASXKD010000319.1:0-16774 GCA_036497045.1 Streptosporangiaceae bacterium | reverse complement strand
CGGCTGGACCGCGACCGAACTCAACCGCAACTTGTGGGAGGACGAGACCACGGGGAAGGCGACCATCGCGACGGTGCCCATGCAGCGGTGGGGCCGCGCGGCCGAGATGGCCGGCCCGGCGGTCTTCCTGGCCAGCGACGCGTCGTCCTATATGACCGGGCAGGCTCTCGTCGTCGACGGCGGCCAGACCACCATGGCCTGAGGCATGTTGGGTGCGGTGGTTACTCGGTCCACCACTCCTCGTCGTTGCTCTTGGCGGCCTTGGCCGACACCGGCTGCTTCGGCCCGCTGGCCGGGGCCTGGGCCGGCTGAGCCTGGGCCGGTGGCCGGGACTCCTGCCGCGGCGCGGGCGGCGGTCCCGCGACGGCCTTGGGCGCGGCTTGGGGTGCGACGGCGGGGCGTGACTGGGGCTTGAGCGCCTCGGACAGGCCCGGCATCTGGGTGCCGAGGAGCTGGCTGATCTGCGCCAGGTGGGTGGAGATGCTCTCCTTCTGCCTGGTCAGGTCGTCGACCTCGCGCTGCGCCGCGACGCGGTGCCGCTCCATCTCGTTCTTGGCGTCCGCCGTGAGCTGATCGGCCTGGCCCTTGGCCTGGGCGACGATCTGGTCGGCGTTCTTCCTGGCGTTGGAGACGAGCTGCTTGGAGTGCTGCTCGGCCTCGCGCCGGGTGTGGTCGGCCTGCGCGCTGGCCTTGGCGGCCCGCTGCTCGGCGGTGGCGGCGCGCTGCTCCGCCTCGGTGACCAGCTTCTGCGTCGCCGCCTGCGCGGCCGCAAGGCGCTCGGCCTCCTGGCGCTCGGACTCCTCGCGGCGCGAGGCGAGCTGGATCTCGAACTCGGCCTCGGCCTGCGCCCGCTGTGCCTCGCTCTCCTCCAGGATGCGCTGCGCCTGGCTGCGCATCTCGTCCGCCTGCCGCTTGGAGGTGGTGAGAATCTCGTCGCGCTCCCGCTTGGACGACGCCTTGAGCTGGGCGACCTCCCGCTCGGTGGTGGTGCGGAGCTTGGCGATGTCGCGCTCTATCGCGGCCCGCTTCTCCGCTACCTCGTGGTCGGCTATGGCGCGGAGCTTGGCGGCCTCGCGCTCGGTGGTGGAGGTCAGCTCGTCGGCCTCACGGCGTGCCCCGGTGCGGATCGCGTCGGCTTCCCGCTCGGCGGAGCCGCGCAGGTCGTCGGTCTCCCGCTTGGCGCTGGCGCGCAGCTCGGCCGCCTCGTTCTCGGCACCGGCACGGTGCTCGGCCGCGTCCACCTTGGCGGCGGCCTGCAGCTCGTTCGCCGCAGAGCGGGCCTCGCCGACGATCTCCGTCGCCTGCTCTTCGGCGAGGCGGAGCAGTTGCTCGATCCGGGAGCCCAGGCCCGCGTAGGTGGGGCGCTCCTGCTCCCGGAGCTGACGATGTGCCTCGGTCAGCTCCTGCTGCAGCGCCCCGACCTGCTCGCGGTGCTGCCGGATCTCCAGATCGGTCTGGTTGAGGTACTCGTCGACCTGGTGCTGGTCGTAGCCGCGCATGACCTTGGCGAAGTCGCGGGCCGGGGCATCTTCGAAGAAGTTGCTGAGCTGGGCGTCAATTTCAGGCTGCATGTGGCGTGATCCTGGCTAGACGAAGAGGGGGCCTGCGGGGGGACAGGCGAGTTCCTGGCACCCGGCCGTTGAGGGGATGAAAAGCTCCGACAATCCCCTCCGGCGCGGACGCGTGAGACCGCTCGCCCGATCCATCGCAGCGTACTCCCGTCACGCAGGTGATGACGGCGGCTTCGGGCTTCGCGCCGGTCAAGATTCACTATTCGGCGCAACCCTGGGATGCCTGCGGCCAGGTGCCCCCGGTTCAGGCCTCCCGCGGCTGGACCAGTTCGGTCAGCACCCCGCCCACATCCGCCGGGTGCAGGAAGGCGATCGACGCGCCCATGGAACCGTGCCGGGGGCGCTGGTCAAGCAGGCGCACCCCGCGCGCCCCGATGGCCTCAAGCGCCACGGTGATGTTCGTCACCCGGTACCCGATGTGGTGGATGCCCTGCCCCCGGCGGGCCAGAAATTTCCCCACCGGCGTGTCCGGGCCGGTCGGCTCGAGCAGCTGGATCCAGGAAGGCCCTGGCCCCTCGCCCAGGCGGAGCATGGCCTCATGGACCCCCTGGTCCTCGTGGGTCTCCCGGCTGGCCACGGTGAGGTCGAAGACGGACTCGTAGAAGGCGATGGCCGCCGCGAGGTCGTGGCAGGCGATCCCCACATGGTCGATCCGGTCCAGCACCGCTGCCTCCCGCGGGCATCCTGGTAGTCCCGGGCGGCCCGGCGGCTGCGGGGCCGCGGGTCGTCCCTGGGTATCGTGGCAGACGTCCCGCCCGCGCTGCACCGGGCGGGGGAGCAAGCGGAGGGAACCATGCCAGAAGCGGTGATCAGCGGCGGGGCGCGGACGGCGATCGGCCGCCTGCTCGGCTCGCTCAAGGACCTCGCCGCCACCGACCTTGGCGGCGTCGTCATCAAGGCCGCGCTGGAACGCTCGGGCATCACCGGTAGCGATGTCCAGTACGTGATCATGGGGCAGGTTCTGCAGGCCGGTGCCGGGCAGATCCCGGCCCGCCAGGCCGCGTTCGCGGCGGGCATCCCGATGACCGTGCCGTCGATCACCATCAACAAGGTGTGCCTGTCCGGGCTGGACGCCATCGCGCTCGCGGCCCAGCTCATCCGGGCCGGCGAGTTCGACATCGTGGTGGCGGGCGGCATGGAGTCGATGACGAAGGCCCCGCACCTGCTGCCGGGCGCCCGCGCCGGGCACAAGTACGGCGCCATGGAACTGCTTGACGCCATGGCCCTCGACGGGCTGACCGACCCGTTCGACCACATCCCGATGGGCGAGCTGACCGACGCGCACAACAAGAGCCTCGGCATCGGCCGGGCCGAGCAGGATGACTTCGCTGCGCTGTCACATCAGCGCGCCGCTGCGGCGATCAAAGATGGTCTGCTGAACGATGAGATCGTGGCTGTCCCGGTGCCGCAGCGGCGTGGGGATCCGGTGTTGTTCGACACCGACGAGGGGGTGCGGGGCGAGACCACGGCGCAGTCGCTGGCCCGGGTGCGCCCTGCCTTCGGGGCCGACGGGACGATCACCGCGGGCTCGGCGTCGCAGATCTCCGACGGGGCCTGTGCCGTGGTGGTCATGTCCGCTGCAGCGGCCGCCGCCCGGGGTGCCCCGGTGCTCGCCGAGATCGGCGCGCACGGCAACGTGGCTGGCCCGGACAACTCGCTGCAGTCACAGCCGTCCCGGGCGATCCGCCATGCGCTGGGCAAGGCCGGGCTGGCCGTGGGCAACCTGGACCTGATCGAGATCAACGAGGCGTTCGCGGCCGTAGTGCTGCAGTCCATGCGCGACCTCGCCGTCAGCCCGGACATCGTCAACGTCAACGGGGGCGCGATCGCCATCGGCCACCCGATCGGCGCCTCCGGCGCGCGGATCGCCCTGCACCTGGTCCATGAGCTGCACCGGCGCGGTGGCGGGCTGGGCGCGGCGGCACTGTGCGGCGGCGGCGGCCAGGGCAGCGCGCTGCTGCTGCGGGTGCCGGGCGGCCATGACTGACCGGCCTGCGAGAGCGGGTTGACCGCCGCGGACCGGGCGCGCGAGGCGATCGGGAAGGCCAGGGCCGGGGACGCGCGGGCGCTGGCCCGGCTGATCTCGCTGGTCGAGAACTCCGCGCCGGAACTGCGCCAGATCGCCACGGTGCTCGCCCCGCTGACCGGGCAGGCCCGCGTCGTCGGGCTCACCGGGGCGCCGGGAGTGGGCAAGTCCACGATCACCGCCGCCCTGGTGGCCGCCTACCGGGAGCGCGGCCAGCGGGTGGCCGTGCTCGCCGTGGACCCGACGTCCCCGTTCAGCGGTGGTGCGCTGCTCGGCGACCGGGTCCGGATGCAGGACCATGCCACCGACCCGGACGTGTTCATCAGGTCCATGGCCACCCGGGGCCACCTCGGCGGCCTGTCCGAGGCGGCCCCCCAGGCGCTCCGGGTGCTGGACGCCGCCGGGTTCGCCGTGCTGCTGGTGGAGACCGTGGGCGTGGGCCAGGCCGAGGTGGAGATCGCTTCGCTCGCCGACACCACGCTGGTCGCGGTGGCGACAGGCATGGGCGACGCCATCCAGGCGGCCAAGGCGGGGATCCTCGAGGTCGGGGACGTGTTCGTAGTGAACAAGGCCGACAAGCCGGGTGCCCAGGAAGCAGTCAGAGACCTGCGGGGCATGATCGCGATGGCCCGTCGTAGCGCCGGAGATTGGAAGCCGCCCATCGTGACCACCGTCGCGGTCAAGGGAGAAGGCATCGCCGAACTGGCCGGGAAGGTGGATGCGCACTGGGCCTGGCTGGACTCCTCGGGCCAGGGCGAGGCCAGGCGGCGGGCGCGGGCCAGGGAGGAGATCACCGCGATCGCCCTCGCCGAACTGCGGCGGCGGGTGGGCGGGCTGCCCGGCGACTCGCAACTGGACGATCTGGCCGGCCAGGTCGCGGCGGGCAAACTGGACCCCTTCACCGCCGCCGACGAATTGATCGCCGCGGACCCGGCAGCGAGCACCGCTTAGGCCAGGCGGGGTTTGTGTGGTTGGCACGCTGACCACATTCTCTTGTGATCGGAGGGCCAACCACTATGGAGTGGCGTCCGGAATCGGGGGTAAAAGGAACGGGCGCGGTTCGGTTCCGGTGGGTCAGCGGCCTGGTACGGCAGCGGCCATTCGGGCTGTGACCTGCGATAGAGGGTGGCAGGACCGTTGCCTTGTCGGGTCCGGGCGGCGTGAGGCGCCGGTTACTGTCCGGGCACCGGCTCGATGGTGCGCAGTGGCACCCATCCCTCTCGGCCGGCGGCGTTGCGGACCCATGCCCAGCTGCTCGGGTCGTCTTGCTCGATCAGGGTCAGTTCCTCCCCGCCGGTGGTGGCCAGCTCGGTTGTGTCATAGGCGGTGATAACGACAGCGGGATCGGATGAGGTATCGAGGTGGCGCTCGGGGACCCACCCGGCGCCGTCATCGGTGGTGATGAAGACGAAGGCGGGCCAGTCGGGGTCCCGCTGCCCGGCCTGCACCTGCTGGCCGGGCGTTACTCGTACGGGCGGCCGTTGCGGGATCGTGTGGGCCGCCGTGGCGCGCAGCCTGGTCATGCTGTCATTCTCGCGCGCAGGCGCCTGGCTCGGTCCGGCCGGGCTGGATGAGGCAGCCTGCAAGACCCGTCGGCGGCGCGGGCTCGCGGTCGGCGTGCCGGCGAGGCTGCTGCGCCGGCCCGCGCATCCAGGCGGCCCGACAGGGACCGGCACTGGCACACGGCCAGGCCACTGGCTGTCACAGCCGGGCGGTCCGCTCGATGATCAAACGCCGGCCCTGATCAGCAGGGGCGACGTTGTCCCTTTCCCTGTAGCACCCGCTTTTGTGGTCGCTGTGCCAACCACCACAAAGGTGGGGCCGCTAGGAGCGCGGGTGGCGGCGGGGGAGGGGTGGAGGCGTGGTCACGCCAGCCCCGTCCGCATCTGGAGCCTCATCGGCCGCCGGGTCTGGGGGCTCGGGGGTCGGCGCCTCTTCGGCGCGGAGCGGTTCTGGGGCCGCCGCGAAGGGGTCATGGGTCGCGGAGGGTTCCGTGGCGGCTTCGAAGGGGTCATGGGCTGCGGGCGGTTCCGGGGCCGGCGGGAAGGGGGCTTGGGTCGCGGGCGGTTCCGTGGCGGGTTCGAGGGGGTCGTGGGCTGCGGGCGCATCGGTGGCGGCCTGGAAGGGTTCGTGGGTGGCGGGCGGCTCCGGGGCGGGCTCGAAGAGGCCGCGGAACTCGGCCGGTTCCGTGGCGGGGGCCGGCTCCTCGTCGGGCACCGGTTTGGCGTGCCGCCCGGGTTCCGCCTGCGCGCCGGCCAGGGCGGCGATCTCGGCGTCCAGGATGGACTCGCTGCGCAGCTTGGCCTCGTAGGCCGCCTTGCCGCCGCGCACCCCGAACAGGCGCTTGGCCAGCACCAGGTAGAGGACCAGGGCGAGGTTGATCAGGAAGGCCACCACCCGGAGCACGGTGACCTTGTTCGCCAGGTCGTAGATCTCGTAGGGCAGGCCAAGTGAGGTGACGATCATGGCGAAGTACTCGCCCCAGCGCTTGACCAGCCACAGCCCGACGCCCTCGATGACCTCGACCACCGCGTACGCGCCGAGGCCGATCGCGATGTAGCCCAGCGTGCGGGGGTCCAACGTGAAAGCCTCGTGGAGCAGACCGAGCAGCTTGGAGTGATCCACGCGGAAGCCGAAGTCACTCAGCAGTGCCCTCAGCGGTGGCAGTGCCTGATCGTAGGCCTGCTCAAAGGAGAGCCGGGATACCGAGAAGCGCCACACCGCGATGGCCAGCGCGGCGAAGATCAGCGCCCGGATGAACCGCTCGACCGCGAAGATGCGCAGGATGAGCGCGCTGCGTACCTGTTCGGCGCGCCGCACCCTGGGCGCGCTGGCCGCCGGGCCGCTGTCGGTGGGCTCCCCGATGACGAAGGTGCCGCAGCGCAGGCAGCGCCAGGTCTGGCCCTCCGGTATGGCGACTCCAAGCCGGTCGCGCAGCCCGGGCTCGTCGGGAGCGAACGTGACGTGCCCCCCGGCGCCACAGCCCAGCAGGCTCCAGTCCATGTCAGGCAGCCTAATAGCAGCCCGGCGTGGCGGTAGCGTGTGCCTGTGGCCAAGCCCCTGGACCTCCCGTTCGATCCGATCGAGCGCGCCGCGGAGATCTGGGGGGACAGGTTTGGCCCCGCGGACGCGATGGCCGCGGTCACCTCGATCATGCGGGCGCAGCAGATCCTGCTGGCCGGTCTCGACGGCCTGCTCCGGCCCTACGGGCTCACCTTCGCCCGGTATGAGGCGCTGGTGCTGCTGGCGTTCAGCCGCCGCGGCGCGCTGCCGCTGCGGGTGATCGGCGAACGGCTGATGGTCCACCCGACCAGCGTCACCAACACCGTCGACCGGCTGGAGCGGGACGGCCTGGTCCAGCGCCGCCCCAACCCGCGCGACGGCCGGGGCATCCTGGCCGAGATCACGCCCGGCGGCCGCGACGTGGTGACCCGCTCGACCGCCGACCTGATGGCCGCCCGGTTCGGGATGGCCGATTACGGCCCGGTGGAACTCGCGGAGATCTTCACCCTGCTGCGCGGGCTGCGGGTGGCCGCCGGGGACTTCCGCCCGGAGCCAGGCGCGGTGGCGGTCAGTGCACCGGGGACGCCACCCAGCGCGCCCCGCCGTCATAGGTGAACCAGACCGCGTCCAGGTTCACGTTGGCCGGTACGGCGACGCCCTGCCCCGAGGTGGTCATCCCGACGTAGGAGTAGCCGCCCGCAGCCGTCGCGCCGCGGGCGGTGCGCCAGGTCAGGGCCCCGGACGCGCCGGGAGCGTTGGTGGAGAAGTCGATGCCGCTGCTGGTCGCGACCAGCACAGGACCACCGGGCGTGCCGGACAGCGACATCGCGACGCCCCTGGCTGGGGCCGAGCCGGCCGGGCTCCAGGAGCGGCCGCCGTCCGCCGAGTAGTACAGCGTCTTGGCCTGCCGGTTCCCGCTTGCCTGGTCCGCGCACAGCAGGGCGAGCCCGGGCCCGGTGGAGGCCAGCATGGCCTGCAGTGGGTGGCCGCCGGTCTCCGCGGCTCCCGGGGCGCACGGGAGCGCCACGGGGGAGCCTGCCGGTGCGGCGACCGTGCGCCAGCGCGCGGGACGGGTGACCGGGCCGCTGAACAACTGGCCGCCCGGGGTCATCAGGTAGCCACTGGTGCCGGTGAGGACCAGTTGTGCGGAGGCGGGCGCGCCGCCGCTGGCCTGCAGGCCGGTCAAGCCCGGCACCGGCGACCAGTCGTTCTGGCCGGCCGGGCTGGAGTACAGCGAAAAGCTGGTGCAGCCCGCCGCGAAGTCCGCGCCGGTGCCGGCGCACTGGGCCCACACCGCGAAGGCGATGCCGTTCACCGTCTCCAGGTCGGTCACCCGCATCCCGTGGGTCGGTATCTGCGCCCAGGTCTGCCCGCCGTCGTGGGTGGCGTACAACTGCGGGCCGAACGCCCAGCCGCTGACGCCGTCCAGGGAGCGGGCCTGACTGACCCCGGTGCCGCCGTTCGGCGCGCCGGTGACCGGCGCGTGTGAGCCGTGCCAGGTCGAGCCGCCGTCATCGGTGATCGCGACCGAGGTGCAGTCGTCCGCCTTGGGCGGGCCGCAGTGCCCCGGTGTGCCGGCCTGGCCGATCACCCATCCGGTGGTGGTGGACACGAAGGTGACCGAGGAGGCGGCGAAGTTGGGCGGTACCGGGGGCAGGCCGGGGGGCGTAGGCGTGGAGGAGGCGGCGTCGGGCCTGGAGGTGCGGGTCTGTGCCGAGACGGCCGGGCTGGGCGAGAAACGCTGCTGCACCGGTACCGAAGAACTGGACACCGCGGTGGGCGTGGCGCCGAAGTTTCCGGACAGGATCAGCCGGGGGACGGTGATCGCGCCGGCCAGCACCACGACCGCCCCGGCGGCCGTCAGTGCCGCCCGTGCCGCCTTCCGGCGGCGCGCCCGCTTCCTGATCTGCTCGAAGGTGCCAGGATGCGGCAGCAAGGGGGTCACCCGTTCCTGGAGCCAGGTGTCGATGTCGTCGCGGGGCTCATCCATGGGCTTCCCCCAGAACCGCGCGGAGCCTGGCCCGCGCGTGGTGCAGGTCGGCCTTGACCGTGCCTTCCGGCCGCCCGAGCATCTGCGCCACATCCCTGATCGGGAACCCGCCGTAGTAGTGCAGCAGGAACGGCTGGCGCAGCCGGTCGGGCAGGCCCTGGATCAGGGCGCGCACATCCACGTCCTGGTCCGGGTGGTAGACGTTCTCGGCCGGGATGGCGCTCACCGCGCGCAGTGCGCGCCGCTCCCTGCCGACCTTGCGCCAGTGGTCCCTGATCAAGTTTGTCGCGATCATGTAGAGGTAGCTCTGCGGGTTGTCCAAGGACGACCACCGGGCGAGCAGCCTGGTGAAGGCCTCGGATGCGATCTCATGGGCGGTGTCGTCGTCGTCCACCAGGCGGCGGACCCAGCCGGCCAGGCGCGGGTAGCAGGCATGGAACAGTTCCTCGGCGGCTAGCCGGTCGCTGGTGCGGAACGTCCCCACGTTCTCTCCACGGCTGGATGTGCCCGAGGGGGTGACCCACGCCGCTGCCAAGGCCACCGTTCTCGGTGCGGGGGCGGCTACCCCAGCAGGTCCGGTTTGCACAGGTCTACCACACCTTCCGAGCCGTCTCCGACGGTGTCCGGGCATGGCCCCGTACTGCCCCGGCATTACCTGAGACGGCGCAGCGGCCGCCCTGGTTGCGGTGAATCCGGGAGATACACTGGAGCCGAGATAGTAGGACGTCCTACTATCTCGGCTACCGGCGGAGGATCTCGATGGACGTACCCACCACCCCCGGCGCGCAGGAGGCCGAGGACGGCAGGCGCCGCTGGCAGCGCCGCTATGACTCCGCGCGGCGGCGCGAGGCGGATTTCACCACCCTGTCCGGCCTCGAGGTGGATCCGGTGTACGGGCCGCCGCCCGACACGGTGGTGCCCGGCTTCGCCCGGATCGGCTGGCCGGGTGAGTTCCCGTTCACCCGCGGCCTGTACCCGGCGGGATACCGGGAGAAGACCTGGACGATCCGCCAGTTCTCCGGGTTCGGCAACGCGCACCAGACCAACGACCGGTACAAGAAGCTGCTGAAGGCGGGCGGTGCCGGGCTCTCGGTCGCGTTCGATATGCCGACCCTCATGGGACGTGACTCCGATGAGCCGCGCGCGGCGGGCGAGGTCGGCCACTGCGGGGTGGCCATCGACTCGGCCCGCGACATGGAGGTCCTGTTCGAGGGGATCCCGCTGGCCGAAGTGACCACCTCGATGACCATCAGCGGGCCGGCGATCCCGGTGTTCTGCATGTACCTCGCGGCCGCGCAGCGCCAGGGCGCGGAGATCTCCGTGCTGAACGGCACGCTGCAGACCGACATCTTCAAGGAGTACATCGCGCAGAAGGAGTGGCTGTTCCCGCCGCAGCCGCACCTGCGCCTGATCGGCGACCTCATGGAGTTCTGCGCCGCCGAGATCCCCGACTACAAGCCGCTTTCGGTGTCGGGCTACCACATCAGGGAAGCGGGCTCCACGGCCGCGCAGGAGCTTGCGTTCACCCTGGCCGACGGGTTCGGTTACACCGAGCTTGGGCTCTCCCGCGGGCTCGACGTAGACGTATTCGCACCCGGCCTGTCGTTCTTCTTCGATGCCCACATCGACTTCTTCGAGGAAATCGCCAAGTTCCGCGCCGCGCGGCGGATCTGGGCGCGGTGGATGCGCGACACCTACGGCGCGCGGACCGAGCGCGCCCAGTGGCTGCGGTTCCACACCCAGACCGCCGGGGTGTCGCTGACCGCGCAGCAGCCCGACAACAACGTGGTGCGCACCGCGATCGAGGCGCTGGCCGCGGTCCTTGGCGGGACCAACTCGCTGCACACCAACGCGCTCGACGAGGTGCTCGCGCTGCCCAGCGAGCGGGCGGCCGAAATCGCGCTGCGGACCCAGCAGGTGATCATGGAAGAGACCGGTGTGGTCAACGTGGCCGACCCGCTTGGCGGTTCCTGGTACCTGGAGGCGCTCACCGACCGCCTGGAGCAGGAGGCGGAGGAGATCTTCGTGCGGATCCGGGCGCTCGGCTCTGACGGCACCATGATGAGCGGGATCCTGCACGGTATCGAGACCGGCTTTTTCTCCGCCGAGATCGCCGATGCTGCCTTCTCCTACCAGCAGAAGCTGGAGAAGGGGGACAAGAAGGTCGTCGGCGTCAACTGCTACCCCGACACGGTGGGCCAGCCCGTGGAGATCCTGCGGGTCAGCCATCAGGTGGAGCGAGACCAGGTGGCCGAGTTGGCGCGGCGCCGTACGGAGCGGGACGGCGGGGCCGTGGACCGGGCCCTGGCCGGGGTGGTCGCGGCCGCCAGGTCCTCGGCCAACATGATCCCGCCCATCCTCGCGGCAGCCCAGGCAGAGGCCACCCTGGGCGAGATCTGCGGGGTGCTTCGGGATGAGTGGGGCATTTATTCCGAGACCCCCGCATTCTAAGTGAGCCCAGCCATAACGTTCCGTAGCGAACGGTTGCACGTCAGGGCGTAGACCTGACGTGCGGCGATCTGCGACGTTGAACCGGAGGCGGCTGGCGACCGTGAAAGAGGAGTCTCGCCCGGTCCGGCAGACCGCCGGCCCGTGTGGGGTGCCGAGGGGACCACGGGCCGTTGGGTCTGCGGCCGAAGCGAAAATGAGATGCCATGCGCTTCGTTGCGTTAATTGTCTGGTTTGTCACTGCCCTGTGGGGGCTCTACATGCTCGCGGTGTGGCTGATCGAGAACGACGTCACCCGGAAGGGCACCGCGGCCAGCCGGCTGCCGCTGCCGGTGGTCCTGGCCCATGTCACGTTCGCGGTGGCCGGCCTGGGCGTCTGGGTCGCCTACCTGCTGCTCGACCGGCCCGCGCTGGCCTGGACCGCCGTGGGCATCCTGGTGGCCATCGCCCTGCTCGGGCTGACGATGTTCGCCCGCTGGATCCCGGTCTACCGGATGGCGGACGACGACGTCAGGCTGCCGGTGGGGGCCATGTCGGGAGGCGCGCCTGGGACATCGCCTGGCGGCGCGCCCGGGATCGGCTCGCTGCCGGAGCTGCCCGCGGAGAGCAGTTTCCCTTTGCTCATCGTCCTGGCCCACGGTGCCTTTGCCGTTTCCACCGTGGTCCTGGTCGTGCTCACCGCGCTCGGCGTCGGCGGTAGCTGACCGGGCCCGGAGCTGGCGGGTCTGGCGGGGACTCCGGGCGGCCCTGAGGCCGTCTCTAAGTGCGGCTCCGCAGGGCTGGCCGGAGCGGTGCTGTGCCGCGGGCCTGCCTGGGCCGCAGTGCCTGGCGTGGAGGGCCAGAGCGAGCCGGCCGTTCGGGGTGCCCGCGCGGGACGGCACGTCCAGGTACGGTGACCGGGACGAGAGAACACGCGGCGCAACAGCGCGCGGCGCCAATCGCCGCTAGCCTCGACAGAAGAGCCCACCGCGGCACGGCGCGACAAAGGAGTTGCCCATGGAATCCGGGACGCCTGCCGAGGTGGATCAGGCGATGATGGATGTGGCCTTGGCCGAGGCCAGGGCCAGCCTCGCCGTCGGCGGGGTCCCCGTGGGCGCCGCGTTAGCGGTGGGCGGTCGCCTGATCGCATCCGGGCACAACGAGCGCGTCCAGGCGGGCGACCCGATCGCCCACGGCGAGATGTCCTGCCTGCGCAATGCCGGGAGGCAGGCCTCCTACCGCGAGATGACCCTCTACACCACGCTCTCCCCGTGCGAGATGTGCACCGGTGCGATCCTGATGTTCCAGATCCCCAGGGTCGTCGTGGGCGAGGCCACCACCTTTGCCGGGGACCTTGACTTCCTCCGCAGTCACGGGGTCACCGTGGTGCTGGCGGACGACGAGCGATGCGTCGCCGTCATGCAGGAGTTCCAGGAACGCTTCCCAAAGGTATGGAGTGAGGACATCGGCGGGCGCTAGGACAGCAAGCACTGTGATTGGCGAGGAGTTCGCGGACCTGCTGGCCGCGGCCCAGGGCGGCGGCGAGGCTGCCTTTTCCCGGCTGTGGCGGAACGCCAACCCGGCCCTGCTGCGCTATCTGCGGGTGACCGCGCCAGGTGCCGAGGAGGACATCGCGGCGGAGACCTGGGTGCACGTGGTCCGCGGGCTGGCGTCGTTCCGTGGCGACGAGCAGGCCTGGCGGGCGTGGCTGTTCACCACGGCCAGGCGCCGCACCATCGACCTGGCCAGGCATCGCTCGCGGCGCCCCGAGGCGGCGCTGGACGACATCACCGCGGCGCAGTTGCCCAGCAGCGCGGATTCCGCCGAAGCGGCCATGGAGAACCTCGGCACGGCGGCGGCAATCGCCCTCCTTGCCGGGCTGCCGCGGATGCAGGCGGAGGTGATCCTGCTGCGGGTGGTTGCCGGGCTGGACACCGAGTCGGTGGCGCGGATGCTGTGCAAGAGCCCCGGCGCCGTCCGGGTGGCCGCGCATCGCGGCCTGCGCAGGCTGGCCCAGATCACCGCGGATGCAGGTGTAACGCTGTGACCGGGAACGACGTTCCGGATGTTGACATGCCGAACATCTCGCAGCCGCAGCGCCAGGACGAGCCCGCAGTGACGGACGCCGACCTGGCCTCGCTGCTTGCCGGGACCACGGACGCCGTCCCCGGGCTGCGCCCCGTGGCCGACGTCCTGGCCGCGCTGACCGCCGAGGCCACGGGTATGGAGTTGGCCGGTGAGGCCCGCGCTCTCGCCGAGTTCCGGCGCCGGGCCGGCGCGCCGGTACCGGCCAAGCGCGCCCGCCGTAGCACCGCCGGGCTCACCTCCCGGCTCTGGGTCAAGGTCGGCGCGTCAGTTGCCGCCGTGGTCGTCGTGCTCGGGGGTGGCGTGGCCGCCGCCTTCGCGGGGGTGCTCCCCACGTCATTCCAGCGCCTCGCCCATGAAGTCATCGGCGCACCCATGCCGCCGGCACCGCATGACCTGCCGCACCGCGGCAGGTCCGCAGCGCACGGGCAGGTGGTCCACGGGCAGCCCGCCGTGCACGGGAAGCCCGCGGCGTCCGGAGGTCATGGTGCCAAGCGGCAGGTCCGCCCGCATGCCACGCCGGCCCCCACGGCCCAGGGCAACCCGCACGCCCAGGGAGGGCAAGGGAACCCGCACGGCCAGCAGGGGCAGGGCAGCGGCCAGGGGCACCAGGGCAGCGGCCAGGGGCAAGGCAACAGGCACAAACAAGGCAATGGGCAGGGCCAGCAGAGCGCTGGCCCGCATGGCCCTGGTCAGCAGGGAAACCCTCAGAACAAGGGACCGAACGGCAGCCAGCAAGCGAACCGGAGGGCGGCGGGGCACCCGGGCCGGTCCGTCGGTACCAGGCCAGCCAGAGATCCCTGAGACCTCAAGACCCGTCCCACGCCCAGGGTGCGGTGTGGCGGCGGCGCGGTGGGCCGGGTGGCCGGCCTAGCTATTCCCGGCCCACCGCTCAACTTACGGGACTGTGCTAGCCCGGGGGAGCGACCGCCCGGAACCCCCCGATGGCCTGCGGCCCGTTCCTTCGTCACGGGGCCTTGGCCCTGCTGGCCCGGGGAGCGACCCCGGTGGCCGGCGGGCCGAAGTCGACCGCGGTCGTGTTCGCACCGCTGATCACCACGGCCACGGTCTCGCCCGGCGCGGGCTCGCAGCGCCCGGACACCAGTGCGGCCAGGGCCGCGCACCCGCCGGGCTCGGCCACCACCCGCAGCGTCTCCCAGAGCAGTTGCTGGGTGGCGACGATCGCATCGTCGTCCACCAGTAGCACCTTGGCCGCGTTCTGGCGGATGATCGCGAAGGTCAGCTCGCCGACGCGGCGCGGTGCCAGCGAATCCACCGCCACGCTGCCGGCCTCCGCGTCCACCGGCCGGCCTGCCCGCATCGCCGCGGTGAGGGTCGGCGCACCCTCCGGTTCGACGCCCACCACCTGGGCCCGGCCGGCATACCACGCGGCCACCCCGGCGAGCAGCCCGCCGCCACCCACGCTGGCCAGCACCTGGGTGGCATCCGGGGCCTGGCCTGCGAGTTCCATGCCAACTGTGCCCGCGCCGAGCATGGTTTCGGCCTGATCGTAGGCGTGGATCGGGAGGGCACCTGACCCGTCCGTCCACTTCCGGCTCGCCGCCAGGGCATCGGAGTAGGTGTCGCCCGCCACGACCAGGTCCGCGCCGTAACTCCGGATCCGGGCGATCTTGGCCGGTGAGGAGACGTGCGGCACGTAGATGCGCGCCGGGATGCCCAGGGCACGGGCCGCGAAGGCGACGGCCGCTCCATGATTACCTCCCGACGCGGCCACGACGCCGGCCGCGGGCATGTCGCGGAGCAGCAGGTTCGCGAATGCGCCGCGCGCCTTGAAGGATCCGCCGTGCTGGAGCTGCTCGAGCTTGAGCACCAGTGGCCCGGGCGGCAGCCCGAAGTCCGCCCGGTCCACCGTGATCGCCGGGGTATGGCGCAGGTACGGCCGGATAAGCGGCTCCACAGTGTGGATTCCGTGGCGCGTGACGACGGTCCCGACATCGGCCGGGGTGAGCTCGCGGTGCTGCGCCGACGGCGCCTGGCTGGTGGTACGCGGCGTGGTCATGCGCTCAGCCAAGCATTTGCCAGCCGACGGCGGCAAGCCGGTTGCCCAGGCCACGGGGTACCGTGAGGCCATGGCCGGCTTGCCAGATCACGGCGTGATGTCCCCCTCGCCCCGTCTGTGGCGGATGCGCTGCGCCGAAGTGGCCGCCGCCGGCGGCGCGGGCGCGGTGGTGGCGGGCACGGCGGCCGGGTTAATGCTCGGCTCGGCGGCGGCCGCGATCGCTGTTGCCGTGATCATCGCCGCCGCGCTGGTGGCCCTGTGGTTCGTGCGCAACCGATTCCGGTCCTGGGTATACCAGGAGCGCGACGAGGACCTCATCGTCGAACGCGGGGTGCTGATCCACCGCCTGTCCGTGGTTCCCTATGGCCGGATGCAGTTCGTCGACGTCAGCGCCGGGCCCATCGACCGCATCTTCCGCCTGGCCACGGTGAAGCTGCACACGGCGGCCGCGGCCAGCGACGCCCGGATTCCCGGCCTGGAGCGCGACGAGGCGGCACGGCTGCGCGATCGCCTGGCCGCACTCGGCGAAGCCAAGGCCGCGGGCCTGTGACGGATCCGGAGCAGAGCAGCGCGCCCTCGGCCGCAGGCAGCGCGCCGCGAGCGCAGGGCCCGTCGCTCCCGAGACAAACACTGCTGGACCAGGGCTGGCGCCGGCTGCATCCGCTGTCCCCCCTGGTGCGTTCCGGCCGCGGACTGGTCGCCGTGCTGGCCCTGGCCGGGCTCTCCACCTCGGGGGTGGTCGGCAGCGGCACCGGCCCCCACTGGTACGACCTGGCGCTGGCGGCCCTGGTCGCCGTGGCCGCGCTTGTCAACTGGTTCGTCACCCGGTGGAAGGTGGACGGCGTCACGCTGCGCATCGAGACGGGCCTGCTGCGCCGGGACTCTCGGCAACTGCCCATCGCCAGGATCCAGGCGGTGGACCTGGTGCGCCCGTTCTTCGCCCGGATGCTCGGCCTCGCGGAGATCAGGGTCCGCCTGGCCGGGTCCAGTGATGCCGACGGACGGCTCGCGTACCTGACGGAAGCGGCGGCGTTCGCGCTCCGGGCGCGCCTGCTCGCGGCCCACCACGGCCTGGATCCCGCCACTCCGGAGCCCGCGGAAAGCGTGGTCACCTCGGTCGGCACCGGGCGGCTCGTCGGCTCGGTGGTGATCTCCGCCGCCCCGCTCGCCGTGGTGGCCGTCGCGGTCGGCGCGGCAATCGTGGCGGTTGCCCCCGGTGGCCTGCTCGCCGTCGGCGCCCCGCTGGTGTGGTGGCTGATCATTTGCGGCGGGATCGCCTGGCGGCGGGTCTCCACCCAGTACGCCTTCACCGTGGCCGTCTCACCGGACGGGGTGCGGATCCGGCGTGGGCTGCTCGGTACGGTGGCCGAGACCATCCCGGTGCCACGGATCCAGGCGATCCGGATGGTCGAGCCGCTGTTCTGGCGGCCGCTGCACTGGTGCCGGCTGGAGGTCGACGTGGCCGGCGGCCTGGGCCACGACCACCCGGAGGGCACCAGAGCCGTGCGGAAGGCGCTGCTGCCGGTGGGCACCAAGGACGAGACCGTGCGGCTGCTAGCTGTGCTGCTCCGGGGGGACGACCCCCCTGGAACCCCCCGGGGGGCCGAGGCCCCGTTCCTTCGTCACGGCGCCTCGGCCCCCGCGCTGCTCGG
>DASXKD010000318.1:0-3490 GCA_036497045.1 Streptosporangiaceae bacterium | reverse complement strand
GCCCTCGTCGTCGTGCTGGGTGAGCATCACCACGCCGGTCTCCGGCCGCTCCTCCTTGATCGCATGGGCGGCCTCGATGCCCTCCATCGAATAGCCCGGCGGCATCTTGATGTCCATCACGATCACATCCGGGCGCAGCCGCCGCGCCTGCTCGAGCACGCCATCGAGATCGGACGCCACCCCCACCACCTCGAGCTCGTCACGCTCCTCGAGCAGGCGCCGCGTGCCCTCCCGCGTCAGGTACTGATCCTCGGCAATCAGCACGCGCAGGTGTGCTGATACTCGCCTCTCGTCCACTAGGTTCGCTCCTTAGGCCGAGCGCCCCAATGCTACGTCGGTGTCAGCCCCGCGGGCCCTACGGTCACCACCTGTCCTGCCACCGCCACAGGAGCCGAAACTGATGGAACTCAACGGCTGGGCCTCGCCGCAGATGCTGCGCCGCTACGGCGCCAGCGCCCGCAGCGCCCGGGGCCGCCGCGCCTACGACCGCATCATGAGCGACATTCCATGACCACCTGCGATGCTGGTGTGCCGCCCTGAAGCTCTTTATTGTGCATCAGCCTGGTGTGCGGGAGCACTCACATGCATGTTATGCCTGTGATCTTTCGGTCATTTCGGCCAGCCTTGATGAGGCTGTGTTTCCTGTGGCGATCGGGAGGCTGCAGTGTGTGCTGCTGAGGTGCGCGTGGCCGGTTCTGGGGGCGGTGGGGACGGGCTGGCTGTTGGGGTCCAGCTTGCCGGTGAGTACCTGGAGTTCCTGGCTGGCCGGTGCCGGCCGAACACGGTGCTGGCGGCCGGGTACGACTTGACGGTGTTTTTCAGGGTGGTGGGCAAGCCGCCGCGGGAGGTCCGGCCCGCCGATGTGCTGGCCTTTATTACCGCGCAGCGCACCGGGGACACCGGCGGGCGGGGCGTGCTGCAGCCGGTGGACCGTGGCGGGGAGACCGGCGGGGTGTCGGCGGCCACGGTGCGCCGGCGCTTGTCGGTCGTGTCGGGGTTCTTCGCGTTCTTGCAGGCCCGCGGGGATGTGGCGGTCAATCCGGTGCCGCGGGGGCTGCCGACCCGGCGGGAGCGGTCCCGGCCCCGGCAGGGTGTCCCGCTGGTGCGGGCCACTCGCCAGTTGCCGCGGATCTTGTCCCCGGCTGAGGTGGATGCGCTGACCGCGGTCCTGCGTATGCACCGGGACCGGGCGATGGTCGCGGCGATGGTGCTGGGCGGGCTGCGCCGGTGTGAGGTGCTGGGGGCTGCGCCTGGAGGACCTGCGTGTGGCTGAGCGGCGGGTGTTCGTCGCCGAGGGGAAAGCAGGCCGGCAGCGGCTGATTCCGGTGTCGGGCCGGTTCTTCGCCGCGGTGGCTGCCTACCTGGATACCGAGCGGCCGCCGGATGCCCGGACTGACCGGGTCTTCGTGGTCCTGAAGGGCCCGCGGCGCGGCCTGCCGCTGTCGGCCAAGGGGATGGGTGAGATCCTCGCTGCTGCCAGGCGGCGGGCCGGGCTGGAGCATGCGACCTGCCACGAACTGCGCCACACTTGCCTGACCCGGCTGCGGGAGGCCGGGATGGCGCTGGAGGCGGTGCAGGCCCAGGCCGGGCACGCCTCGATCGAGTCCACCCGGATCTACCTGCACCTGGCCGATGACTGGCTCGCGGCCCAGTACCGCAAGGCCGCCGAGGTGATCGACGCGCAGGTCTTCGCCGGCCAGCCAGCCGTCTCCGGGAGCCGGCGGTGAGCGGCCCGCTATCGCTGGGCGCCAACGGGGTGGGTGCCCTGCCGGGCTGGGCCGAGCTGGAGGCTGCGGTCCCGCAGGTCGCCGCCACGATGCGCCGCTATCTGGCCCAGATCGGCTGCGTGCTGCGGCCGGGCAGCGTCAGCGGGGCAGACCAGGCCCTTCGCTGCTTCGCCGCGTTCTTGGCCCAGGCCGCGCCCGAAGTGGCCTGCATCGCGCAGGTCACCCGCCGTCACATCGAGGACTACAAGCCCTGGCTGGCCGCCCGCCCCGGGCAGAACAAGCCGCAACTAACCCCGGGCACCATCATCTCCCGGCTCGGCACGCTGCGGATGTTCTTCATCCGCATCGACGAATGGGGCTGGGAGGAGGCCCCGCCCAAGGTGCCCATGTTCACCGGCGACTTGCCCCGCTGCGACCACCCGCTGCCCAAGGCCCTCGATGACGGCGCCGCCGCCCGGCTACTGCGCGCTGCGCAGAACGACACGCGCCTGCTAGTCCGCGTCACGGTGGAGATGCTGCTGCGCACCGGGCTGCGGGTCAGCGAATACACCTCGCTGCAAGCCGGAGCGGTCGTGCACATCGGTGCCGGGCCGTGGCTGCACGTCCCGGTCGGCAAGCTCCGCGACGACCGCTACCTGCCACTGCACCCGCACCTGGTCACCCTGATCGACGGCTACCGCGCCGCGCACGTGGACCCGTCGAACCCGCTGCTGCTCCCGCGGGAGAACGGCCGCCCGCTGGACCGGCACACCGTCACCCGGATGATCAACCGGGCCGGCGTCACCGCCGGGTTGCCCCACATCCACCCCCACCAGCTCAGGCATACGCTGGCCACCCAGGCGATCAACCGCGGGATGAGCCTGGAGGCTATCGCCGCCATGCTCGGCCACCGCAGCCTCGACATGACCCTGCGCTATGCCAAGATCGCCAGCCGCACCGTCGCTGACGAGTACTTCGCCGTCACCGAGAAAGTCGAGGCCCTCTACGGCCAGCCCCCCGTGCTGCCCGCCGACGCGATCGGCCCGAAGATGGCCCGGCTGCGCCGCGAGCACCACCGGATGCTCGGCAACGGCTATTGCACCCGCCCGCCCGAGCTGGACTGCGCCTTCGAGTCCATCTGCGAAACCTGCACCTTCTTCCAGACCAGCATCGCCTTCCGCCCTACCCTGCAAGCCCAGCACGATGACGCCATCGCCAGACACCAAGACCATCGCGGGCAACTGTTCGCCTCGCTGCTCGCCCGAGTTGACCAGGACGCGTCATGACCCGCCCGCCCCTGCGCCTGGCCCATCCCGGCCAGCTGCCCGCACCCACCACCGGCAACGACAGCCTGCAGGTCCTCAACGATGCGGCCGGCCAGCTTGCCCGGCTGCGCACCGTCTACTGGCTCGGTGATTCCGCCGTCCACCTGCACGCCCTGGCCAGCCTCATCGCCCAAGCCGGACAACTCCTCCCCGAGGCCGTCCACGATGCCCGCGACCAGGAACTCACCTGGGCCCAGATCGGCGAACTCCTCGGCACCACCGCCGCCACCGCGGCACGCCGCTACCGGAACAAACCATGAATAACGATGCAAGCTTGACAAGGATCACCGGCATAATGCCGAATTGAGGACGTTGCGCGGCGCATTCTTATGCGCCGGTTTGGTTGATCATTCGCTGCCGAGTTCGGGTCGGGAGACAATCCGATCCGTCGCCCTGATCCATTTCCATGGCGGCCGGATCGATGCTCCTATGGTTTGTCAAGGGCTTGAAATGGCATTT
>DASXKD010000317.1:0-4190 GCA_036497045.1 Streptosporangiaceae bacterium | reverse complement strand
TCTCATGGCATCCCCCCTGCTCGGCCCAGGCCGTCATCGGCTTCGTGGTGGGAGTGGACGGCCGCGGCGCGACCCGCTGATACCTGCGGGCTCCACCAGGCGTCCCTGCGGCGCCGGTAGGGGCGGGCGAACCCGTGCAGCAGGATGAACCGCGGCACCGGCGGCACTTGATGGGCCACCACCTGGTACCCCTCCGGGTCGATCTCGTCGATCAGCCAGTGCCCTTCCAGCCCGAGCTCGCGCAGCGGCTTGCCCGTGACGTTGGCCTGCTTGTTCCAGGCATCCCAGTCCCGCGCGGTGAGGGTCTGCGCCACCACCGGCATCGCCCGGCCACTTCCCGGTCCAGGTGCGGCAGCACGCCGGTGAGCGCGTCCAGCGCCCGGATCAGCTCCGGTCGCGCCGCGTCGCCCGGCGCGGAGCGGTAGTGCTGCGCCGCGGCGGTCACCGCCTCGATCGCGGGCACGATCGCCCGGTGCTCGGCCTCCATCAGCCCTGCCGCGGCCGGATTGCGTCGGCGGACTAGCGGCCACAAGCCGGCATCTTCGGTGTGGTGGTGCTCGTGCAGTCGGTCCATCAGCCACGAGACCTGGTCCGCCACTGCCTGCCTGCGACTGCCCTGCGGCGTCATGCCGCCGTGAGCATCAGCCGGACCCGCGCCAGGTCACGGCGGAACGCGGCGTGCACGATCCCCATCATCCGGGTGTCGGCCGGTGATTCTGCTTTCATCATCGCCACCTCCTGCGGCACAGACCTCAATTTTAAAGCGCTACTCTCACCCGCGACCGGGCCGGACCTGACAGCTCAACGGGGGCGGCCTGCCCTCCGCCTCCTGGCCCGCCACCTGGCTGTTCGGGGGACGCAGCCTGGCCGGGCCGGGCGGGTTGCGGCTGCTCGAGTCGGGCTCGCTGGTCCAGACCGAGATATGAGCGGGTTCCAGTGCCGCCTGCACCACGCTGGCCAGGTCGTTGCGGATCGCGTCCAGGTCGGTCGCGTCCTTGAGCCGGGCCGCGAACGCGGCCACCGTGGCCTCGGCCTCGTACCGGGCCCGGTTGAACCGCCGGTCCACCCGGCGTTGCACCCGCCGCCGCACCGGGTTGAACAGGGCTGCCGCGGCCAGTGTGGCGGCGGCTACCACGACGGGGGAGGAGAACCGGAGCACCTGCGTGGCCAGCAGCACCAGCCCGGCGTAGATTCCGGCCAGCAGCCCGGTGACGATCGCGTAGGCCAGGGTGCGGGAGATGACCCGGTCGATGTCATAGAGCCGGTACTTGAGCACGGCGGCCGCGACCGCGGCCGGAATCGCCACTATGGCGATCATCAGCGCGCCCTCGGCGATGCGGGCGGCCGTCCCGGCGCTCAGCGACAGGATCGTCGACGGCACCAGCGTGGCAGCCACCAGGCACCCGGCGTAGGCCAGCCACTTGATCTGCTGCCGCTCGGCCGACGTCCCCCGCCGGGCGCGCACGAGCAGCGACCACACCGCAAGCACGGCACAGCCGAGTAGCCCGGCCAGGCCGACGGCGATCGCGGTGTCCGGCACGGCGGCCGGATGGACCCCGAACGGATTCCGCAGCGCTCTCAGGTTGACGACTACTCCGGGAGTGATGGCAAGCCCGGTGGCCGCGATGACCCCGCATCCCGCGGCCGCCCAGCTGACCGGCCGCCAGCGCGGCCCGGGCAGCCGCCCGTCCGGGAACAGCAGGGGCAGGTAGACGGTGATCAGCGCGACGAACGGGACCCAGATCCACAGCTGCAACCAGCCCGCATACTCACCGGCGGGCAAGTCCCGATGACCTACCACGGTGGCCAGGGCGTATTCGAAGCTGGCGAAATCCACCGCGGCCAGCATCCCCGCCGCCGCGAAGATCCAGCCCACCGGGTGGCCGGGCCGGCGCCTGGTCAGCAGGGCGCCGACGCCGCCAAAGCCGGCGGCCCACAAGCCGCTGAACCCGCGGACCCCGAACGACCCGCTCGGCACCGGCGTCGACCAGTCCCAGACCAGCAGCGCCAGGCCCACGGCGGCGACCACCAGCGTGGCGGCCCGCAGCAGCCACGCTGACCACCGCGCCCACCGGTCCTGCGGCTCCTTGATCTGGGCCGGTACCGGCTGTGCGGTGCAGGCAGCCTGGTACGTGCGCACCGCCATGGGAAGATCCTCCTCGCCTGCGATGGGTCCAGGGTCCGTAACGCGTCCCGTTCGCGCCGCGACCGTGTGCCGGTCATGGCCTCGGTGCCCGGTTCCGGGTCGTACCGGTGGCGTTGGCGCTTGACCAGCTGGTAGAAGGAAGGGCTGGCGTGGCGGGTTGCTCCCCGCAGCGGCACCTCGCCGGCGGGGCGACTGGAGGCAAGGTCCCACCGCGGGAACAGCAGGGGTATCTGGGCAGGATCGATGCCGCGCGGGGCTGGCCCGCGGTGGCCGGGGCCGAACGCGAATATCAGCAGCGTCGCGCCGGGCTCAGCCGCGTCGGTCATGGTGGCGGCGGCGCGCTGGCGCTGCGCGGGCGTGAGCCCGTGCAGGCAGCCCATGTCGAGCAGCAAGGTGTACCCGCCGCCGAGCTCGGCAGCGCCCGCGCGGGTGATGTCGGCCCGCAGGAACCGCACCTGCGCACCGGCCACACGGGCGCTGCGCCGGGCGCGGTCCAGCGCCAGGTGGACGGCATCCACGCCTGTCACCTGCCAGCCGTGCAGTGCAGCGTAGATGGCATCGCCGCCAGTGCCGCAGCCGACGTCGAGCATCTTGCCCGGCGGCAGGGCATCGGGGCCCTCGATCAGCTCGGCCACCGGCACGAGCGGCTCGTGCTCCCAGGGGGTGTAGCCCACCCGGTACAGGATCCGGAAGACAGTGGTCATGGCATCCTCTCTGTTCTTGTCCCGGGAAACTCGCGCCGGCCAGCGCCCAGGATCTAGGGTCCCGGGGGCGCAGCCTTGGTTATAGGATGCATTTATTGACCATAGGGTTCTTATATCCAGTAGAGCGGTATTCTGATCACATGTCAAGGCCCAGTTCGCGCCGTGCCGTGCAGGCGGCCGAGACCAAGCGGGTGATCCTCGACGCGGCCCTGCGGCTGTTCACCGCCCAGGGCTACGGCGCAACCTCGGTCGGCCAGATCGCAGAGGAAGCGGGCGTTGCCGTGCCGACCGTGTACGCCAGCGCCGGCACCAAGCCCGTCCTGCTCCGCCAGCTGCTGGACCGGCTGGACGAACAGGCCGAGGTGCCCGAGCTGGCCGCCGAGATCATGGCCAGCGACGACGCCCTCGACGTCCTTAACCTCAGCATCCGCCTCATCCGCCAGCTCACCGAGCGCTGCGGTGACATCATCGCCGCCTTGCGCTCGGCTGCGGGGGTGGAGCCAGAGATGGCCCAGCTGTTCGCGGCCGGCCTGGCCCGCCACCGGGCCGGCGCCGAGCTGACCGTGGACCGGCTCGCCCGCCTCGGCCGGCTGCGGCCCGACGTCCCGCCCGAGCACGCCACCGCCATACTCGCCACCCTCAGCTCACCGGCCACCTACGCCTCGCTGACCGGCGAGTACCGCTGGAGCTTCGACCAGTGCGAAGCATGGCTGCAGGGCCTGCTGCGCCACCAGCTGCTGGCGCCACCAGCGGGCCGGGCCGTGGACGAGTCCGCAGCCGAGTCACCGGCAGAGACTGGCCCCCGCTCATCGGCTAGGTGAGGTCCACTCCGCTCGCCCTGAAACAGTTCATCGGCAACCACACTCACCGCCTGCGACGTAACTCATCACGGCAAATGCGAGCGTTGGGCAGGTCGGGCCCACGTCGCACAGATCATCCCGTTCGGTCGCAGCATGGTGGCTGCCAGCAAATTGTTCGTGCCATCCATAACGGCGGATCCCGCGCGATGGCCGCGACCAGCGATCGTCACGTAATGCGACTGGAATTCCACAGCGCGAGCGTCCTGATCGCCGAATCCGTACTTTCCAGGCGGGCGAATTCAGCCAGTGTGTCGACGCGCCGATCGGCCAATTCTGTTCTCTGGTGGCCGGCCTGAGTCTCGCACGGCGCGTGCCGTAAGCCGATCGGGGTGCGCGACATTTTGTGGGTGAGCAAGATCGTTTAGCTGGTGTGGCTGTTCAGGCAGGGACTGTCTGGTTGCGGCTTGGACCCCAGATTGGTGCAGCTCGTACTAAGGGAGTGGGTGAAGGCTGGGCTGCTGCGGGTGGATCGTCTCACCA
>DASXKD010000316.1:0-1927 GCA_036497045.1 Streptosporangiaceae bacterium | reverse complement strand
CCGGACGCCAGGAGCTGCTGGAGGGCGAGCGCTGGGAACAGCCGGGCCAGCAGATCCAGGTCGTGGCCGGCGGGCACCTCGCCGCGGGCCACGGCCTGCTCGAGCACCTTCCGGAAGCCCGCCATCCGGGGCGCCGCGAATTTTTCCTGGAACACCCGCCGCAGTGCGGCGTCGTGGGCCACCGCGTTGAGCATGCCGATGGTCATCTGGGCGCCGAACTTGCCCTCGGTACTGGTCACGGACTCCGCCAGGGCGCACAGGTCCTGGCGCAGCGACCCGGTGTCGGGGACTTCCAGGTCGCCTTTCAGGCTGTTCAGCGCGTCGACGACAAGCTCGGCCTTGTCCCGCCACCGCCGGTAGATCGTGGTCTTGGCCGCGCCGGCCCGTGCCGCCACGGCGTCCATGGTCAGCCGGTCGTAGCCCACCTCGGCCAGCAGCGCCAGCGCCGCCTCCCGCAAGGCCAGGTCCCGCGAGCTGTCCAGGTAGCGGCCGCCCCGGGGGCGGGCCTTGCCCGCGCCGCCGTCTGCGTGCTGTCGGCTCATGCTGGTCCTCCTCGCCCCGCCGCCGCTAGAGGTTCCGCCGGTAGCTGCGCACCGACAGCGGCGCGAAGACCGCGATCACCACCAGGCAGGCCAGCACCGTCCAGCCGGCCTCGGCGGTGATCGCGGCGTGGTTGGCCAGCGCGCGGGTGGCCGACACCAGGTGCGAGACCGGGTTGACCTTCACGAAGGCCTGCAGCCAGCCCGGCAGCGTGCTGACCGGGACGAACGCGTTGGACAGGAAGGTCAGCGGGAACAGGATCAGCATCGACAGCCCCTGCACGGTCCGGGCGTTGCGGGCGATCGTGCCGAACCAGGTGAAGATCCAGGCCAGCGACCAGCCGGTGAAGACCGCCAGCGCGATCGCGCCGAGCACGCCCAGCACGCCACCGGCGGGACGGTAGCCGATGATCACCCCCATGACGAAAGTCAGGCCGGCCGCGATGAGGTAGCGGACCAGGTCGGCGATCATCGGCCCGGCCAGCGGGGCGATCCGGGCGATCGGCAGGGACTTGAACCGGTCGAACACGCCCTTGTCCATGTCCTCGCGGAACTGCACGCCGGTCGACATGCACGTCGTCAGGACGGTCTGGGCGACGATGCCGGGGATCAGCAGCGGCAGGTAGGCCTGGACGCCGCCGGATATGGCGCCGCCGAAGAGGTAGGCGAACATCGCGGTGAACAGCAGCGGCTGCAGCGAGACGTCGAAGAACTGCGCCGGGTTGCGCCGCATCTTCTTCAGCGCCCGCCAGGCCATGACCAGCGTCTGGCTGAGGGTCTCGGCGATGGTGTTGCGCGGGCGGGTGCGGGCCACCGCGGCGGCGGGATCGACGGCGCGGGGCGGGGCGGGCGGCGTGCGGCCCGCGGTCACGGTGCTCACTGGACCTCCACGGCGGTGGCTTCGGATTCGCTGGGCCCGGCTGCGCCCGGGTCGCCTGCCGGGCCGGCGCCGTGGCCGGTGATCGCCAGGAACACCTCATCGAGGGTCGGCTTGGCCACGCTCACCGACGTGATCTGCACGCCGGCCTGGCGGAAGGCGATGAGCACGTCAGCGGCCTGGTCGGCGGTGCCAAGCGGCACCGTCATCCCTTCTGGCCCGGCCGTCAGGACCGGCTCGGTGCCCGCCGCCCGCCGGGCGACCTGCCGCGCCAGCTCCAGGTCGGCGCCCGGTGCCAGCCGCAGTTGCAAGGTCGAGCTGCCCACCGACGCCTTCAGCTCATCCGGGGTGCCCTCGGCGACCTTGCGCCCGTGGTCGATGACCGCGATCCGCCCGGCGAGCTGGTCCGCCTCATCGAGGTACTGGGTGGTGAGCAGCACCGTGCAGCCGTCGGCGACCAGGCCGCGGATCGTGTCCCACATCTGCCCCCGGGTGCGCGGGTCCAGGCCCG
>DASXKD010000315.1:0-4261 GCA_036497045.1 Streptosporangiaceae bacterium | reverse complement strand
CCGGGGAGGCGGATGTATCGCACCGGCGATCTGGCGCGGTGGCGTGCAGACGGTGTTCTGGAGTTTGTTGGCCGGGCCGATCAGCAGCTCAAGATCCGCGGCTTCCGCATCGAGCCGGGCGAGATCGAGGCGGCGCTCCTGACGCACGAACGGGTGCAGGATGCGCTAGTTACGGTGCAAGAGCAGTCGGGGCAGAAGCAACTTCTGGGCTACGTGGTAAGCCGCCCGGATGAGGCCGGGCAGGCTCCGGGGCGGGCGTCACACATCGGACATTGGCGGGAGCTGTACGAGACGACCTATCGGCAGGGTTCGACGCCCGTAGGCGATTTCAACATCGTGGGTTGGAACAGCAGTTACACGGGGGGGCCGATCCCAGCTGCCGAGATGCGCGTTTGGGTTGAGGAGGCAGTGTCCCGGCTGCGCGCCTTGCGGCCGAGCCGAGTGCTGGAGATCGGTTGCGGCACGGGTCTGCTGCTGACGCGGTTGGCGCCATCATGCGAGAGCTACCTGGGACTGGACTTCTCGGGGCGCGTGCTGGCGCAACTCGGGGAGTATCTGAGTAGCCGGGAGGATCTCGGCCATGTGGTCTTGCGGGAAGGCCTGGCGCAGGACCTCTCGTTCCTAGGCGATGACAGCGTCGACCTGGTGGTGATCAACTCGGTGGCTCAGTATTTCCCGGACGTGGACTACCTACTTGAGGTGTTGGCGGAAGCCGTGCGGGTGACGCGTCGCGGCGGCCATGTTTTTGTGGGCGATGTGCGCAGTCTGCCGCTGCTGGAAGCTTATCACACTTCGGTCGAGTTGTACCGATCGCCCGGTGAGTTGCCGCTTGGGGATCTGCGGCAGCGGATTGGCCAGGCGCAGCTGAACGAGAAGGAGCTACTGGTTGACCCGGCGCTGTTTAGCGAGCTGGGCCGGCGCTGGGAGAAGTTGGGCCGGGTGGAGACATCGCTGAAAGCGGGGTCGTATGACAACGAGCTAAGCCGGTTCCGGTATGATGTGACGCTGCGGCTGGGCGAGCGGGAGGCGGTGGCGGCGCCGGAGCGATGGCTTCCTTGGGACGAAGCGGGCTCCTGGCGGGAGGCGTTGGCAGAGGCGCTGGCGCAGGGACCGGGCTTTGCGATCGGGATCCGCGGGATCCGCGACAGCCGGGTAGCGTCGGCGGTGGAGGCGGTCCGGCTGCTGCGTGACGGGGGCAGTTTGCTGTCGGATGCGCGGCAGCTGCGGGCGGCGTGCGCGGGGGCGTCTGGGGACGACGCGGATGCGATAATGCGGCTGGCGCAGCGTCTGGGTGTGGCGTTCTGCTGGCAGCGATTGGGCCCGGACGGGACCTCCGACGGGGTGTTCAATCCGCGCTGGCGCGGCCTGGACGCGGCGGCAGATGCGCCGCGCAGTTATTACTGGCGGTACGGGAATGCGCCATCGCAGAGCCTCGGCGATGCGGAGCTGGGCCGGGCATTGCAGGCATACCTGCGGCAATCGCTGCCCGACTACATGGTGCCCTCGGCGATCGTGGCATTGGCGTCCTGGCCGCTGACGCCAAACGGCAAGCTCGACCGCAAAGCATTGCCAGTACCGGGACGAACCGGTCGGGTCGGGGGGGAATATGCCGAGCCCAGGGGCGAGACGGCGAGACTGCTGGCGGGCCTGTGGGAAGCGGTGCTGGGCCTGGACCGGGTCGGGGAGGAGGACGACTTCTTTGCTCTTGGTGGCCACTCCTTGATGGCTACCCAGGTGATGAGCCGGGTGCGCAAGGTCTTCGGCGTGGAGTTGACCGTGCGTGCGCTGTTCGAGGCGCCGCAGCTGGGAGACCTGGCCCGTGTTGTGGAGGACGCACAGCGAGCAGCCGGAGATGTGAAGCCGCCGCTGCGGGCGCAGGCGCGCCCGGAGCGTTTGCCGCTGTCATATGCGCAGCAGCGCTTGTGGTTTGTCGACCAGCTGGCCGGGACGAGCGCGGAGTACAACATGCCGGAGGCGCTGCGGCTGCGCGGTGAGCTGGACCGTGAGGCGCTGGAGCGGACGGTTAGCGCGATCGTTGAGCGGCACGAGAGCCTGCGGACGCACTTCGTCGCGGTGGATGGCGAGCCGGTCCAGGTCATCGTGCCGGCATTGCGGATTCCTGTGCCGGTGGACGATTTGAGCGGGCTGGACGAGGCGTTGCGGCCGGCGGCGGCCCAGGCGGCATGGCGGCGGGAGTGGGAGCAGCCGTTTGACCTGGGTCGTGGGCCGCTGCTGCGGCTCAGACTGCTGAAGCTGGCGGAACAGGACCATATTTTGCTGCGGGCCTGGCACCACATCGTCTCCGATGGCTGGTCGATGGGGGTGTTTAATCGGGAGTTTGCGGCGCTTTACGAGGCCTTTCAGGAGGGCCGGGGGAACCCTCTCGAGCCGCTGCCTGTGCAGTATGCGGACTTTGCGCTGTGGCAGCGGAGCTGGCTGGACGACGAGACGGTGAGCCGTGGGCTGGGCTACTGGAAGGCGCAGCTATCGGGCATTCCGGAGCAGCTGGCCCTGCCGGCGGACCGGCCGCGGCCCGCGGTACAGACATTCGCGGCGGAGCTTTGCAGCCTGACGCTGCCGCCGGACCGGGTGGCGGCGCTAAAGCGGCTGGGCCAGGCGAACCAGGCGACGCTTTACATGACCTTGCTATCGGGGTTTGCGGTGCTGCTGCAGCGCTACAGCGGTCAGGACGACATCGTCGTGGGCTCGCCGATTGCGAACCGGCAGGAGCCGCAGCTGGAGCAGCTGATTGGGTTTTTTGTGAACTCGCTGGTGATGCGGGTGCAGGTCGGGGCGGAAGTGAGCTTCCGCGAGCTGCTGTTGGCGGTGCGGAGCACGACGCTGGATGCCTATCAGCACCAGGACATCCCGTTCGAGCGGCTGGTCGAGGAGCTGTCGCCGGAGCGCAGCCTGAGCCGCCCGCCGGTGTTCCAGGTGGTCTTTGCGCTGCAGAACGCGCCGGCGGGTCCGCAGCGACTGAAGGGCCTGGAGATTGCACCGGTGGTGGGGGACGAGCTGCGGGTTCGCTTCGATTTGGAGGTTCACGCGGTTGAGCGTGATGGCGGGCTCGACCTTGCCTGGCTGTACAACCGGGACCTGTTCGACCGGTGGCGCATGGAGCAGATGGCGCGCCACTACGTCACCGTGCTGGAGGCGGCGGTATCCGCCCCGGATGCACCGCTGCATCGGCTGGAGATCTTGGATGCGGGCGAGCGCCGCACCCTGCTTGAAGACTTCAATGCGACGGCACGGCCGGTACCGGAGGCAACGCTGCCGGAGTTGTTCGAGGCACAGGCGGCACGCACGCCGGCGGCGCTGGCAGTGACCTCGGAGGAAGGCACGCTCAGCTACGCCGAGCTGAATGCGCGGGCCAATCAGCTGGCGCATCATTTGGTTGGCTGGGGGGTAGGACCCGAGAGCCTGGTCGGCATCGCGCTTGAGCGCTCACCCGAGCTGGTGGTGGCGCTGCTGGCGGTGCTGAAGGCCGGGGGCGCCTACCTGCCGCTCGATCCGGACTACCCGCAGGCGCGGTTGGCGCAGATGCTGGGCGACGCGGCGCCGGCACTGGTGCTCAGCACCCAGGCTCTCCACGGGCGCCTGCCGGAGGCGACCGAGGTCGTCGAGCTCGACGCGCCGGAGACGCAGGCCGCCCTTGGCCGGGCCCCGGCGGACAACCCGACCGACACGGCGCGGATTGCGCCGCTGCTGCCCCAGCACCCGGCTTATGTCATCTACACCTCCGGCTCAACTGGACTGCCAAAGGGGGTGGTGGTTACCCACTCAGGTATCCCAGGCCTCGCCGGTACCCAAGTTGAACGGCTGGGGCTCACTCCAGACTCCCGAGTTGTACAGTTCGCTCCCCTCGGCTTCGATGCTTCGCTGTGGGAAATTGCCATGGCACTTACCACAGGGGCGGCATTGATCCTGCTAAAGGAGGAAGCACGGAGCGGTCCACCATTGCGAGAGGTGCTGGTCGCTCAGCGCGCAACTCATGCGACCCTGCCTCCCGTGGTTCTTGCGACCTTAGAAAGCGGCGCCGATCTCTCGTTAGAGGCGCTGATTGTAGCTGGCGAGCCCTGCCCGGGGGAACTGGTAGGGTGCTGGTCTCCCGGCCGGTGCATGATCAATGCCTACGGTCCGACGGAGGTCACAGTGTGTGCGACGATGAGCGCACCGCTGTCTGGCATGCAGGCGCCGCCGATTGGCAGGCCGATCTGGAACACTCGGATGTACGTCCTGGATGCGGGGCTGGAGCCGGTGC
>DASXKD010000314.1:0-11591 GCA_036497045.1 Streptosporangiaceae bacterium | reverse complement strand
GGCGCTAGCCTGGCAACGAACAGGAGCGCAAGATGCCATGGTTTCCAGACTTCGCCAGCGCCGGGGAACTGGCGCGGCAGCAGACTCGCGCCGCGGGCCTGGCCGATCGGTGGGCGCATTCTTCGCCGCGCTGAACCAGGGTGACACCCACGCCCTGGAGACGGTGTGGCCGGGTGAGGTGGTGATCTACGATCCCCGCGCCGGCGAGGTCCGCGGTCATCATCAGGCGGGCTGCTGGCTGCGGCCCGTGCCTACGACGACGTCGAACCACCCGTCGAACAGCGCTGAGGTGCCGCGAGTGAAGCCCTGGCCGGCCCCCGGCTGGGGCGCCGCATGCCGGTAGCCGCACCGTGGTCTATCCCGGCGAGATCCGGACCACCCGCCTGCCGATATGCGGCGAGCCGCGGTCGAAGACCGAGGCGAGTGCCTCGGGCGCGCGGCCGAGGCCGTCGAACTCGTTGACCACGACCCGCAGGCGCTGCGCCCGTACCAGCGCGGCAAGCTCCGCGCGGATAGGCAGCAGCCGCTGCAGGTAGAAGTCGCCGACGATGAAGCCGCGCAGGGTGATCCGCTTGAAAACCGCGTCGCGAAGGTTCACGGCCGCCTCGGGATCGTCGGCGCGGGCATAGCTGCTGACCTGCCCGCACAGCACCACGTTGCCGTAATTCTTCATCACCGACAGGGCGAGCGTGAGCTGGTGGCCGCCGACGTTGTCGAAGAACAGATCGATGCCGCCGGCCGTGGCCTGTTTGAGCCGCTCCGGGAACGCCGGGTCACGGTAGTCGACCGCGGCGTCGGCGCCCAGTACCTGCCGCGCGTGATCGGCGCGCTGCGCGCCGCCCGCGATGGCCACCACGTGCGCGCCCGCGGCCTTGGCCAGTTGGACGGCCACCCCGCCCACCGCGCCGCTGGCGGCGCTTACGAGCACCGCCTGGCCCGGCTGCACGTTTCCGATGTCGTGCATCCCCACGTAGGCGGTCACGCCGGTGGTGGACAGGACGCTGATCCACTCCACCGGGCCGCCGAGCGCCGGGTCGGCGATCTCGGTGGGTGCGACCGTGGTGGTGGCGTAGGACTGCCAGCCGGTGTATGTCGCGACCTGGGTGGCCACCGGCACGCCGGGGTCCTGCGACGCCACCACGATCCCGACGCTGTTGGCCGCTACCGGCTCCCCGATCGCGGCCGGCGTCACCTCCGGCGAGCCGCGCAGCATCCGCAGCTGGTACGGATCAACGCTCGTCACGATGTTGCGGACGACGACCTCACCGGGGCCGGGCGGCCGCAGCGGCCGGCGCTCGGGCACCAGGTCACCGGGGCTCAGCGACGATCCCGGGCGATGGTTGAGGATGATGACGTCGGCGTGGCTGGGCACGGACATTGTCCAAGGCCTTTGCTAGCGGACCCGGAACCCGGCGGGGCAGCGGGCTGTCTCCTCATTCTTCCCTATGGCTAATCAGACTTTTCTAGTCGATTTGATGGATTTGTAGACTTCTGCGCCGGGTGCCGTGAGTGTAGAAGCAGGGCCAGCCGCCACCACCGTCAGGGAGAGGAGCAACGGTCGTGGACTACAAGCTCGAGGGAGTGGTTCGTTCAGGAGATCACCACGCGCCTTCCGGGCCGGTGACCACATGAGCGACTATGACGCGATCGTGCTGGGCGGCGGCTCACCCGGCGAGCATTGCGCCGGCGAACTGGCCGACGGCGGGCTGCGGGTTGCCCTTGTCGAGCGCGATCTGGTCGGGGGTGAGTGCTCCTACTGGGCCTGCATCCCCTCCAAGACGCTGCTGCGCCCCGGCGAGGCGGTGCACCAAGCACGCGAGGCGACAGCCACCGCGCAGTTCGACCCCGGGGCGGCGCTCGCCTGGCGCGATTTCATGGTCTCCGACTACTCAGACGCCGGGCAGGAGCGCTGGCTGGCGAGCAAGGGAATCGACCTGCTGCGGGGGACCGGCAAGCTCGCCGGTACCGGCGTGGTCGAGGTCGATGGCGCACGCCACACCGCCCGGCATGTGGTGCTGGCGACCGGCTCGGATCCGGTCATCCCGCCCGTCCCTGGCCTGCGCGAACTCGGCGGCGTGTGGACCAACCGCGAGATAACCGGCATGAAGGCCGTCCCGCGCCGCCTGCTCATCCTGGGCGGCGGGCCGGTGGGGGCGGAGATGGCCCAGGCCGTGCGGCGCCTTGGTGGCGAGGTGGCCCTCACCGAAGGAGCCTCCCATGTGCTGGCCCGTGAGCCCGTGCCGCTGGGCGAGGCGCTCGGCGAGGTGCTGCGCGCCGACGGCGTTGAACTGCTGGTGGGTGTGCACGCGACAGTCGCGCGGCGCGACGGGGAGGACTACGTCTTGGCCCTCGGCAACGGCAGCGAACTGCGCGGCGACCGCCTGCTCGTGGCCACCGGACGGCGTCCCCGCGTGGACGGCCTCGGCCTGGAGACGGTCGGCGTGCAGGCCGGTGCGCACGGGATCCCGGTGGACTCCCGGCTGCGGGCAAGCGAGCGGCTGTGGGCCATCGGTGATGCCACCGGCATCCGGCTTCTCACCCACGTCGGCAAGTATCAGGGCGAAGTGGTGGCCAGCAACATCCTGGGCGAAGCCCGCGAAGCCAACTATGAGGCCATCCCCGACGTCGTCTACACCGACCCGCAGGCCGCTTCGGTTGGTGCCGCCGAGGCCAGGTTCACGGCCACCGTTCCGGTGTCCGAGGTGGCCAAGACCGCCACCTACACGCGCGCCTACGCCCAGTCCAACGGCTTCCTGACCCTGCTGTCCGACGGCGAGCGGCTGACCGGCGCGTATGCGCTCGGCCCCGAAGCGGGTGAGTGGCTACAGCAGGCCACATTGGCCATCCGCGCCCACGTGCCGCTGCAAGTGCTGCGCGACACCATCCAGCCGTTCCCGACCTTCTCCGAGATCTACGTCGCCGCGCTGAAGGCCCTGCGCAACGAGATCACGGGCTCCTAGGGTTCGAGTTCGACCGGGTCGCCCACCGCGACCTTGCCTGGTTCCACGGTCGAGCCGTAGACCCCGAACCGGGCGTCGCGTTCGCGGGCGATGGCGCGCAGGATCGCCGGGTCCCGGCGCAGCGTCACCGGGTCGATGGTGACAATCATGCACCGCTGGTCGCGCTTGTCCACCCGCATCCGCAGGCCGCCGATGCGCAGGACCCGGCCGACCCAGGCGTCCTCGGGGAACTCGCACCCGGGAGCATCCACCAGCAGGTTGGGCCGGAACCGCCCGGCCACCAGGCCGGTGCCGGCCAGCCGGCCAAGGCCAGCCAGGGCCTGGATGGTCAGCAGCGACAGGGGCATCGTGTCGAAGACCCCACGGTCCTGCTTGATGACACGCACGCCCGGCCCGAGTTCGGCCGCGAGCGCGGGATCGGCCACCTCGAACTCGCTGCCAGAGGGCGTACGCACCAGCGCCAGGCAGGCATTGGGCCGGTCCGGTGCGGCGAAGCGCGGCCGGTAGCGGGCCATCTCGGGCCGTTCCCTGATCGTCAGCCACGGAAAGCCGCTGCGCACCTGCCCGTCGCGGATGAACGCCCAGCGGCGATCACCCGCCAGGCCATGCCAGGAGACCTCGGCGCCGTCCAGTTCCTCGGCTGCCATGGATTTCACCGGGTACCGCCACAGCCCGGCAACACGGCCCACAACGGCCATGACCGCCTCCACCGACTCGAAGGCGCCCTTGCCGATGAAGCCGACGTCGAGCGTGGCGGACCTGGTCCGTCGCAGCGCCTCTCGACCCTTTCAGCGTGCCACACCCGTGCGCCGGCGTCCCGCTGGCCACCCTCGGCGACCGGTACCGCTGCACGCCGCGCGGCACAAGCGCCTCATCCCCTATGTCTGGTGACCTTGACGAGGGCAGGAACCGGCGTGGCGATACTTGGGGGATGCGAGAACTGCCGACCGGGACTGTGACCCTGCTCTTCAGCGACATCGAAGGGTCAACGGTCCTGCTGAGCCGTCTGGGCGCCCGGTACGGGGAGGCACTGTCGGCTCAGCGGGACGTGCTCCGGGCCGCCATTTCCGACTGGCGCGGGCATGAGCTGGGGACCGAAGGCGACAGCTTCTTCGTCGTGTTCGAATCGGCTGCGGACGCGGTAGCCTGCTGCGTCGCGGCGCAGCGCGCGCTGGGCGGGCATGCGTGGCCCGGTGGCGCCGCCGTCAGAGTCAGGATGGGCCTGCACTCAGGGGAGCCGTCCCGGCATGAGGACGGGTACATCGGCATGGATGTGCACCGGGCCGCCCGGATCGCGGCAACCGCTCATGGCGGCCAGGTGGTGATGTCCAATGTCACCTGGGAGCTGGCGCACTCCGGGATGCCCGCCGAACTGTCCGTCCGTGACCTGGGTTTGCACCGGCTCAAGGACATCGATGGGCCGGAACACATCTATCAGCTGGCCGGCCCGGGCCTGGCAGAGTACTTTCCGCCGCTGAAGAGCCTGGGCGCCGCGACTAACCTGCCGGTTCCGATCACCCCGTTGGTGGGCCGCGGCAGCGACCTCGAGCAACTGCGCGCCCTCATCTGCCGGCCGGGGATACGGCTGGTGACGCTCACCGGGCCGGGCGGAGTAGGTAAGACACGGCTGGCCATAGATGCCGCCGCATCGCTGGGCGATACCTTCCCGCAGGGGATCTACTTCAGTGCCCTGGCAGCGGTCCGCGATGCCGATGTGATGTGGAAGGCCATCGCCGGTGATCTGTCGGTGAACGGGGATGAGCCGGCCGCGGTCATGGAGCACCTGCGGGACCGCCGGACCCTGTTGGTACTGGACAACCTGGAGCAGTTGCAAGGTGGCGCCGAGGTCGTGGCCGCGCTGCTCGCGGCGGCTCCGCGCCTGGTGGTGCTGGCGACCTCACGCGGGCCGCTCCACCTGCAGGGTGAGCATGAGCTGCCGGTGCCGCCGCTGGCCATACCGCAGGAACAGGCCATCGCGGCGGTGACCGCTTCCGCTGCGGTACGGCTGTTCGTGCAGCAGGGGAGCATGGTCAGGCCGGGCTTCGTGGTGACCGAGGACAACGCGGCCGACATCGCGGCCATCTGCCGGCGGCTGGACGGACTGCCGCTGGCGATCGAGCTGGCCGCCTCGCGGGTTCGGCTGCTTTCGCCCAAGGCCCTGCTTGCCCGGCTTGATCACAGCGTCGCGCTGGCCGCCGCGGATGCCGGGCGGCCATCACGTCAGCAAACCTTGCGGGCCACCATTGCCTGGAGCTATGACCTGCTGCCGCCCCGGCCCGCCGCGGTGCTGCGTCGCGCCGGGGTTTTCGCGGGCGGCTGCGATGTGGACGCGCTGGCGGCGGTGGCCCTGTCCGGGGACGGCCCGGCCGGCCCAGCCGACCTGGTGGATCCGTTGGAACTGATCAGCGAGCTGATGGATGTCAGCCTGATCACCGTGACCGAGGGCGCCGACGGAGAGCCCCGGATGGGCCTGCTGGAGACGATCCGCGAATTTGCCCTGGAACGGCTGGCCGAGGCTGGTGAAGCCGACCGCGCCCAGCACCGGCACGCCGAGCATTACACCGCCCTCGCCGAGCAGGCGCACCAGCAGTTGTACGGCCCGGCGCAGCTAGCCACGCTGGACCGGCTGGAAGCCGAGCACGACAACCTGCGGGCCGCCCTGGCCTGGTCGCTGGAGTCTCAGGGCACCCACGCCGAACGGGTCGGCATCGGCCTGCGGCTGGTCGAGGCGCTGGCCGCGTTCTGGCACCAGCACGGTCACGCCACCGAAGGCAGACGATGGCTGCAACGGGCGATCGACCTGGCCAGCGAGGACACCGGGGCACCGCTCGCCGCGGTGGCGCACGGACTGGGAATGCTGCTGACACAGCAAGGCGAGTGGGCCGCGGCGGTACCACTCTTCGAGCGAAGTCTTGCGATCTACCGCGACTCGGGCGACCGCGACCAGGAGGCCAAGGAACTGAACAGCCTCGGCATCACCCATGGTTACAACGGTGACCTGAGCACGGCTCGTTCCCTGCTGGAGGAAAGCGCCGCCCTCGCCCGTGAGATCGGCAGCGAGCAACGGCTCGCCGCGGCCCTGACGAATCTGGGCATGGTGGAGAACTTCGCCGGCGATCTCGACCGTGCTGCACGGGTGCTGCAGGAAGCAGTCACGCTGGACCAGAGACAGGGTGACCTGCTTGGCCTGGTCCTGGACAGGCACGCGCTTACCATGGTCACCCTGCGGGCCGGCCATACCCGGGAGGCCCGCAACCTGCTGTCTGCCACGGCTGACTACGTGGCCAGCGCCGGTAACTCCGACATCCTGGCGGCAGCCCTGGAACTGGCCGCCTGCACCGTCGCGGAACTGGGCGAACCACTGCGGGCGGCCCGCCTGGCCGGCGCGGCGGCGGCGGTCAGGCAGATAGCTGGCATGCCCATCGCAGATCTCGAGGCGGAGCTGGTTGAGGGCTTCCTGGGCCCCGCCCGCGCGACCATGGCCCGTGCGGAGTGGGATGCTGAACATGGCGCAGGCCGCGCGCTCAGCCAGGAACAGGCAGCCACGCTGCTGCTGACCCTCAACGAGTGACGCGCAGCCTGAGCCGTCCCGACGAGAAGAGCAACCATGAACGACCCCGGCGGCACCCGTGTTGCCGTCTACATCGACTTCGACAACATCGTGATATCGCGGTACGACCAGGTCCATGGCCGGGGCCAGTTCCAGCGCGACAAGGTGCGCGGATTCAGCAGCGGCGACAGGTCGGCTGGCTCCGCACTCGCGGAAAAGGTCCGGAGCGCCACCGTGGACGTCGGCGCAGTGATCGACTTCGCCTCGTCCTTCGGCACCCTCGTGCTCACCCGCGCCTACGCGGACTGGTCAGCCCCGGTCAACGCCGACTATCGCGGGCAGCTCGTCAGCCGCGCCGTGGACCTGGTGCAGCTGTTTCCTGCCGCCGCCTACGCCAAGAACGGCGCCGACATCAGGCTGGCCGTGGATGCGGTGGAGGACATGTTCCGCCTTCCCGACCTGACCCACGTGGTGATCGTGGCCGGGGACTCGGACTACATCGCCCTCGCCCAGCGGTGCAGGCGCCTGGGCCGGTATGTCGTGGGTGTCGGCGTCGCGGGATCGACCAGCAGGTCACTCGCTGCGGCGTGCGATGAACTCGTGACCTACGACGCCCTTCCTGGCATCACCCCTGTTGGCGTACCCCAGCCGTCAGCCGCCCAGACGGCCGCACCGCCGGTTCTCCAGGAGCCCGGCGATACGCCTCCCGCGCGGAGTTCGCGGCGGGCCAAGCGGCCGGCCGCCGCCGCGGCCGACGAGACCGACCTGGAAACCGAAGACCCGCAGAAGGAGGCAACCAGGCTCCTTGAACGGGCACTGCGGCTCGGCCAGGAGAAGGACGACGCGGACTGGCTGCACAGCTCCGAGGTGAAGAGCCAGATGAGGCGCATGGACCCGTCATTCAGCGAAAAGGCGCTCGGCTATCGGTCATTCTCCGACTTCGTGAAATCACGAGAAGCCATCGCCGAACTCGACGAGGCAAACCCCGTGCGGCTGGTGCGGCTCAACCCGGCCCTGACCGCGCAGTAGGCGCGATGCCACCAACGGTCATGCCGATGAACAGGCTTCCGTCGTGTTCGTTCAGCTGAGACCGGCCAGTGCCACGTAAGCGGCCCGGAGGGCCGATCTGGGCCGAAGGATCGCCGCGTGGGCATGGCGGACGGGCATCGTCACCGGGTAACCCCGAGTCAGTCCTGCAGGGCTTCGGTGAAGAACTCCGGTGGTGCCTGCAGGTCGTGGGCGCGGAACAGAACGGCGTACTCGACGCCCATGGCCTTGCCGCTCATCGCGGTGAACTTCGGGATCATGTCCCCGGGGGCGGGGTGGCCCGGGAGCGCGGCCAGGTACGCGGCGTGCGCCTCGAGCGACGCGACGCCGCGGCGCAGCGGCTCACCCGTGACCTCGACGCCGTGGGTCGCGCCAAAGCCGGCGAGCCCGGGGGCGATAAGCCAGCGCACGGAGTGCGGTTCGAGGTCCTCGTCGTCGGCCTGCTCCGGGAAAACCCACCGGTTGCCCGCGTCGCGCACCGCGTCGAGGGTCGCGAGCCCGGCCGCGCGGTGGTCGGCCTGGTCGAAGCCATAAGGCGTCTCGATTTCGTAACCGGTGCCGAGCACGACGTCGGGCTTGAACCGGCGGATCTCCCGGCAGATGTCCCGGCGCAGGTCGAGGCCGTAGACAAGCACGCCGTCCGGATGTTCCAGGACGGTCAGGTGCTTGACGCCGACGACGGCGCAGGCGGCCTGCTGCTCGGCGACGCGCAGGCGTGCCGTCTCCTCGGGAGGGTTCGGCATGCCGGCCTCGCCGCGGGTGAGCAGGAGATAACCGACCTCGATGCCGCGCGCGGTCCAGCGAGCGACGGCCGCGGACGTGCCGTACTCCATGTCGTCAGGGTGCGCGACGACGCAGAGCACGCGCTGGAAGGACTCCTCGGGGAGGGCAGGCAATGTCATGTCGGCCATCCTTCCAGAACTGTTCCCGGTCAGTGATGGACAGGCCAGCCCGCGTTCGCTTGCCCCAGCACGAGAGTCCGGTTTGGGTGGTCAGCCGACATCGATATAGACGGTGCCGTCCTCCAGCTTGACCGGGTAGGTGCGCACGTCGACAAGCACCGGAGCGCCGAGCGCTCTGCCGCTGGTGTAGTCGAACCGGCCGTTGTGCTTAGGGCACTCGATGACGCTGCCGATGACCAGGCCGTCGCACAGCAGCGTCTGCTCGTGCGTGCAGTGGCCATCGGTCGCGTAGTAACCGTCGCTGGGAGACCGGTAGATCGCATAGTCCTTGCCGTCGTACTCGAAGGGGATGACGTCCTCGGGATCGACGTCGTCGGCCGCGCACGCGGCGATCCACTGGTCCATCTGGTCTCCTGGCTCACGGTTCAGGCCGCTACCGCGCCGGCCAGCGGCAGCGCGCGGCCGTCGGTCAGCGGCATTGGCTCGTTATACGGCGCGGCACCGGGCACCAGCTCGCGGCGGATGTAGTACTCCTGGTCCCGCATCTGGCGCAGCACCGCAGGGACGATCTCCTTGTAGGCCGCCCACATCGACGGGTACGCCGGAGCGCAGTCGTGCTTGACCTCCTCGTGCAGCTCCGGCAGCCGGTAGTACGGCACCATCGGGAACATGTGATGCTCGACGTGGTAGTTCATGTTCCAGTACAGGAACCTGTTGACCAGGCACATCTTCACCGTCCGGGTGTTAAGCCTGTGGTCGAGCACGTTCTCGCCCATGCCCGCGTGCTGGGTGAACCCGTAGAGGTTGAACAGGAACGCCCCGTACAGCCGAGGGCCGCCGATCAGTACCACCGGCAGCCAGGTGCGCAGCCCGATCGCCAGGCCGATGGCGGTCGCGTAGATCGCCAGGTCGATCCGAGCGGTGCGGTACACCTTGTACCGCTCGGACTCGGGAACGTAGTCGGCTTCGTCGGCGGTGAGCCGGCCGGACGCGTGCAGGAACATGAGCCGGAAGGCCAGCGGCACGTCGACCAGGCCCACCAGGTTGGCCAGCAGCTTGACCAGCCTGGCCGGCCGCATCACCGCGATCTCAGGGTCCCGCCCGACGATCAGGGTGTCGGTGTGGTGCCTGGTGTGGCTCCACCGCCAGGTGGTCGGATCCCGCATGATCATGAAGGAGGCGATCTGGTACAGCCCCTGATCCATCCAGCGTGTCTTGAACGCGGTACCGTGCCCAGACTCGTGCCAGCGGGAATCCGAGGTCGAGCCGTACAGCACGCCGTAGGCGGCGAAGAACGGGACCGCCCACCAGGTGCCCCAGAACGCGATGCCGAGGCCGGCCAGGCCGAAGATCAGCCCGAACCAGATCGCGGTGTCCCGCACGGCCGGGTAATCGGCACGCCGCATCAACTCCTTCATCCGCTTGCGCGGTATCGCGCTGCGGAACCAGGCACCCCCGGCCAGGCCGAGTTCCACTGCTGCGTCGTTTTCCGGACTCGTGAGGCCGTACCGCGCCAGCCGATCCCTGCCCATCCCGGCCATCCCTCCAGCCCGAGCGCCTGCCAGCCTTATTGCGTTGACACGCTCCAAACGAGTGTCATATACATTCTGGCTGGTCAACAAGGCCTATGGCTTGAGCAACTGCCCGCCCGTGGCACCTCATCAGGCCAGGTCATGCGGTGGGCGGATGGGGTTCGCGGTCGTGGTGACCCTACGAGGCCCGCAGCAGGCCCCCTAGGGCGGCTCGCGTCCGCTCGTCTGGTTCCTCCGCCAGTGCGGCCCGGGCGACGAGCAACCGGTCGGCGGTCATGAGTTCGTGCGGAGGCACCTCAACAGCCACGCCGAGCCGATCCCGCAGCCACGCTGCGGCCTCTGGCCAGTTCCAGACTTTCTCCCCGCCCGTCGTCACCAGCGCAGGGCGGGGAAACCCGCCAGGCCCGCGCTTGCCATTGACCAGCATTCGCACCGACGCGCGGGTTCTTCCGGCACGCCGGGCGATGTCCAGCATGGTCACCAGGTAGTCCTGGCCCGCTCCCACCACACGCAGCCCAGGCACCTGCTCAACATCGTGCACCGCGGACACGATCGCAACGGTCAGCGTGTCCGCCTCCCGGTTGAACGTCACAGCGCCGTAGCCAGTATCCGGGTTCCACTCAACGTCAGCCTCGCCACCCGCGACCTCGTACAGGGCCTCGATCTCGTCATCAGTGGGCGGGCGATTCAGCCGCAACGCGAAGTCGAAGACAGGCATGATCACCGCTCCTTATGAGTGTGCCGGCTGGCCCAGCGCACGAGTTCCTTAGCATGGTTGTCCAGAGCCTGTATTCTATTCAGCTGTTCCAAGTGTGGAACACCTGCGGCCTGGCCCGGAAAGTCCTCGCGGCGCAGCCCGGGCACAAGCCCGGGCGCAGCTCACCGCG
Source organism: Streptosporangiaceae bacterium (assembly GCA_036497045.1). GTDB lineage: Bacteria > Actinomycetota > Actinomycetes > Streptosporangiales > Streptosporangiaceae > DASXKD01. The sequence goes on along the minus strand of DASXKD010000314.1, from coordinate 713 downwards.
CACCTGGACGCCGGCGCCGCCGAGCTGCAACGGCTGCTCAACCTGTTTGCCCACCGGAAAGAAAGGCAGACAACTCGTGGCTGACCGCAGCAGCGGCGGCTGGGACCTCATCGTGACACCCTGGCACCTCGATGAGCACATCCCAGCCTTCCCGGTCCCGGGTGGCGTCGCCGAGACGATCTGCCCGGCCCTTCCGGCGGGCCCCGCGCCGGGCCGGATGACGCTGCTGTATCAGGCGGTCGCTGGTGCGGTGGCGCGAGCCGCCAGGCCACTGCTGCTATCCGGCGACTGCCCCACTGCCCTGGGAGCGGTGGCCGGGCTGCAGCGCCGCTGTCGCGACCTGGCAGTGGTGTGGCTGGACGCGCACGGCGACTTCAACACCCCGGCCATAACGATCAGCGGCTACCTCGGCGGCATGCCGCTGGCGATGCTGACAGGCCGGGCACCCGAGCTCTTCTGCGATGCGCTCCGGATGCGGCCGGTGGCCGACACCAACGTCGTGCTCGTTGACGCGAGGGACCTCGACCCTGCCGAGCGCGACGCCCTGACCGTCAGCCAGGTCCGCCGCGTGCCCGCCGACCCGGCCGCGATCACCTCCGCCCTCGACCGGCTCGGCCGCACGCCGGTCTACCTGCACCTCGACGTGGATGTCATCGACAGCGCGCAACTGGCCGGCCTGCGCTTCCCCTCAGGCCCCGGACCCTCCGTCGCCC